>JAKBBE010000012.1 GCA_021826035.1 Pseudomonadota bacterium | reverse complement strand
GTCTGGCCACGATCATCATCTTCATTCCGCTTGCGTTTCTCTCCGGCATCACCGGGGCGTTCTTCAAGTTCCTCTCCCTCACCATGGCCTCGGCGCTGATCATCTCGCTGATCCTCACCGCCTTCGCGGTGCCGCTGCTGGCGCGGAGCCTGATCGACTTCAGGAACTTCCACGATCCCTCCCATGGCAAGGAAACGCGGCTGAAGCGCGTGCACGGCAAGGCACTCAGCCGGCTGTTCGAGAAGCCCGTGCTGCTCGTGCCGGTGCTCGGGGTGGTGGTGCTGGTCGGATACGTCGCCTACCTCAACGTCGGCAGCGGGTTTCTGCCGCGCATGGACGAGGGCGGCTTCGTCCTCGATTACCAGGCGGCCCCGGGTACCTCGCTCACCGAGACGAACCGCGAGCTCGAGGAGATCGAGTACATCCTGCACAAGGACCCGTACGTGTACACCTACTCGCGCCGCACGGGTGCGGGTCTGGGTGGAGATCTGAACGAGGCCTATCAGGGCGATTTCTTCGTGCGCCTGATCTCCTCCTCGAAACGGCCCAACATCTGGAAGGTGATGGATGAGATCACCCGCAAGGTCACGCGTGACGTGCCGGGCATCGATTTCGATACCCATCAGCTGATGAGCGACATGATCGGGGACATGGTCGGACGGCGCCAGCCGGTGGTCATCTCCCTCAGCGCGAAGAACCCGGCAGTGCTCGGTGCCGTGGCGGTGCGGGTCGCCAAGGCGATCCGCGCCGTGCCGGGGATCGAGCCGGCCTCGGTCATCGACGGGGTGGTGCCGGCCGGGGATGCGCTCGACATCCACGTCGATCCGGCCGCAGCCGCGATGGAGGGGCTCACGGTGGCGCAGGTGCGCGACCAGGTCTATCACTACCTGCACGGTGCGGTGGTGACGAGCTATCTCGGCAGCGTGCAGGACATCGGCGTGCGCCTGTGGCTGAGTCCGCCGGAGCGGCGCATCTACCGCAGCCAGCTCGGGGATCTGCCGATCCGCGCGCCCGATGGGCGGATGCTGCGACTGGCCAGCGTCGCCACGGTGCGCTTCGTTGCCGGTCAGCCTGAGCTCACCCGCGACAACCTGGCGCAGATCGTCGCGGTGACGGCGCAGATCGGCGGCGGTTATGCATTGAGTACGACCATCGCGGGCGTCAAGCAGGTGCTGAGCAAACCCGGTCTGCTGCCTCCCGGGGTGATGTACACCCTCGGCGGCCAGTACAAGCAGGAACAGCTCGCCGTGCACGGCATGATCCGGGTGTTCGGCGCCGCGTTGGTCGCGGAGCTGATTTTGCTGCTGTTCCTCTACGAGCGGTTCGTCACGCCGGTGGTGATCATGCTGAGTGCGCTGATCTCCACCGGCGCGGTGTTCGTCGGGCTGTGGCTGACGCGGGTGGAGCTGAACATCACCGCCATGATGGGCATGGTGATGATCGTCGGCATTTCGACCGAAATGGCGATCTTCTACGTCTCGGAGTACCAGACGCTCGCGCGCAGCATGCCGCGGCGTGAGGCGCTCTATGAGGCGGCGCTGAATCGGCTGCGCCCGATCACCATGAGCACGCTGGCGATGATCCTGGCGCTGGTGCCGCTCGCAGCGGCGATCAGCGGTTCGGGCGACCAGATGCTCCAACCGCTCGCGATCGCGATCATCGCCGGGGCGATCGTGCAGCTGCCGCTGGTGCTGCTGGTCATGCCGGTGGTGTTGTGGCTGACGGAGCGCTACGAGGGCGCCACCGCCTGAGTGCGCCGCGCCTCAGGGGGCGGCGCGCCAGCGTTCCCCGTGCCGCAGGGCGCGCCCGTCAGCCTCGAGCTTCAGCAGGTGCGCGAGCAGGGAGCGCTCGGCGAGTCCCCACAGCGTCGGCGCCACGTCCTCGTAGGCGCCCGCGCACAGTTCGGCGAGCGTGGCCGGCTGCTGCGCGCTCAGGGCCTCCAGCACCTTCGCCTCGCGGTTCAAGCGGTGCGCAATGAGCGCACAGAGCGCTTCGTGCGGCTCATCGATCCGCTCACCGTGTCCGGGAGCGAGCGCGGTGAGATCCTCGCGCAGCAGCCGCTGCAGCGAGGCGATATACGCCTGCATGTCCCCGTCCGGCGGATCGATCAGCACGGTCGAGCCCTGAATGATGTGATCTCCGGTGAACAGCAGTCCCTCGGCCTCGAGCAGGTAGCACAGGTGGTTCGAGGCATGGCCGGGCGTGTGCAGCACTCTCAGCACGGTGCCCGGGCCGAGCGTCACGCGCTCCCCGTCGGTGAGTTCCCGGTCGGGGAGGAAGGAGCCGTCCTGGCCGTGCGGGTGTGCGCTTACCCGCCCGAGCAGTTCGGCGCCGGTCAGGCGCTTCAGCGGCGCGGCGCCCGGGGAGTGGTCGGGGTGAGTATGGGTCACCAGGATGCGCCGGATCGGGCCGGGCGCGCCGTTTTGCAGCGCGAGCAAATGCCGCGACTGCGCTGGACCGGGGTCGATCAGCGCCCAGTGATCACCCTCGCCGACGAAATAGCTGTTGGTGCCCGGGCCGGTCATCAGCCCGGCATTGCCGCAGGTCAGGCGCCAGACCCGCGCCGAGAGACGCACCGGCACCCCGGGCTGGACCGGGGGGCTGCGCCGTGCGTCGGCATACCTGCCGTCTTGGTGACTCATCGCGCGCTGATGCTAGCATGAGTGCACGAGATTCCGAGGAGCGCTCCTGTGCAGAGTTCTGTGCGCCAGCCGACGATCTATTTGACCCACGGGGGTGGCCCGTGTTTCTGGATGGAATTCCCCGCGCCGTTCGGCCCGCGTGCCTACGAGGGACTGCGGGTCTACCTCGAGGGTGTGCTCGGGAGTCTGCCGGCCCCGCCGCGCGCCATCCTCATGGTGAGCGCGCACTGGGAGGAGCCGGTGCCGACGGTCGCGAGCGCCCCGGCGCCCTCGATGCTATTTGATTACTACGGCTTTCCGCCGCATACGTATCAGCTGAATTATCCGGCGCCCGGTGCCCCGGAGCTTGCCGCGCGGGTGCGTGGAGTGCTGGAGGGCGCCGGGATCAGCACGGCGAGCGACGCCGAGCGTGGCTTCGATCACGGGGTGTTCGTTCCGATGCTGATCATCGATCCGGCGGCACACATTCCCGTGCTCATGCTCTCGCTCACGGCGGATCTGGATCCGGCGCGCCACTGGGCCCTCGGCGCAGCGCTCGCGCCGCTGCGCAGTGACGGGGTGTTGATCATCGGCAGCGGCAGCAGCTACCACAATCTGCGTGCGATCTTTGCCGGCGGGGAGGGCGGCTCGGAGGCCTTCGATGCGTGGCTGAACGAGACGGCGGTGCAGGTCGATCCGGCTGAACGGCGTGCGCGGCTGCTCGCCTGGGAGCGCGCGCCGCAGGCGCGCGCCTGTCACCCGCGTGAGGAGCATCTCATGCCGCTCATGGTCGCCGCCGCCGCCGCCGGGGATGATCCGGGACGGGCGCGGTTCCGCGGCCGCATTGGCGGCAAAGCCTATTCCTGCTTCAGCTTCGGCGGCTGAGCGGCCTTACCGGCGGCGGTGCCCTTGGGGGTCGGCGAGCGCCGGATAATCGGTGTATCCGGCCGCGCCTCCGGCGTAGAAGAATTCCGGCCGCGGCTCATTCAGCGGCGCACCGGTGCGCAGGCGCTCGACCAGATCGGGGTTTGCGATGAACAGCTTGCCGAAGGCCACCGCGTCGGCCTCGCCCCGCTCGATCAGGCCGGTGGCGCTCTCGCGGGTGAGTTTCTCGTTGGCGATGTAGACGCCGCTGAACGCTCGCTTCAGCTGCGGGCCGATGCGCTCGCCGTCGGGATGCTCGCGCGCGAATACGAAGGCGATCCGCCGTCGTGACAGTTCGCGTACGACGTAGCCGAAGGTCGCGGCGCGATCGGAATCCCCCATGGAGTGCGCATCGCCGCGAGGTGCGAGATGCACGCCTACGCGTCCGGGACCGAACACGCCGGCGGCCGCATCCGTCACCTCGAGCAGGAGCCGGGCGCGGTTCTCGATCGATCCGCCGTACGCATCGTCGCGGCGGTTGGCGCTGTCCTGGAGAAACTGGTCGAGCAGGTAGCCGTTGGCCCCGTGCAGCTCCACGCCGTCGAAACCTGCGCGTTCGGCATTTTCCGCGCCCCGCGCGAAGGCCGCGATGATCTCGGCAATCTCCGCGCTCGGCAGTTCGCGGGGCACCACGTAGGCGGTGTGCGGACGCACGAGGCTCACGTGCCCCTCGGGCGCTATCGCACTGGGGGCGACCGGCCGTTCGCCGCCGAGGAATAGCGGGTGCGAGACTCGGCCGACATGCCAGAGCTGCAGAAAGATCCGTCCGCCCTCGGCATGCACGGCCCGCGTGACCTGCCGCCACCCGGCGACCTGCTCATCCGACCAGATGCCCGGCGTGTCGGCGTAGCCGACGCCCATCGGGGTGACCACCGTCGCCTCCGAGATGATCAAGCCGGCGCCGGCGCGCTGCCGGTAGTACTCGCACATCAGCGCGTTCGGGATGCGGTGCTCGCCGGCGCGGCTGCGGGTCAGCGGCGCCATGACGATGCGATTGGGAAGCCGTAGCTCGCCGACCTGCAGCGAGTCGAACAGTGCGGACATGAAAATCAAGGGATTCGCGGTGGAAACCCCCTATTGAACCACGGGGGCTCAGACGCCGCAAAATTCGTCGTGCAGGACACCGAGCAGGCGCGTGACGATGCCCGGAGCGAGCGAATAGTAGACCGTCTGCGATTCGCGCTCGGTGCGCACCATGCCGGCTTTGCGCAGCACCGCCAGGTGTTGCGAGAGCGCAGACTGGCTGAGAGGAACGCGTTCGTTCAACTGCCCGACTGACAACGGTGCCGCCACCAGATGACACAGGATCAACAAGCGCTGCTCGTTCGCCAGCGCCCGCAGCACTCCGGCCGCCTCGACGCAGTGCGGCTGCATGTCGTGTGCGGCGCGCAGCAGCGGGCTGCCCGCCGAGGAGGTGCTCCGGCGGCTCTTGGCGGGCGGTGAGGGCGGCGTTCGCATGGGGCATGCAGTTTAAACCAGTTCGTGTTCAATCGCCACTTGCTAAATTAGACGTACCTAATATACTGGGCTCACCGCCGGTCACTCGCACCGGCCTCGTTCGAGGGAGAGTGCCATGTCAGTCGATCGAATGGTCTTTGCGTTTGCCGGCAGTTTCGTGCTGATCGGCGTGCTGCTCGCCTGGCTCGCGAGCCCCTGGTGGCTGATCGTGCCGGCATTTGTCGGGGTAAACATGCTGCAATCGGCCTTCACCGGGTTCTGCCCGCTGGCGAAGATTCTCAAGCGTTTCGGGGTCAAGCCCGGCGCGGCGTTTTGAGCTCCGGGAGGGCGCGATGAGCCGTCGAGCACTTCTGAGCGCGGCGCTGGCGTGCACCGCGGCCGGCGCCTTGGCCGCCTGCAGTGCCCCTCATGAGGCGAAGCCGCGTGCGAGCGCTTCGGCGCTCGCGACGCTGCGGGTGGGTTTCCAGCGCGGCGCTGCCCGGCAGCGCTTCGATGGCATCGTGCAGGCGGTCGATCGGGCTACGCTCACGGCACAGACGACCGGACGCGTCACGGCGGTCTACCACCATGTCGATGACTCGGTGCCGGCCGGGGCGCTGCTGATGCGGCTGCATGCCACGATCCAGCGGGCCAGCCTCGGTCAGGCCCGCGCGGCACTGCGCGCCGCTGCGGCGCGCGCCACCGAAGTCCAGACGCGCTACCGCCGGATCCGCCACCTCTATGACCAACAGGTCGTGCCCAAGGCGGACCTCGATCAGGTCACGGCCGCGCGCGCCGCGGCGCTCGCCGGGCTCAACAGCGCCCGGGCGGCGGTGGCGAGCGCCGCTCAGGGCGTCGATTACACCGAGATTCGCGCCCCGTACGCCGGGGTGATCACCCGGCGCCTGGTGCAGGTGGGCGAGGCGGTCGCCCCGGGCACGGCGCTGCTCGGCATCGCCTCGCTGCGCGCCTTGCGCATCGAGGTGAATATCCCACAGTCACTCGCCGATACGGTGCGCCGGATCGGGCGGGCGACGGTCTATCTGGGGACGCAGAGGATCCGCGCCGCGCACGTGACCGTGTTCCCCGAGGCCTCGCCCCAAACCAACACCTTCACGGTCCACCTGGCGCTGCCGGCGGGCCTTGCGGGACTGTACCCCGGCATGGTGGTGCGCGTGGCGTTCGACACCGGTGAGCGGGCGCAGATTCTCGTGCCGCAGCGCGCCGTCGTGCGCCGCAGCGGGGTGACCGCGGTCTACTTAGTCGAGTCCGATGGGCAGACGCTGCTGCAGCAGGTGCGCCTCGGCGAGCCGGTTGGCGCGCAGGTTGAGGTGCTCGCGGGACTCGCGCCCGGTGAGCAGGTGGCGCTCGATCCGCTCGCGGCGATGCGCCGGCTCGCGCCCTTCCCGGTGATCACCGGGAGCGCGCGGTGAGCACCGAGCTCGGCTTCAGCGGGCGGCTCGCCCGGCGCTTTCTGCACAACCAGATCACCCCGCTGCTGGCGCTGCTCGCGGTGGGCTTGGGTCTGTTCGCACTGGCGATCACCCCGCGGGAGGAAGACCCGCAGATCCACGTCACCTTTGCGAACGTGTTTATTCCCTTCCCGGGCGCCTCGGCGCAGCAGGTCGCCGATCAGGTGACCACGCCGATGGAGCAGGTGCTCGGGGAAGTCTCCGGCGTGAAGCACATCTTCTCGGAGTCTAAGTCGGGCCTCGCCGTGATCGGCGTGCAGTTCAAAGTGGGCGAGCGGCGTAATCCCTCGCTGGTCCGGCTGTACAACGCGATCTATTCGCATCGCGACCTGTGGCCGCCGGGTGCCGGCGTGCTGCCTCCGCTGATCAAGCCCATGGGCATCAACGATGTGCCCATCGTCACGTTGACGCTCTGGAGCGGCGAATCGCGCTACGGGTCGTACCAGCTCGGGCAGGTCGCGCACGCGATCGAGACGCAGCTGAAGCGCATCCCCGGCACGCGCAAGGTGTACACCATCGGGGCCCCGCAGAGCATCGTGCGCGTGCGCCTTGAGCCGGGCCGGCTCGCCGCCTACGGACTGGCCGCCTCGGATGTCGCCCGGGCGCTGCAGGCGGCCAATCTGGTGCGCCAGGCCGGGGACCTGATCGGCGCCGATCACGTCGTGCCGGTGCAGGCCGGGACCTTCCTCGCCGGACGGGCCAATGTGGCCCGCCTCGTGGTGGGTGTGCATGACGGGCAGCCGATCTACCTCACCGATGTGGCCCAGGTGTCCGCCGCGCCCGATGCGCCGCACGACTATGTGTGGTTCGGGACCGGTGCGGGGGCCGCAACCCGGCATCTGCCGGCGGTGAGCGAAGCGCCGGCGGTGACGCTCGCCATTGCCAAGAAGAGTGGAACCAACGCCAGCACCATCGCCGATGCGGTGATGCAGCGGGTGCGCGAACTCGGCGGCACGTACATTCCGGCCGGAGTCCACGTCACCGTCACGCGCAACTACGGCCACTCCGCCAATCAGAAGGCCAAGGAACTCATCGAGAAGCTCTTCGAGGCCACCCTCTCGGTGGTGCTGCTGGTCGTGCTCACCATGGGGCGGCGCGAGGCGCTCGTGGTCGGGGCGGCCGTCGGTGTCACCCTGATGGCTACGCTGTTCGCCTCGTGGGCCTGGGGCTTCACCATCAACCGTGTGTCGCTCTTTGCGCTGATCTTCTCCATCGGCATCCTGGTCGATGATGCGATCGTCGTGGTGGAGAACATCCATCGGCACATGCGCCTCGGCGGCGGCACGCTGAGCGACATCATCCCCGTGGCGGTCGATGAGGTCGGCGGACCGACCATTCTCGCCACCTTCACGGTGATCGCCGCGCTGATGCCGATGGCCTTCGTCGGCGGTCTGATGGGCCCCTACATGAGTCCCATCCCGATCAACGCCAGCTCCGGCATGCTGCTCTCCCTCGGTGTGGCGCTGATGTTCACGCCCTGGTTGTGCCGCAAGCTGCTCAGCAAGACCCATATCGAGCCGCTCGAACACCGCCCGCAGTTGCCGCTGCTCGGGTTCTTTCAGCGTGTGGTGGGACCGTTTCTCGCCGGCCCCGAGGGCCGGCGCCGGCGCCGCTGGCTCTACACCGGCATTGGTGTGGCGATTCTCCTCGCCGTGAGCCTGGTGGTGTTCGAGGCGGTGGTGATGAAGATGCTGCCCTTCGACAACAAGTCCGAGTTCGAAGTGGTGGTCAACATGCCGGTGGGCACGCCGGTGGAGCGGACCGCGCACGTGCTGGATGCGCTCGCACAGGTGCTCGCGCGCATGCCCGAGGTCAGCGATTACCAGGTGTATGCCGGGACGGCGGCACCGGTGAATTTCAACGGTCTGGTGCGCCAGTACTATCTGCGACACAGCCCGCGGCTCGGGGAGATCGCGGTCGAGCTGGTGCCGAAGGATGCCCGAGAGCGGGAAAGTCACGCGATTGCGCTCGCGGCGCGCAAGCAGCTTGCGCCCGTGGCGCGCCGCTTCGGCGCGGCCATCGCCGTGGTGGAGATTCCGCCCGGACCGCCGGTGCAGGCGCCCATCGTCGCGGAGATCTACGGGCCGAGCTACGCCAAGCAGCGTCAGATCGCCCTCGCGGTGCGCAAAGACTTCGAGCATACCGCGGGCATCGTCGATATCGACGACAGTGTCGATGCGCCGGCGCCGCGCCTGGTGCTGCATGTCGAGCGGCAGAAGGCAGCGTTGCTCGGAGTGTCGCAGCAGGCCATCGCCCGCACGGTGGCGCTTGCGCTGCATGGCTACGACGCCACCTACGTGCACATTGGGCGCGAACGCAATCCGATTCCGGTGCGCCTCGAGCTCTCGCCGGCCGACCAGGCTCGCATCTCCAAGGTGCTCGCACTGCGGGTGCGCGCCGCGGGCGGGGCGCTCGTGCCGTTGTCCTCCGTGGTGCAGATCGAGCGGCGCACCTGGCAGCAGCCGATCTTCCATCGCGACTTGCTGCCGGTGACGTACGTGACAGGCGACATGGCCGGCCGGATCGACAGCCCCCTCTACGGCATGTTCTCGATCGCCGCGCTCGTGCACCGCGATCCGCCGGCCGGCGTGCACGTGGTGCAGCACTTCATCCACCCGCCCTCGAACCCCAATGAGTTCGCGATCAAGTGGGGCGGGGAGTGGCAGATCACCTACGACACCTTCCGTGACATGGGCATTGCCTACTCGGTTGGACTTGCGCTGATCTACCTGCTCATCGTTGCGCAGTTCGGTTCCTACGTCGTGCCGCTCATCATCATGGCGCCGATCCCGCTCACCGTCATCGGTGTGTTGCCGGGGCATGCGCTGTTCGGGGCGCAATTTACGGCCACCTCCATGATCGGCATGATCGCGCTCGCCGGCATCATCGTGCGCAATTCGATTCTGCTGGTGGATTTCATCGACGGGGCGGTGCGCGCCGGCTTCCCGCTCGAGGAGGCGGTGGTGCGCGCCGGGGCGACCCGCGCCAAACCCATCGTGCTCACCGCCGTGGCGGCCATGCTCGGCGCGGTGTTCATCCTCTCCGATCCGATCTTCAACGGCCTCGCCATCTCGCTGCTGTTTGGCATCTTCGTCTCGACGCTGCTGACGCTGGTGGTGATCCCGGTTCTCTACTACGCGCACCTGGCGCGCAACGAGACGCGAGCGCCCGATGCGCAGGCGAAGAGCGCCCATGCCTGACGGACGGCTCTTTGCAGTGGTTCGGTGTGTCAGACACGTCGGAGCGTTGTCACTCGGGGGGTTCACATGGCCCACATAGTCATTATCGGTGCCGGTCTCGGCGGGGTGCCGTGCGCATACGCGTTGCGTAAGCGTCTCGACAAGGCGCATCGCGTCACGCTCGTCGGCTCATCGCCGTACTTCGAGTTCACGCCGTCGAATCCGTGGGTGGCGGTCGGATGGCGCGAGCGTGAGAAGACGCGCGTGGCGGTGCGTGAGCCGCTCGCGGCGCGCGGTGTCGAGTGGAGGGAACAGCCGGTCGAGGCGATCGATGCCGAGCGCCGGGTGCTGACGCTGCGCGACCGCAGCACGGTTGAGTACGACTACTTGGTGATCACCACGGGACCGAAGCTCGCCTTCGAGGAGGTCCCCGGGCTCGGACCCGACGGATACACCGCCTCGATCTGCACGCAATCGCACGCGCAGAGCGCCTGGGAGCAATACCAACAGTTCGTGCGCGCTCCGGGCCCGGTGGTGATCGGTGCGGCCGCCGGCGCGAGCTGCTTCGGTCCGGCCTACGAGTTCGCCATGATCCTCGATGCCGATTTGCGTCGGCGCAAGCTGCGCGACCGAGTACCGATGACCTTCGTCACCAGCGAGCCGTACATCGGTCACATGGGCTTGGGCGGGGTAGGCGACAGCAAGGGGTTGATGGAGGCTGAGCTCAGGCAGCGCCACATCAAATGGATCACCAACGCCAAGGTCAGTGCGGTGAGCGCCGGGGAGATGCGTGTGCAGGAGTTCGACGAGCAGGCGCAGCTCCGGCACGAGCACACACTGGCGTTTCGCTTCGCCATGGTGCTGCCGGCCTTCAAGGGGGTCGATGCGGTCGCCGCGGTGCCCGGACTGTGCAATCCGCGCGGCTTCGTGCTCATCGATCAGCATCAGCGCTCGAAGCAGTATCCGAACATCTTCTCCGCCGGTGTGTGCGTCGCCATCGCGCCGGTGGAGGCGACCCCGGTGCCGACCGGTGCGCCGAAGACCGGCTACATGATCGAGTCGATGGTCTCGGCGATCTGCGCGAACATCGCCGCGGAGCTCGAGGGGCGCACGGCGACGGCCGAGGCGACCTGGAACGCGGTCTGCCTGGCGGACTTCGGCGATACCGGCGCGGCATTCGTCGCGCTGCCGCAGATGCCGCCACGCAACGTGACCTGGACTCGGGTGGGTAAGTGGGTTCATCTCGGCAAAGTGGCCTTCGAGAAGTACTTCCTGCACAAGGTGCGCAGCGGATCGATCACCCCGGTCTATGAACGCTACGTGCTGAAGGCGATCGGGATCGTGTCGCTGAAGGACAGTGAGTCATGAGTGTGGGTGTGAAGCGGTTCGTCACGGCGGCGCTCCTGGCGGGCACGGGGCTTGCGCTGCAGGCGAGGGCGGGGACGCTGGAGCAGGCATGGCGGCGCGCGGCGGCGCGCAATCAGACGTTGGCCGCGGCGGCGGCCGAAGTGCAGGCCGCCCGCTCCGGGGCGCGGGCGGCGCGCGATGCGCGCTGGCCGAGCGTCGATGCCCAGGCGAGCTACTCGCATCTGGGGCAGACCGCGCGGCTTGAGGTGCTCACCCCTTCGTTCGCGTTCCGCTCCGGCCCCATCTTCAGGAACAACCAGTACCTGAGTGCAACGGTGCAGATGCGGCTGCCGCTGTACACCGGCGGGGCGATCCGCGCCGGTGAGGCCGCCGCGCGTGACGGGCTTCGAGGGGCGGCTGCTGTGCAGCGAGCGACCGCGGCGGACGTGAAACTCGAGGTGGCCGAGGCGTACGTGGCGGTCCTGCGGGCCGGGCGGCAGGTCCGGGTCGCAAACGCCAGCGTCGAGAGTCTCGCTGCGCACCGGCGCGACGTACAGGCGAAATTCGCTCGGCACATGGTGGCCAAGAGCGATCTGCTCGCCGCTGACGTGGCGCTCGCCAACGCGCGCTCAAGTCAGGTGAGCGCGAAGAACGCGCTCGCCGTGTCCCAGGAGGAGTACAACCGGCTGCTCGGCGAGCCGCTCGGCCGGGTTCCGCATCTCGATCCGGTGCTGCCGACTTTCGCGGTCGATCGGTTGCCGCTCGCGCAGCTGATCGCGCGGGCGCTCTCCAGGCGAGGGGAGCTGCATGCGCTCGCCGCGCGGGCCGGGGCGCTCGCCGCGCGGGCGCGCGCCGCAACCGCGAGCCGGCTGCCGCACCTCTCGGCGGTCGGCGGCTATACGCATTTCGACAACCAGATTCTCAACCATGAGAATTTCTCCTCGGTCGGCGTCGGCTTCACCTGGAAGCTCTTCGATGGCGGCGCGGCGGCCAACCAGGCCGACGCGCTGCGTGCACGCAGCCGCGCCGAACGGCATCGGCTTGCCGATTTGCGCTCGCGCATCACGCTCGAGGTGCGTGCCGATTGGCTGACGCTCGCGGCGGCCCGGGCGCGCATGCAGGCCTCGCGGGCCGCGATCGCGCAGGCGCAGGAGAACCTGCGCGTCTCGCGCCAGCTCTATGGAGTCGGACTGGCGTCAAATACCCAGGTGCTTCAGGCCGTCACGCTGCGCACCCAGGCCGAGGAGGACTACAACAATGCGACGCTCGACGCGGCGCTCGATCGGCTGCGTCTTGCCTACGCGGTGGGCGCACTCTAGGGTGCGCTGCGCGCTAGCCGAGTTTCAGCAGCTGGGTGATCAGCGCATCGGTCTGGATCTGCTCGCCGCTGAGCGCCATGGCGAGCAGCTCCCCGCCGAGCAGCGGCAGCGTGAGCAGCACATCGGGCCGGGTGCGGGCCAGGCGGCCGGTGTTGCGCGTGTCGCTGACGGCGGCCACGGTACGCACCTCGGGGTTCATGTCCTTCGCCGCGAGCACCACGAAGGCGTTGTAGGAGTCATCCTCGCTGAGGGCGAGGACCGCGCGCGCCTTGGCGATGTCCGCCTGGCGCAGCAGTTCGGTATCGCTGCCGTCGCCGACCAGCACATCCTCGGTATGCTGTTCGCTCTCCGGCGGCTTCTGCGAGACGATGCTGGTGACCAGCAGGCCGCGGGCGAGCAGCGCCCGGGCCGTATCCTGGGCGAGCGGGCCGTCGCCCACCACAATCACATGGGACACGCGCTTCATCTTGCCTCTTCTTCGCGGCTGCAACAGGTTCATCAGCCGCTTGTCGATCAAGGGACCGGCGATCGCCGGCAAGGCGGTGGCGAACACGCCCAGACCGAGCACGATCAGCGAGATCGTGAAGATCCGCGCATCGTTCGACACCGGGGTGATGTCGCCGTAGCCGACGGTCGACATCGTCTCCACGGCGAAGTACGCCGCGTTGATCGTCGTGGTGATGTGCGGCTGGAAGCCGTCGCCGAGAATCAGTGCGCCGAGCGTTCCGTAGCCGAGTGTCAGCAGCAGACCGGTCAGCGCAAACAGCGTCGCGGTGGCCAGGCTCGCGCGCGTGAAGGCCTGACGCGCAGAGAGCAACAGCAGCAACTGCACGATGCTGAAGATCTCCATCGGTCGCGAGGCGCGCGCGAGCGAGGAGAACTCGAGCGCCACCACGGCCAGGGTGAGCATGAACGCCAGCACCCAGGCGAGGCGCGAGCGCCACAGCATGCCAAAGCCCACCAGGATCAGCAGGATTCCGATGCCGACGTGTGAGGCGGCGCCGGCGCCGATGCGTACGATACCGACGCCCCCGGCGAGGGAGCTAATGGACGGGGAGGCGATCGCATGCAGCAGCGGGCGCAGTGAGCCGGAGCCGAGCAGGATGTGCAGCAGGCCCTGGGCGCCGACCAGAAGGGCGAGCGGCACTTGCGGAAACCAGGCGCGCATGTGCAGCATGCGCTCCAGGCGCTGCTGTTCCTTGCGCAGCCAGATGCGCTCGGCGCTGAACCACTCACGCTTCACGCGCCACGCCTCCGGAGGGGCCGCACCGCGTGGCAGAAATCATCAGGTGGCACGTTCATGGGACGAGATGTGCGCCAGTGGTGCGCTCGGACGACCGCAGTGTATGACTCGCCAACACTATAGCAGGAACCGCTGTAGAGGGACGGCGTGCCGCGCCGGGCGCGGGGTGTTGAAGTGAGTGTCGCGATGGCGCTCGTGACGTTGCTTGGCGGGACGCTTGCCGGCTTGTCGCTCGGGCTGCTCGGAGTCGGCGGTTCGATTCTGATCGTGCCGCTGCTCGTGTACGGTCTGCATCTGCCTCCGCACCTGGCGATCGGCACATCGACGGTGGCCGCGACGGCGAGCGCGCTGTGGAGCCTGGGCATTCATGCGCGCGCCGGGACCGTGCGCTGGCGTCAAGGGGGCACCTACGCTCTGGCCAGCGTTCTTGGCGCGGCGAGTGGCGCACGTCTTGGCCGCGCCACCGACAGCCACCTGTTGCTCGCGCTGCTCGGGGCGCTGATGGTGCTGATCGCCGCGTTGATGGTCCGCGGTGCGCTGCGCCGCAGTGCGGCGGCGAGCCGCGCACCATCGGATCGGAGCGGCGCGCGGCTCGCGGCGCTCGCCGCAGCCGGCTTTGGCGTCGGTTCGCTCGCCGGGCTGGTCGGCGTCGGCGGTGGCTTTCTCACCGTGCCGGCACTGACTTTCCTGGCCGGTCTGCCGCTGCTGAGTGCGGTGGGCACCTCGCTGATCTCGGTCGGTGCGGTGGCCGGCACCACCGCGGTGAGTTACGCGAGTGCGCATCTGGTCGCCTGGCCGATCGCCGGTCTGCTCATGGCCGGGGGGATGCTTGGAGGATATGCCGGGGTCAGGCTCGCCGGCGTGCTCGGGGCGCGCAAGCGCGCCCTGACGCTGCTGTTCAGCGCCGTGGTGGCCGCCGCGGGGCTCTACATGATGGCGCAGGCGCTGCGCTGAGCGGTGCCAGGATGCGACGGACCGGCGCCGGGGTGCGTCCGGCGTGGCCCGCCGCAGCTGGCGGCATTCGGACCGCTTCGGTACATTGCCTGGCTTTCCACCAGTGCCGCGCGCCGGAGCGGTCCGGCTGCTGCCGGGAGCGCGCAAGCGAGGGAATCCCGATGCAATTGGCAAGATCGTTCACTGTCGCGGCGGCCTGTGCGCTGCTCGCCGCACCGCTCGCGTGGGCCACGCCGGCCGGTCCGCAGCAGGAGAATGCCCACGGGCGCACGCTGCTGCCGATGCCCGTCAGCGCGCGCTTGCACTTCCGGCAGATCGGTCCGGCGCTCGCCGGCGGGCGTGTGACGGCCGTGGCCGGCGTGCCCGGCAACCCCAAGGTCTACTACGTCGGTGGTGCCGACGGCGGCGTGTTTCGCACCGATGACGGTGGCATGACCTGGAAGGCGCTCTTTCAGCACCAGGCGGTGGCCTCGATCGGGGCGCTCGCGGTCGATCCGCGCAATCCGGCCGTGATCTGGGTCGGCACCGGTGAATCGAACATCCGCAACGACATCTCCTACGGCGATGGCGTGTACGTGTCGCACGACAGCGGTGCGCATTGGCGTCACGTCGGCCTCAGCGCCACGCTGCAGATCTCAAGCATCCTGGTCAACCCACACCACAGCGGCACGGTGCTGGTCGGGGCCATGGGCAACCCGTGGAAGAACAGTACCGAGCGCGGCGTGTACCGCACCTCAGACGGCGGCAAGCACTGGCAGCGGGTGCTGTACGTCGGTCCGCAAGTGGGCATCTCCGACATGGCGATGGATCCGCGCAATCCCAACATCGTGTACGCCGCGACGTACCGGTTCCGGCGCGAGCCCTGGCATTACTCCTCCGGCGGACCGCAGGATGCGATCTACAAATCGCTTGACGGCGGCAAGACCTGGACGCGGCTGAGCGGGCACGGCCTGCCGAGCGGCGCGCTCGGGCGCATCGGCCTTGCCGTCGCGCCGAGCGATCCGAACGTCGTGTACGCGGTGATTGGCAGCCACCAGGGAGTGCTGTGGCGGTCCGATGATGCGGGCGCGCATTGGACACTGGTGAGCAAGGATCAGTCGGTTGATGCGCGGCCGTTCTATTTCTCGCACATCGCGGTCGACCCGAAGAATCCCAATCACCTGTTCGCGCTCTCGATGCGGCTGCTCGCCTCTGAGAACGGCGGACGCACCTGGCGGGGCATCGCGCACCAGATCCACGTCGATAACCACGCGATCTGGATCGACCCGAGCGGCAGCGGGCGCATCATCGAGGGCAACGACGGCGGGGTGGCGCTCTCGCTCGACAACGGTAAGCACTGGGCGTTCGTGCACAACATCGCGCTCGGGCAGTACTACCACATCGCCGCCGGCGGCGGACTCTTCTATCAGGTCTGCGGCGGCCTGCAGGACAACAACTCCTGGTGCGGTCCGAGCGCGAGCAAGAACCCGCTCGGCATCTCCGATCGGGCCTGGGTCGGATTCAACGGGGATGACGGCATCTACGGCATGGTCGCCGCCGACGACCCGAACCTGATCTACAACGAAGGGCAGAACGGGTCGTATTTCATCTACAACCGCTCCGACGAGCAGCTGCACGACATTCAGCCGTTCCCGCGCGATGACAACGGCCGCGGCGCCGATGGGGCGCGCTACCGCTTCGATTGGGAAGCGGCGTTTGCGGTTTCCCCGGACAATCCGCAGGTGCTCTACGCGGGCGCCAATGTGGTCTTCCGCAGCGCCAATCGTGGCCGTACCTGGCAGGTGATCAGTCCTGACCTGACGCGCAACGACCGCGCCAAGCAGGGGCCCTCCGGCGGGCCTGTCATCCAGGATAATTCCGGGGCGGAGTACTACGACACGATTCTCACCATCGTTCCGGCCCCGTCCAACCCGCAGGTGATCTGGGTCGGTACCGACGACGGGCTGGTGCAGGTGACTCGCGACGGAGGCAAGCACTGGCAGAACGTGACGGCCCATATTCCGCACCTGCCGGCGTGGGGCCGTGTCGAGTCGATCGATGTCTCGGCGAGGAACCCCGGCAGTGCGCTGATTGCCGTCGACCGGCACTTCAGCGGCGATTTCCGTCCGTACCTGTACAGCACCCGTGATTACGGTGCGCATTGGCGCTCGATCAGCGGCAATCTTCCATCGGACGTCTATGCGCACGTCGTGCGCCGAGATCTGCACGATCCGAACCTGTATTACGCCGGCCTGGAAAACGGCCTGTACGTGTCGTGGGACGCGGGTCGGCACTGGTACAAGTTCGGACTCGGTCTGCCGGATGCGGCGGTGTACGACCTGGCATTGCAGGCGCGCACCAATTCCCTGGTGGTGGCGACCCACGGCCGCGGCGCCTGGATCCTCGATGATCTGACGCCCTTCGAGCAGTGGAATGCGCATGTGGCGCACACCGCCCTGACGCTGTTCAAACCCGAGGACGCGGTCCGTTACTGGCCGTTCTCGACTACCGAATGGATGGGCGACAGCGCCTATTACGGTCAGAATCCGCATTACGGCGCGGCATTCAGCTACTACCTGGCCCACGTGGAGCATCACCCCGGGGAGCTGATCATCCGCAACGCCAGCGGCCAAGTCGTGCGCATCTACCGGGGGTTGCACAAGGGCAAGGCCGTGGCGATGACGCCGGCGGCCGCCGCGCCGGGCGGCGCGCATGGCGAAGTGCCGTGGGTGCCCGGGCAGGCCGGTCTGCACCGCATTTACTGGAATCTGCACGCGCAGGGTCCGGTGCGCTGGCGATCGGCACCGAAGTTCAACCGCGGGCCGCACAACGGTGCGCTGTTACCGCCGGGGACGTATACCGCGACGGTGAAGTTCGGGAATACGAGCGCATCTGAGACATTCACCGTGGTGAACGATCCGGCCTCGCATGGCACGCTCGCCGGCATGACCGAGCGCTATGAGGTGACCGAGTCGGTGCTGCATCAGATCTCTCAGGTCGACGTGGCGCTGAACCAGCTCGATGGACTGGCCGCGCAGCTGAAGAGCCTCCAGGCGGCCGTTCGGGGTCTGCCGGCGCAGCGTGAGGCCGATGCCGCCATCATGACGCTCCAGCGTGCCCGCCACGCGGCGCTGATGCACCTGACCAGCAACGCCGGCTCCTCGGAGTCGACGCTGTGGGTGCCGGATGGGATCCACGAGAAGCTGCTCTCGCTGGCGGGTCTGCTCTGGGGTTCCGATGCACCGGTCGATGCGGCGACGTTGCGCGAGAAGGCGCACTACGATGTCGAATACCGCAGCGCGCTGGCGCAGTACGACCAGTTCCTCGGTACCTCGGTCGCGGCCTTCAATCAGACCATGACCGGGTATGGTCTCACCGGGGTGCTCGGCGGCAAGCCGCTCTCGCCGTGAACGCAGTGGCCTGAGTGCCTCATGCAGCGGTGGCGCCCTCCTCGGGCGCCACCGCTGTGTGGTGCGCACTGCGATTCGTGCCGCGCCGCAAGCGCGCCGCGTGACGCCTGAGTGCGTCGGACCCGATGCACACCGATCGCCGGCGGCGCGCGAGTACCGGCCGGTTCCCGACCCGCGATGTGCGCCACAGGACACCGAGGAGTCCGAGCGCGAGCACGGCCGTCGCGCATGGACGGCGGACGGGTCAGATCCTGATGGGCGTGGGATGGGCGCATGCCGCTGTGTCGCGCGCAGGAGCAGATCATGATCTCGCGCGGCTGACCCGAGCATCCTCTGGTGCGCGCCTGCCGGGTCGTCTGGACGTGTTCGAAGGCGTTCATGCCCCCGCGCTTCGTCCCGTCGTGCGCACCGTTCATCGCAATACCCGCCGGGTTGCGCAGGCCCGCATGCCCCTGCGGTGGCATAGTGGCCGCTTTGGATGCCGGCGGATCGCAGATCCCGGCGCGACCATAACTGACTGGAGGGGTATTCCGTGAAGCAATTCCTGATGCGCTCCGCGTGGGCGGCAGCGGCGCTTGGACTGTGCGCAACCGCGTCCGCTCGAGGACTCATTCCCGAGCCAAACGCCAATGCGCTTCCCTATGCCACGCAATCCCATCCCGAGACGCTGCTGTTGGATGCGAGCACCGCCGGGCGCGGGTTTGCAACTTCCACCATGCAGATCCCGGTCAAGCCCGGTCCATTCACCTTCGTCTACCCCGAGTGGATCCCCGGCTATCACTCCCCGCACGGTCCTCTGGTCGATGTCTCGCAGATCAAGGTGAGCGCCAACGGCAAGCCGATCACCTGGCGACGCGACAAGGTCGACATGTATGCCTTCCACGTCACGGTGCCCGAAGGCGTGCACACGCTCGACGTGCAGTTCACGGTGCTGCTGAACAGTGCCGGCAGTCTGCGTGCTTCGCCCAACGTCGCCGTGCTGACCTGGACGCGCGTGCTGTTCTATCAGAACAACATCAACTACCACCACTATTACGTCAAGGCGAGCGTCATCCTGCCGAAGGGGTGGGGTTACAGCACCGCGCTCACCACCGAGAGCCGCGTCGGTGAGCGGGTGAATTTCAAGGAGGAGCCGCTCGCGTATCTCGGCGACTCGCCGCTTGATATCGGCCGGTACTACAAGAAGGTGTTGCTGTGGCACAAGGGCAACGCCCACATGTGGCTCGACATGTTCGCCGATGCGCCGCAGGACCTCGACGTTCCTGCACACCTCCTCAACGCGTACAAGCGGGTGGCGCCGGAGGCGCTTGCGCTGTACGGCTCGCGGCACTGGTACAACTACCACGCGCTGCTCGCGCTCTCGAATCACATCACGTTCGAGGGCGTCGAGCATCACCAGTCGAGCGACAACCGGGCGTCGGCGGATTTCATGACCAACCCGAAGGCGCAGCTGATCGAAGGTGATCTGGTCACGCACGAGTTCTCCCACTCGTGGAACGGCAAGTACCGCCGGCCGTGGGATCTGACCACGGACAACTACCAGATCCCGCAGCGCACCGATCTGCTGTGGGTGTACGAGGGGATGAACCAGTACCTGGGCGATCTGCTCTCGTTCCGCGCCGGGATCCGCAAGCCGAGCGAGTACCCGCAGTACCTGGCGATGATCTACGCGCAGATGGCGAACGAGCCGGGGCGCAAGACCGAGCCGCTGATCGACCTGACGACTGCGGCCCCGTTCCTGTACGAGGCGAGCGGCCAGTACCCCTCGATCCGGCGCACGGCGGGGGATTTCTACACCGAGGGCGAGCTGCTGTGGCTCGATGTCGATACGATCATCCGCACCAAGACGCACGACAAGAAGTCCCTCGATACGTTCCTGCACCTGTACTCGCTGCCTAAGTTCACCGGCCCGATCACCAAGACCTACACCCGGGCGGACATCGAGAAGCTGCTGAACGAAGTGGTGCCGTACAACTGGCATGCGTTCTTCCAGCGCCATGTGTACGAGGTGGCCAAGCGGCCGCCGACCGGGGAGCTGAAGCGCTCCGGCTGGAAGCTCGAGTACACGGCGAAGCCGAACCCGTTCATCGCGGCGCGTGAGCAGATGTTCGGGATGAACTACCAGTGGCTGAGCTACGGGTTTAACGTGGGCAAGAACGGCGCGCTGCTCGATGTGCGCGAAGGTTCACCGGCCTGGAAGGCTGGGATGGCGCCGGGGATGAAGCTTGAGTCGGTGGACGGGCAGCGCTACAGCCCGGGGGTGCTGAAGTACGAGATGGACCAGGCCGAGCACGACCATCAGCCGACGAGCTTCATCGTGGCGAAGGACGGTTGGTTCCACACCGTGAAGGTGAGCTACTTTGGCGGTCCGCGCTACCCGCACCTGGTGCGTATCCCGGGCACGCCGAATCTGCTGGCGAAGATCATGGCCCCGCACGCCAAGCACTGAGCGGCGCACCGTGACCGGCAGGGCCCGGACCGAGAGGTCCGGGCCCTGTTGTTTTTATCGCAATGCCTTGCGGTGCCCGGATCGCAAGATGCGCAGAATGAGCCCCCGGGCCTACGGCGCCCCGCCTCCCGGGAATTCCTAATGTTTTCTGTTGACTGAGGGCCGTGGCGCTCCGCCGGTGGCGTGCCCACGGCATCCGAAGTAAGCTTCCAGAATCCTCCGCCGGCAGGTATCGGCGGTGCGCAAACAATGAAATGAGGGTCACCGTGAAGTCCAAGTCCATTTGCTCGATACTGGCGATCGCCTCGCTCGGGGTGTGCGCGGCATCCAATGCCGCCGGCCTGATTCCCGAGCCGAACGCCAATGCCGTGCCGCTCGCCACGCAGTCCAATCCCGAGACGCTCGTGTTGAACGCCAGTACGGCCGCGCGCGGTTTCATGACCTCGACGATGAGCATTCCGGTCGAACCCGGTCCGTTCACGTTCGTCTACCCCGAGTGGATTCCCGGCGAGCATGGACCGACCGGTCCGCTGGCGGACATCTCGCAGATCAAGGTGAGCGCCAACGGCAAGCCGATCACCTGGCGACGCGACAAGGTCGACATGTATGCCTTCCACGTCACGGTGCCCGAAGGCGTGCACTCGCTCGACGTGCAGTTCACCGTGCTGATGAACTCGCCCGATGTGATGTCTACCCCCAATGTCGGGGTGATCAACTGGAACCGGGTGCTGTTCTATCAGAACAACATCAACTACCACCACTACTACGTCAAGGCGAGCATCATCCTGCCGAAGGGCTGGGGCTACGGCACCGCGCTCACTGCGCAAAGCCGGGTGGGACAGCGGGTGAATTTCAAGGAGGAGCCGCTGACCTACGTGGTCGATTCCCCGCTCGACATGGGTCGCTACTACAAGCAGATCCTGCTGTGGCACAAGGGCAATGCGCACCAGTGGCTCGACATGTTCGCCGATGCGCCGCAGGACCTCGACGTTCCGCAGAAGCTCATCGATGCGTACAAGAACATGACGCCGGAGGCGCTTGCGCTGTACGGCTCGCGGCACTGGTACAACTACCATTCGCTGCTCGCGCTGTCGAACAAGATCGGCTTCCAGGGTATCGAGCATCACCAGTCGAGCGATGATCGGGCGCCGGCGGATTTCATGACCAACCCGAAGTGGCAGCTGACGGCCGGTGATCTGCTCACGCACGAGTTCTCCCACTCGTGGAACGGCAAGTACCGCCGGCCCTGGGATCTGAAGACGGACAACTACCAGATCCCGCAGCGCACCGATCTGCTGTGGGTGTACGAGGGGATGAACCAGTACCTGGGCGATCTGCTCTCGTTCCGCGCCGGGATCCGCAAGCCGAGCGAGTACCCGCAGTACCTGGCGATGATCTACGCGCAGATGGCGAACGAGCCGGGGCGCAAGACCGAGCCGCTGATCGACCTGACGACTGCGGCCCCGTTCCTGTACGAGGCGAGCGGCCAGTACCCCTCGATCCGGCGCACGGCGGGGGATTTCTACACCGAGGGCGAGCTGCTGTGGCTCGATGTCGATACGATCATCCGCACCAAGACGCACGACAAGAAGTCCCTCGATACGTTCCTGCACCTGTACTCGCTGCCTAAGTTCACCGGCCCGATCACCAAGACCTACACCCGGGCGGACATCGAGAAGCTGCTGAACGAAGTGGTGCCGTACAACTGGCATGCGTTCTTCCAGCGCCATGTGTACGAGGTGGCCAAGCGGCCGCCGACCGGGGAGCTGAAGCGCTCCGGCTGGAAGCTCGAGTACACGGCGAAGCCGAACCCGTTCATCGCGGCGCGTGAGCAGATGTTCGGGATGAACTACCAGTGGCTGAGCTACGGGTTTAACGTGGGCAAGAACGGCGCGCTGCTCGATGTGCGCGAAGGTTCACCGGCCTGGAAGGCTGGGATGGCGCCGGGGATGAAGCTTGAGTCGGTGGACGGGCAGCGCTACAGCCCGGGGGTGCTGAAGTACGAGATGGACCAGGCCGAGCACGACCATCAGCCGACGAGCTTCATCGTGGCGAAGGACGGTTGGTTCCACACCGTGAAGGTGAGCTACTTTGGCGGTCCGCGCTACCCGCACCTGGTGCGTATCCCGGGCACGCCGAATCTGCTGGCGAAGATCATGGCCCCGCACGCCAAGCACTGAGCGGCGCACCGTGACCGGCAGGGCCCGGACCGAGAGGTCCGGGCCCTGTTGTTTCTGACGCTGCCGCGCAAGGCCCGTGCTGGCCGACAGGACGCTTGAGCTTGCCGGCCGGTCGCGCGAGACTGTCGCCCGGGCGCCGCACGGCGCTGCGTGGAATCCTCGGCGCATGTTTCAGGCTCGCATTCACTATTACCTCGACATCATCTTCGTGGTGGTCGCAGCGCTGCTGCCGATCATCAATCCCTTCGGCGGGGCGCCCATCTTCCTCGCCATGACCTCGGGGTTGAGCTCCTCGGAGCGGGTGCGGGCGGCGAAGCTCGTCGCGTTCAACAGCTTCGTGCTGCTGCTCGCCTCGATCCTGGTCGGCGCCTACGTGCTCGATTTCTTCGGGGTCTCGATCCCGGCCGTTCAGGTCGCGGGCGGCTTCGTGGTCTGCTCGCTCGCCTGGTCGCTGCTGCACGGTCCGATCGCCCCGACGGACGGCGCGCCGAACGGCACGGCGACTCGGGACAGCGTCACGCAGGGGGCTTTCTACCCGATCACCATGCCGCTCACCGTTGGGCCGGGCGCGATCTCGGTGGCGGTGACGCTCGGGGCGAATCCGCCGCGCGGGCTGCGCGCGCTGCTGCCGACGACGGTGGCGCATCTGATCGGTGTCCTGATCACCTGCGTGATCATTTATCTGTGCTACCGGTACGCCGAGTCGCTGGTGCGCCGCTTGGGCAAGACCGGCACGAACATCATGATCCGTCTCACCGCGTTCATCCTGCTGGCGATCGGTGCGCAGATCATCTGGAACGGGGCGCACACCATGCTCTCGAGCCTGGTGCTGCGCTGAGCACGCCTCGGCCACGCCCGGCCGGTGGCATGCACGGGGCATCCGAAGTAAGCTCGACCGCCTCGATTCCGGTCATGCTGCGGAGCCTCCCGAACTGATGTCCAAACAAGAACTGCGCGCCGCCGCCGCACTCGCCGCCGTGTTCTCGGTCCGCATGCTGGGCCTGTTCATGATCTATCCGGTGTTTGCGCTGTTCGCGCGCGGCCTCACCGGCGCGACGCCGGACACCATCGGGCTCGCCCTGGGGATCTACGGACTCACGCAGGGACTGCTGCAGATGCCCTTCGGGCTGCTCTCGGACCGGATCGGGCGCAAGCCGATGGTGGTCGGTGGACTGATTCTCTTCGGTCTCGGCAGCGCGTGGGCCGCGACCGCGCACTCGATCGGCACCATGATCGCCGGGCGGGCGTTGCAGGGGGCCGGGGCGGTCGGGGCGGTCATTCTGGCGATGGTCGCCGATCTCACCGCGGAGGAGAACCGCACCCAGGCCATGGCCATGGTGGGCATGACCATCGGCCTGTCGTTTCTCGTGGCGATCGTCACCGGTCCGCTGGTGGCCGCGTGGATCGGAGTGTCGGGCATCTTCTGGATGATGAGTGCGCTCGCGCTGCTCGGCATTGCCATTACGCTGTTCGTGATTCCCTCCCCGCGGCACCAGCGCGTGCACCGCGAGGCCGAGCCCGTTCCGGCACTGCTCGGCGCGGCACTGCGCGACCGGCAGCTGCTGCGGCTCGACTTCGGCATCTTCGCGTTGCACGCGATGCTGACGGCGAGCTTCCTCGTGCTGCCGGGGTTGTTCTCCCACGCCCTCGGGATGCGAAGTCGCAGCGACTGGCTCGTGTACCTGCCGGTCCTGCTGTTCTCGGTGGTGGTGATGGTGCCGGCCATCCTCATCGGGGAGCGTCGGCGGTGCATGAAGGGCGTGCTCGTCGCCGCGGTGGCCGCGCTCGGGGTCAGCCAGATCATGTTGGCGCTCGGCGGGCACGAGAAGCTGGTGCTGCTCGCGGCGCTCGCGCTGTTCTTCGCGGCCTTCAACATCATGGAGGCGAGCCTGCCGTCGCTCGTGACGAGGACCGCGCCGCCCGGGGCGACCGGGACGGCGACCGGGGTGTACTCGAGTTCCCAGTTCATGGGCATCTTCGTCGGCGGCGCGGCCGGCGGCTGGATCGAGCAGCACGGCGGATCGGGCGCGGTGTTCGCGCTGACCGGTGCGATGGCGCTGATCTGGCTGGTGTTGGCCGCCACGATGCGCGCGCCGAGCTACCTTGCCTCCCGCGTGGTGCGGCTCGCGGCCGGAGCGCGCGATGCGCAGCGGCTCGCCGCGGCGCTGCGGGCCGTGCCCGGGGTCGCCGAGGCGATCGTGGTGGCCGAAGAGGGCGTCGCTTATCTGAAGGTGGACGCCAAGCGCTACGACTCGCGCGCTGCGGCCGCCGCGGTCGGCGCGCCTCTCGAGTCGACCGGCTGAGCGGACCGGCCCGATCCAACAGCACTTTTTTTCTGCTGCGCGCTTGACTTGCGCGCACACATGCATAAGATGCGCGCCAACGCAACTACCCGGAACCTGCATGGACCCTAGCCCTAGTAGCCGCTTCTTCGCCGAGTGATCGGCGGAACGTCTCCCGAGCCAGGGTTTCCACCTCCCTCCGGCAGCCGTCCCGCGATCTGAAGCGGGACGGTGCGCACAGCGCGGCCTGCGGCCGCGCGCCGATCGATCCAGACGGTCGAGCGCATCCTCCAGAAGCGAAACTGAGCGGGCGAGGCCACCGAGCCTCGCCAGTCAACGCGATGTGAGGAATGACCGATGTCCTTCTCCGAGAGTGATGCTGCGCCGGCCGAGGCGCTCATGTGCGATGCGCACGCCGGTGAGATCCGCGGCGCATTCGGCACCATTTCCCGCCACGACAGCGCGGCGCGCAGCGGCTGGGGGCCGCGGCTGCGCACGCTGCTCGCCATCCTGGGACCGGGCCTCATCGTCATGGTGGGCGACAACGATGCCGGTGCCTTCGGCACCTACGCCCAGGCGGGCCAGAACTACGGCACTGCGCTGCTGTGGACGCTGCTGCTGCTGGTGCCGGTGCTCTACGTCAATCAGGAGATGGTGCTGCGTCTCGGTGCGGTGACCCGCACTGGCCATGCGCGCCTGATCCTCAAGCGCTACGGACGCTTCTGGGGCGCCTTCAGCGTGATCGACCTGTTTCTGCTCAACGCGCTGACCATCGTCACCGAGTTCATCGGCATCAGCCTCGCGCTCGGGTATCTGGGCCTGTCGCGACCGCTCGGGGTGCTCGCCGCCGCGGTGATCATCGTGGCGGCCGCCGGAACCGGCGACTTCCGCCGCTTCGAGCGCTTCTCGATGGTCCTCGTCGCCGGCAGCCTGCTGCTGGTGCCGGTGTTTCTGTGGGTGCACCCGCCGCTCGCGCAGGTGGCGCACGATCTGCTCGTGCCGCATCTGCCGAGCGGGCATCTCAGCCAGATCATGCTGCTCATCATCGCCATCGTCGGCACGACGGTGGCGCCGTGGCAGCTGTTTTTCCAGCAAAGCTACGTGATCGACAAGCGCATCACGCCGCGCTTCATCTCCTACGAGCGGCTCGATCTGTGTCTCGGGATCGTGCTGGTCGTGATCGGGGCAGTGGCCATGATCAGCTTCACGGCCGCGACCTTCGCTGGGCGCGCGCAGTTCGGTGCGTTCCAGGATGCCGGCGCGGTGGCTGCGGCGATCGGGCATTACGTCGGGCGCGCCGCCGGAGTGTGCTTCGCCGTGGCGCTGATCGATGCGAGCATCATCGGCGCGATGGCCGTGTCGCTCTCGACGGCCTACGCGGTCGGCGACGTGCTCTCCCTCGGGCACTCCCTGCACCAGCGGCCGAAGGAGGCGAAATCGTTCTATCTGATCTACGCCGGCCTGATCGGCCTGTCGGCCGTGCTGGTGCTCACACCCGGCACGCCGCTCGGGTTGCTCACCAACGCGGTGCAGACCCTCGCCGGGGTGCTGCTGCCGAGCGCGACGGTGTTTCTGTTGCTGCTGTGCAATGACCAGGAGCTGCTCGGGCCGTGGGTCAACGGGCCGTGGCTGAATCTGTTCACCGCGCTGGTCATCGGGGCGCTGCTGCTGCTGTCGATCATCCTCACGGCCGCGGTGTTGTTCCCGGCGCTCGGCGCGCACGTGATGCTCGAGGTGCTCGGCGGGGGCGCTGCCGTGGCGCTCGCCGTGGCTATCCCGCCGTTCGTGCGCGCCCTGCGCACGCCGGCGCGCCAGTTCACCCCCGGGGCGCGCGAGAACTGGCAGATGCCGGCGCTGAGTTCACTCGGGCGGGCGCGTCTGACGTCCTCGACGCGCCTGTGGATGGGGGCGCTGCGGGCCTATCTGGTCGTCGCCGGCGGTCTGCTCCTGGCGCGCATCGTGATGCTCTCCGGTCTACACCTGTGAGCCGGGTGTGCGCCGGGCGCCGTGGTAGTCTTCAGCCGGTGGCCGCGCGCTGGGCGCGGACCCGGAGGGGGCGAGCATGGGTATCCGGACCAGAGGTCTCATCGGGGCGGCGCTGCTCGCCCTGACGCTCGGGGTGGCGCACGCGCGCCAGTGCGACGGGGTGTCTTTTCCCGATCGGGTCACGCTGCATGCGCAGACCCTGACGCTCAACGGACTTGGCATCCGCAAGGCTACGTTCTTTCGCATCAAGGTCTACGTCGGTGCGCTCTATCTGGCGCACCCCTCGGCCAATGCCGCGGCGATCCTCGCGGCCGATCAGCCGAGTGAAATCGTGCTGCATTTCCTCTGGCACGTGACCACCGGGGAGCTGCGCGATGCGTGGCGCGAGGGGTTCAAGGCCAGTGCGCCGCAGGCGCTCGCACACCTGCGCGGGCGCATCGCCGAGCTCAACGGCTGGATGCATGGCATCGGCTCGGGCCACACCATGACGTTCGTGCACCTGCCGGGGCAGGGCATCGAGTACCGACTCGACGGCAAACGCGTGGGGACCATCCCCGGGGCGGATTTCGCCCGGGCCTTCCTCGGCATCTGGCTCGGACCGCGCCCGCCGGGGCAGGCGCTGAAGGCGGGGCTGCTCGGCGGTGCGTGCCGCTAGCGCGCCCTTAGCCGCGGTACTCGCACCCGCTGGTGCAGGTCTCGCGCACCGTGATGCGGCTCAGGCCCGGCAGAGCGGGCTTCAGGCGCTGCCAGATCCACAGCGCCAGCTGCTCGCTGGTCGGGTTCTCCAGCCCCGGCACCTCGTTCAGGTACCGGTGGTCGAGCGCCTCGTGCAGGGGCGCGAAGGCGCGCTTCAGATCGGCAAAATCCAGGACCCAGCCCTGAAGCGGGTCGATCGGACCCTCGAGGTGTACCCCGATGCGAAAGGAGTGGCCGTGCAGGCGTGCGCATTTGTGCTCGGGGGGCACCTGCGGCAGGCGGTGGGCCGCCTCGATGCGGAATTCCTTGAATATTTCCATGGGCGAGACTCTACCGGAGCGTCCGCGCTCCGTCATGACCCTCCCGGCGCCGCACGGCGCGCCGGGCAGGGTCCGCTCAGGGTAGCATTGCGGCCATGAACGGGAGATTCCGACCCCTGCTGCTGATCGTCACGATGTTCTGGATCTACGTGGCGCTCTCCGACGTGCTCTATGCGAACCAGATGCAGTCGAGTCTCACGGCGATGCATGTGGGGCACGTCTTCGCGCCCTGGCGCGCCCGGCTGCTGCAGCACCTGTTTCTCTACCCGGTGCTGCTCGGGTGCGTCTGGAGCTCGCTGCGTCTGGGCTGGGCGCCGTTCTGGCGGCGCCTGCCGGTGCAGTTGCTGCTCGCGGTGGGTTTTGCGGCGCTCGCCGAGCCCACGCTGTGGCTGGGCGACTCGGTATTGATGGGCGTTCACGACGTGATGCGCCAGCTGACGAACTCCCCGCCGAGTCTGAATCGGCCGATCGCCCCGCTGGCGCAAATCTGGATCGCCAGCGCAACGAGCTTCCTGCTCACGTATGGGTTCGGTCTGGCGCTGGCGAGCGGGTTTGACGTCTACCGGCGCCTGCGCGACTCGCAGATCCGCTCCGCGGCGCTCGAGCGGGCTTTGACCGCCTCGCATCTGGCGGCGCTGCGCATGCAGCTCTCGCCGCACTCGCTGTTCAATCTGCTGAACACCATTCACGGTCAGATCGACGGCGATCCGGCCGATGCGCGCAGCATGATCGTGCAGCTGGCCGATCTGCTGCGGCGGCTGCTGCACGCCGGGGAGCGCGAGTTCTCGCGTCTGGCCGATGAGCTGCAGTTCGCGCGGCTGTACCTGACGCTGCAGCAGCGGCGTTTCTCCGACCGGCTCACCGTGCAGGTGCCGGGACCCGAGGCGTTCCCGAGCGCCTGGGTGCCGAGCCTGATCCTGCAGCCGCTGATCGAGAATGCGGTCGTGCACGGGCTGGCCGGTCATCCCGATCCGGTCGAGATCCGCGTCGAGGCGTTCGAAATCGGCACCACGCTGACACTGCGGGTCAGCAACACCATCGATCAGAATGAGACGACCGGCCATGACGGCATTGGTCTGAAGAACGTGCGCGAGCGGCTGGCGATTCAGTTCGGCGAGCGCGCCACCTTCGAGGCCGCGCCGCGCCCTGGCGGATGCTGGGTGGCGGAGATCCGCCTGCCGCTGCTCGCCGAGCTCAGCGACGCGCCGCTCGCGCCTCCGGTGGCCGCCTGAGCGCCGCGCCGATGGGGGAGGAGCACTCGCGCACGCTGCGGCGCGCGTCGGGCATTTCGCTCGCGGTGTTGGCCGGAATCAACCTGCTCAACTATCTGGACCGCTACGTGGTCTCAGCGGTGCTGCCACAACTGAAGAGCGGTCCGCTGCGGCTCGATGACTTCGAGCTCGGCACGCTGATGAGCGGCTTTCTCATCGTCTACATGCTCGCCGCGCCGCTGTTCGGACGGATCGGGGACCGCGGCTCGCGCACCCGGCCGATCGCCATCGGGGTGTTTCTCTGGAGCCTCGCCACGGGACTGTCGGGGCTGGCGCGCAGCTACCTGCAGCTGCTCGGTGCGCGCGCCGCGGTGGGCATCGGCGAGGCCGCCTACGGAACGATCGCCCCGTCGCTGCTCGCCGATCATTTTTCCCTGCGCACGCGCGGACGGGCGTTCGCGTTGTTCAACATGGCGATTCCGGTCGGTGCGGCGCTCGGGTACATCGTCGGCGGCCTGGTCGCAGCCCACTACGGGTGGCGCGCCGCCTTCTACGTTGCCGGTGTGCCCGGACTGGTGCTGGCGGTGTGGGTGTGGCGGCTCCCGGATCCGCCGCGTGGGGCGCAGGACGCACAGACGCCCGCCGCTGTCTCCGCCGCACCCGCCGGCTCCTGGCAGGTGTATGCGCGGTTGCTGCGCAGCCGTGCCTATCTGCTGACGGTGCTCGGCTATGCGGCTTACACGTTCGCCCTCGGCGGCATGGCCTTCTGGATGCCGACCTTCCTCGAGCGGGTGCGCGGCGTGGCGGCCGTGAGCGCCACCGCCGGATTCGGTGAGATCGTGGTGGTGACCGGGTTTCTCGGCACCTTCATCGGCGGCTGGCTCGGGGATTACTGCCTGAAGTACTCCGCTCAGGCGTATCTGTGGCTGTCAGGCGCGGTGACGGTGCTCGCGGTGCCGGCGACGTATCTGGCCCTCGCCTCGGGCACTCCGTGGGTCTTCTACGGCGCGCTCGCCGCCGCGCAGCTGCTGCTGTTCATGTCGACCGGGCCGATCAACACCGTCATCGTCAACCTGGTGAGTCCGGTCGAGCGCGCCTGCGCCGTGGCGCTCAGCGTGTTCGTCATCCACGCGCTCGGGGATGTGATCTCGCCCTCGATCATCGGGGGGATCTCCGATGCGAGTTCGCTCGGCACGGCGGTGATGATCGTGCCGCTGGCGGTGGCGGTGTGTGCGCTGCTGTGGCTGCTGGCGGCGCACGCCGATGCGCGCGCTCAGCGCGCGACGAACGCTCTCTCGATGACGTAATCGCCGGCCTCGCCGATGTGCGGGGACATCTTGAAGCCGCGTCCGTCAAGCAGCGTGCAGGTGTCGGTGAGCATCGCCGGACTGCCGCAGACCATGGCGCGGTCTTCGGCCGCATCGAGCGGCGGCAGGCCGAGGTCGTAGGCGAGGCGGTTCGATTCAATCAGCGTGGTCAGCCGCCCGTGGTTGGCGTGGGGCTCGCGTGTGACGGCCGGGTAGTACAGCAGCTTCTCGCTCACCCACTCCCCGAGCAGTTCGTGCGCCTTCAGCTCCTCGATGCGGTGTTTCACCACCGCCGACTCACGCGCCCAGCGCACGCCGTGCACGAACACCACGCGATCGAAGCGCTCGTAGGTTTCCGGGTCTTTGATGACGCTCATGAACGGCGCAGCCCCGGTGCCGGTCGAGAGCAGGTACAGCCGCTTGCCCGGCTTCAGATCATGCAGCACCAGCGTGCCGGTGGGCTTGCGGCTGATGAGCACCTCGTCACCCTCGCGGATGTGCTGCAGGCGCGAGGTGAGCGGGCCGTCGGGCACCTTGATGCTGAGGAATTCGAGGAACTCCTCGTGGTTCGCACTGGCGATGCTGTAGGCGCGCAGCAGGGGGCGGGAGTCAACCTGCAGACCCACCATCACGAACTGACCGTTTTCGAACCGCAGTCCCGCATCACGCGTCGTGGTGAAGGTGAATTGCGTGTCCGTCCAGTGCTTCACCGACAGCACCCGTTCGCTGCTGATCGCCGCCAAGTGCGTGTACCTCTCTGTTTAGCCGGGGAATTCAGCGGGGCGCATTGTACCGGGGCAGCGCCGGATGGGGAGTGATTTTGCGGTATTTCCTGATGCTTGTGCGGTATGTCGCGCGTTCCGTTGTCGCCTCACGGCTACAATTTCCGCTGCTATGATGGGGCCGGTCGCACTGGGCGGCCGTTGCACTCGAGGGGCACATGGGAGCATCGGACGGCGCGAGCCTGCGCGGGCGGACCTTGTTCATCACGGGTGCGAGCCGCGGCATCGGTCTTGCCATCGCGCTGCAGGCGGCGCGCGAAGGCGCGAACGTGGCCGTAGCGGCCAAGACCACCGAGGCCCATCCCAAACTGCCGGGCACGATTTATACCGCGGCCGAGCAGGTCGAGGCGGCCGGCGGCAAGGCGCTCGCACTGGCGCTCGATGTGCGCAACGACGAGCAGGTGCGCGCCGCGCTGGAACAGACCGCCGCGGCCTTCGGCGGCATCGATATTCTGGTCAACAATGCGAGCGCCATCAGTTTAACGCCGACGCTGGCGACCGATATGCGCCGCTTCGATCTGATGCACTCGATCAACACCCGCGGCACGCTGATGTGCAGCAAGTTCGCCGCGCCGTACCTGGCGCAGGGCCGCAATCCGCACATCCTCGTGCTCGCCCCGCCGTTGAATGTCGAACTCGACGCGTCCGCCTCGCACGGGCCGTCGCTGAATCTCGAGCTGCGCAGTTTCGCCCCGCACCTGCCGTACTCGCTCACTAAGTTCGGCATGAGTCTGTGTGTGCTCGGGCTGTCGGGGGAATTCGCCCCGCAGGGCATCGCCGTGAACGCACTCTGGCCGCGCACCATCATTGGAACGGCCGCGCTGCAGGTGGCGCTCGCCGGGGCGCCGGCGGATGCCCTGCAGCGGGTGCGCACGCCGCAGATTGTCGCCGAGGCCGCCTGTGCGCTCCTGAAGCGCGACAGCCGCACGTTCACGGGTCGGTTCTGCATCGACGAGCAGGTGTTGCGCGAGGAGGGGGTGAGTGACTTCTCCGCCTACCGCGATCCTGGCGTGCGCGAGGAGGATCTGCTGATGGACCTGTTTCTGTAGGGGACGCGACCGGCGCACCGCCGGCCGGTGAGCGAGGCTCAGCCGATGCGATGCCGCAGGTCGATGCCAGCCAGTTCGTAGCCTTTCCTGAAGTCCCGGATGTGCCGCCCCATCCATTGCCGGGCGGCCTCCGCATCGTGCCGCTCGAGCGCCTCGAGGAGGCGCCGCTGGGCCGTGGCGATGCGCGAGCGGGCCTGCGCGACCTGGTCGATCATGTCGCGCAGCGAGGGCACGAGCAGCTCGATCAGCGGCGCGTGCACCAGTGCAAACACCTGGTTGTGCGTGGCTGCGCCGAGGGTGCGAAAGAAATCGGCAGTGTGATGCACGGCTCGCTCGGTGTCCGCATTGTCCGCCTCGAAGCGAGCGCGCACCGCGGCGAGGTGCTGCAGATCCGTCGCGGTGCGCGCGCGCGCGGCGCACTCGGCGATCGGCGGCTCGAATGCGCTGAGTGCCGACCAGACTTCGATGAAGGTGACATCGTGCAGCGCCAGGGCGCGGCTGACGTCCTGGGCGACCGCGCGATGCTGCGGCCGGCTCACCGTCATGCGCTTCGAGCCGGGGCGCCGCTCGAGCAGCCCGCTGCGCTCCAACTCACGCAGCGCCTCGCGCACCGTCGAGCGGTTCACCCCGAGTTGGCGGGCCAGTTCGGTCTCCGGCGGCAGCCGCTCGCCCTCGGCGAGGGAGCGTTGCACGATCCGCTGCGTGATCGCCTCGGCGACGCGCCGGTAGGCCGGCGCGAGCGCGATCTGCTCGAACTGCACGCTCATGGCGCTCAGTCTTCGGCCTGGAACAGCTCGCGGCCGATCAGCATGCGGCGGATCTCCTGGGTGCCGGCGCCGATTTCATACAACTTCGCATCGCGCAGCAGCCGCCCGGCCGGGTACTCATTGATGTACCCATTGCCGCCGAGGGCCTGGATGGCCTCCAGCGCGACCCGGGTGGCCTGCTCGGCTGAGAACAGGATGCACGCGGCGGCGTCCTGGCGCTTGACCTGGCCGGCATCGCAGGCGTGCGCCACGCTGTAGACGTAGGCGCGGCTCGCGGCGAGCGCGGTGTACATGTCGGCGAGCTTCGCCTGCATCAGCTCGAAGGTGCCGATCGGCTGTCCGAACTGCTTGCGCTCGCGCACATAGGGCAGCACCAGATCCAGCGCCGCGGCCATCAGCCCGAGCGGCCCGCCCGAGAGCACGACGCGCTCGTAGTCCAGTCCGCTCATCAGTACCCGCACGCCGGCGTTCTCCGCCCCGAGCAGGTTCTCCCCCGGCACCACGCACTGCTCGAACACCAACTCGCAGGTGCTCGAGCCGCGCATGCCGAGCTTGTCGAGCTTCTGCGCGGTGCTGAAGCCGGCGTAGTCGCGCTCGATGATGAAGGCGCTGATGCCGCGGCTGCCGGCCGCCGGATCGGTCTTGGCGTAGACGACGAGCACGTCGGCGTCCGGGCCGTTGGTGATCCACATCTTGCGTCCGGTGAGCACGTAATCGCTGCCGCGCTTCTCGGCACGCAGCTGCAGCGAGGTGACGTCCGAGCCGGCCTGCGGCTCGGACATCGCGAGCGCCCCGACGTGCTCGCCGCTGATGAGCTTCGGCAGGTAACGCTCGCGCTGTGCGTCGGTGCCATTGAGGCGCAGTTGGTTGACGCACAGGTTCGAGTGCGCGCCGTAGGAGAGGCCGACGGAGCCGGAGGCTCGCGAGATCTCCTCCATGGCGATCACGTGGGTCTGGTAGCCGAGGCCCGCGCCGCCGAAGCGCTCCGGCACCGTCAGGCCGAGCAGGCCGAGTGCGCCGAGTTCGGGCCACAGGTCGCGCGGAAAGGCATTGTCGCGGTCGATCTGGGCGGCGCGCGGGGCGATGCGCTCGCGGGCGAAGCGGCGCACCTGTTCGCGGATCTCACCGGCGGCCTCATCCAGGCCGAAGCCGCTGTCGATCGGATCGTGGGCGGGCATGAGCTTGTCTTCCGTTGAAACAGGTCGGTATGATTGTCGGACAATCCGGCCATCGTGACAAGCCCATGCCCCGCATCGAATCCCGGCTCGAGACACGCTCGCAGGACTTCCAGGACAACGCCCGCGCGCTGCGCGTGCTGGTCGCCGAGCTGAAGCGCGACGTCGAGCAGGCCGCCGAAGGCGGCAGCGCCCAGGCCGTCAGCCGCCACCGCGCCGCGGGCAAGCTCGCCGCGCGCGAGCGCGTGCGGCTGTTGCTCGATCCCGGCAGCCCGTTCCTCGAACTCTCGCAACTCGCCGCCCACGGGCTCTACGGCGGCGGCATCGCCTGCGGCGGGATCATCACCGGGGTGGGCCGGGTGAGCGGCCGGGAGTGCGTGATCGTCGCCAACGATCCGACCGTCAAGGGCGGCACGTACTATCCGATCACGGTCAAGAAGCACCTGCGTGCACAGGAGATCGCCCGCGAGAACCGCCTGCCGTGCGTGTATCTGGTCGAGAGCGGCGGGGCGTTCCTGCCCGCCCAGGACGAGGTGTTTCCCGACAAGGAGCACTTCGGGCGCATCTTCTACAACCAGGCGACGCTCTCGGCGTTGGGTGTGGCGCAGATCGCGGTGGTGCACGGCTCGTGCACCGCAGGAGGCGCGTACGTGCCGGCCATGGCCGATGAGAACGTCATCGTGCGCAACCAGGGCCGGGTGTTCCTCGGTGGCCCGCCGCTGGTGAAGGCGGCCACCGGCGAGGACATCGATGCCGAGTCGCTCGGCGGCGCCGACGTGCACTGTCGCGAATCCGGCGTGTGCGATCACTATGCGCAGAACGACAGCCACGCGCTCTCGATCGCCCGGAGCATCGTGGCGCGGCTGCGCGGTGGACCGAACACCGATCCGCCACGCGCGCCGCGTGAGCCGCACTATGCGCCGGAGGAGCTCTACGGCGTCATACCCGAGAGCCTGCGCCGCCCGTATGACGTGCGCGAGGTGATCGCGCGACTCACCGACGGATCGGAGCTCGAGGAGTTCAAACAGCTCTACGGCACGACGCTGGTGTGCGGCTTTGCGCACCTCGGTGGCTATCCGGTCGGAATCCTGGCCAACAACGGCATCCTGTTCTCCGAGAGCGCGCTGAAGGGCGCGCACTTCATCGAGCTGTGCTCGCGCGAGGGCATTCCGCTGCTGTTCCTGCAGAACATCACCGGCTTCATGGTGGGGCGCAAGGCCGAGGCGGGCGGCATCGCCCGCGATGGTGCGAAGCTCGTCACCGCGGTGGCCTGTGCGCGGGTGCCGAAGTTCACGGTGATCACCGGCGGCAGCTACGGCGCGGGCAACTACGCGATGTGCGGTCGGGCCTACGGTCCGCGGTTTCTCTTCCAGTGGCCCAATGCGCGCATCTCGGTGATGGGCGGGGAGCAGGCCGCCAGCGTGCTCGCCACCGTCAAGCGCGGTCAGATCGAGTCCGGCGGCGGGCAGTGGCCGGGGGAGGAGGAGGAGGCGTTCAAGCAGCCGATCCGCGCGCAATACGAGCGCCAGGGGCATCCGTACTACGCCTCGGCGCGCCTCTGGGACGACGGGGTGATCGATCCGCTCGATACTCGCCGGATCCTGACGTTGTGCCTCGCGGCGGCGCGCAACGCCCCGGAGGAAGAGACTCGTTTCGGCCTGTTCAGAATGTGAGTGCGCCCATGTTTCAGCGACTTCTGGTGGCCAACCGCGGTGAGATCGCCTGCCGCATCCTGCGCACCGCGCGCCGCATGGGGCTCGGCACCGTGGCGGTGTATTCCGAGGCCGATGCCGGCGCGCGGCACGTGCGCCTCGCCGATCAGGCGGTGTGCATCGGACCGGCGAGTGCAGCCGAGAGTTATCTCAACATCGAGGCCATCATCGCCGCGGCGCAGGCGAGCGGCGCCCACGCGGTGCACCCGGGCTACGGCTTTCTCTCCGAGAATGCGCGCTTCGCGGCGGCCTGCCGCGACGCGGGCCTCATCTTCGTCGGTCCGACGCCCGAGGCCATCGAGGCGATGGGCTCGAAGAGCCTCGCCAAGGCGCGCGTGCGCGCCGCCGGCATCCCGGTCCTGCCCGGGTACGAGGGGGAGCGGCAGGACCTGGACTTCCTCGAGGCGCATGCACTCGAGGCCGGACTGCCGCTGATGGTCAAGCCGGCCGCCGGCGGCGGCGGCAAGGGCATGTACGTGGTGCGCGAGCGCGCTGAGCTGCGCGCGGCGCTGGAGGCGGCGCGCCGTCTCGCCGAGAGCAGCTTCAAGGACGGCACGCTGCTGATCGAGCGGTTCGTGCCCGAGCCGCGCCACATCGAAGTGCAGGTGTTCGCCGATCAGCACGGTGCGTGCATTCATCTGGGCGACCGCGACTGCTCGATCCAGCGGCGTCACCAGAAGCTCATCGAGGAGGCGCCGGCGCCGAATCTGCCCGATGCGCTGCGCGAGCGGCTCAGAGCCGCGGCGGTCGAGGTGGCGCGCGGCATCGGCTATCGGGGCGCCGGCACGGTGGAGTTCATTTACGACGGGCAGGCGTTTTTCTTCCTGGAGATGAACACCCGCCTGCAGGTCGAGCACACGGTCACCGAGGCGGTGACCGGGCTTGACCTGGTTGAGTGGCAACTGCGGGTGGCGGCCGGTGAGGCGCTGCCGTTGACGCAGGCGCAGGTGTGTTTGCGCGGCCATGCGATCGAGGCGCGTATTTGCGCGGAGGATCCGTGGCGCGAGTTTCTGCCGAGCGCCGGCCGGTTCGCGCTCGTGCACTGGCCCGAGGGCGTCAGGGTGGATGCGGGCTTTGAGAGCGGCGATACGGTGCCCTCGGTCTACGACTCGCTCATCGCCAAGGTGATCGCGCATGCCCCGACGCGCACCGAGGCGGCGGGCCTGCTCGCCGGGGCGCTCGAGCGCTCGCACCTCGCCGGCGTGCGGACCAACGAGCGCTGGCTGAGCCGCATTCTGCGCTCAGAGGTGTTTCTCGAGGTCCGCCACAGTGTCGCGCTGCTCGGGGCGCAGGGCGGGCGGTTCGCCGCGCCGGAGCCGCTGACCGACACGATGTGGGTGTTTGCGGCACTGGCGGTGCTCGGGTCGGGGGCGGCATCGAACCCGTGGTCGGTCCGTGACGGGTTCTGCCCGAATCTTCCGGGGGACCTCGAGGTGCGGCTGCGCATCGAGGGCGTGACGCATGCGGTACGGTTGCGGTTCGACCGCGGCGAGCCGAGTGTGGCCTGGGTCAGCGCCCAACCGGCGGCAGAACCGCCGCGCTCCCTCGCCCTCGCCGAGGTGCGCCTCACAAATGAGGTGATCGAGGCGCGCAGCGGCTCGTTGCGCCACCGGGCGCGCTTCTTGCTCCAGTCGGACCGGGTGCACCTGTGGTTCGATGCCGCGCACGTGGTGTTCGAGCTCGACGATCCTCGCGCCCAATCGTTCAGTGCGGCGCACAGCGCCGGCGGTCTGACCACGCCGCTGCCCGGAGTGGTTGTCGCGGTCAACGTCGAGGTCGGTCAAGCGGTGCGCCGCGGTGAGACGCTGATGGTCATCGAGGCGATGAAGATGGAACATGGCATCCATGCCCCCTTCGACGGTCAGGTGACGCGCATCCATTTCGCGCTCGGGGAGCGTGTGCCGGAGGGCAGTGAGTTGCTTGCCCTCAGCGCCCCCGACGCCCCCGCCTCGTAGCGCTGGCCGTGCGATGAGCGCCGCGGCTCGCCCGTCCACGCCGGCGCGATTGTCGGCGGGCGACGACGCCGCGGCGCGATTCAAGATCGGTTCAGTTGGCGCGAACGACAATCCGCATCGTTCACAGCGTGCAGGGGAGCTGAACCATGAACAAATCCTTTCTGATCGGCGCCGGCGCGGGCAGCGCGCTCGCGGTGGTCGTTGGCGCCGGCGCGATGGTCAGTCACAAGTTGATTCGCCACGCGCCACGCTATGCACAGGTGGTGCAGGTGGTGCCGCTGACGCGCACCGTGGTGCAGCCGCGGCGGGTATGTCGCGAGGCGACCGTCGAGCGCACCCGGCCGGCAAGCGACGCTCACCAGATCATCGGTAGCGTGGCCGGTGCGCTCATCGGCGGTCTGCTCGGAAACCAGGTCGGGGATGGCTCGGGACGCGATCTGGCGACCGTCGCAGGGGTTGCTGCGGGCGGCTACGCGGGCAATCGCATCGAGGCGCGCATGCAGCGTGGGGATACCTACCGCACCACGGTGCGCCGGTGCACCACCGTCTACGACCGGATCGTTCAGCCGAACGGCTACCAGGTGCGCTACCGCCTCGGTGGCAAGCGTGGCACGGTGCGCATGGCGTACGACCCGGGGCCGCACATCCCGGTGCGCAACGGACAGCTGGTGCTCGGGACGCACGCCGCGCAGCCCCCCGCAGGCTAACGGCGGGGCGGGGCGGGCCGCCGGCCGCGGACGAATGGCGAGTCGCGATCGAAGAAGCGCCAGGGACGGCGCGCCCAGTCGCCTGCGTAGTCGACCCCGATGCGCGCGCTGCGCCCGATTCGCACCGGCGGGGATGACGGCGGGCGCTCGATCCACAGGGCCGGACCGGTGAGATCGGCGCCATTGAGGCGCCGGTCGATGTCCATCGCCCGACAGAGCAGGCCCGGTCCCGAGGTGCGCTGCCCGAGGCCCTGGAGCGGCTCGAGGGCGCGCAGCAGAACCGCGTGCGGAGTCCCCTCGGCCGCCGTGACCACGTTCAGGCAGTTCCACATCCCGTAGATGAGGTAGACGTAGGCGCGTCCCGGGGGGCCAAACATCACCTCGGTGCGCCGCGTGCGCCCGCGCCAGGAGTGCGCCGCCCGGTCCTCGGGGCCGAGGTAGGCCTCGGTCTCCACGATGCGCCCGATCCGGCGCTGCGCGCCGATCCGGCGCACCAGGTGCATGCCGAGCAGCGCGCGGGCCACGGTCAGGGTGTCCTGCCGGTAGAAATCGTGCGCGAGTCGGCGGGTTGGAGCCATCCGGCGCATGGTACAACGCGCCTGCGCACCGCCGCGGCGGTGCGCTTGGGCGACCCCGATTCCTCGGCCCGATGTCCCTGCGTGCGCGCATCGCGCCGGGCATGCGCGTCCGGTGGTGAGCGCCGTAACCGCCATCACGGTGCGGATTGCGGTGCCCGCGATCCTGCGGGCGCAGGCCGTGACGGGAGATCCGGGGGCGCGGCCTGTGGCCGGCGGGTCCGAACACTCCCCGCGGGCCCCGCAGAGGCCGGTGAGGGGCGCACAGATCTGCCTGCGAGCACCCTGCCACCCGATGGCGATCGGTAGGGCGATCGGGAGGGCGGTCAGGCCGCGGTGCGCAGGGCCGCAGGAGGACCGTGCGGCACGCGCCCCGCGCCTGCCGGTCGGCACGATGCGCACCCTTCATAAGGACCTGAGTCTCGCGCCGCCGCAGGACGGGCGGAGGCGCTCGAGGGCGCCGCGCTACGGCGTCTCGGTGTCGAGCACCATGCGCACGAGCTGTGCGAAGGACGAGGCGCCCATCTTCTCCATGACGCGCGCGCGGTGGATCTCCACCGTGCGCTGACTGACGCCCAGATCGGCTGCGACCACCTTGTTCGGTTTGCCCCGGGTGATCAGGCTCAGCACTTCGCGCTCACGCGGGGTGAGCATGTCGAGACGGTCGCGGATACGGTCCTGCTCCTTCAGCTCAAGGCGCGTGCGCTGATCCTTCTCGAGCGCGCGCTGGACCCGATCGAGCAAGTCCTGGTCGCGAAACGGCTTCTGCAGGAAATCGAATGCGCCGTGTTGCATCGCCTCGACCGCCATCGGAATGTCGCCGTGGCCGGTGATGAAGATGACCGGGATGGTCGCGCCGCGCAGGTTCAACAGCTGCTGTAGCTCCAGGCCGCTCATGCCGGGCATGCGCACATCGAGGATCACGCAGCCGGGCTGGCGCGCATCGTAGTGGGCGAGGAATTCCTGCGCGCTGCAGTACACCGTGGCCGGCAGGCCGACGGACTTCAGCAATAGCCGCAGCGAGGCACGCACCGCCTCGTCGTCATCGACCACGAATACGGTTTGCTGCAGGTCGCGGGCATTTTCCATCGGGCGTTCACCGTGGGTTCGGCGGAAGGCAGCGCTCGGCCGCGTGCGGTACAAACCATAATGGACACGGACGACTCACCTGCGAGAGTATGTTGCCGTTAAGCCGTCGCGCGCGCTAGGTATTTTCCGCAGGCGCAGGCGTGACAGTCAACTGCGCTCGCGCCCCTGCGGTGCGCGCAAGCGCCGGTGCCATGGGCGGAGGCTGCGGTGGACACAGAGGCAGTACGGGTCCGGCTGCTGCGGCGGCGCGAGGAGCTGCAGGGGCGGGCGAGCAGAGCGAGCGCGGATCTGCGCCACGAGACCGATCCGCTGAGTGCCGATTTCGCCGAGCAAGTGACCCAGCGGGAGAGCGATGAGGTGCTCACCGCCATCAATGCCACGGCGCGGGGAGAGCTCGAGCAGATCACCTCGGCGCTGCGCCGCCTCGAGGAGGGCCGCTACACCACCTGCGCGGTGTGCGGCGGGCCGATCGAGGCCGGTCGGCTCGCGGCGGTGCCGTACACCGACCGCTGCCGCGGCTGTGCGTCGGTTGAGCCGGGCGCGCCGCGCCGATGAGTGCCACGCCGGTTCGCCCGAGCGGGGTCATCACCATCACGACGGACTTCGGCCACCAGGGGCCGTTCGTCGGAGTGATGAAAGGACGCATCCTCGGTCGATTTCCCGAGGCGCGCCTGATCGACCTTACGCACGAGATCCTGGTGCACTGGCCGGCCGAGGCCGGCTTCTGGCTGACCCGGGCATTCGCGTACTTTCCCCTCGGCACCGTGCACGTCGCGGTGGTCGATCCCGGCGTCGGGACCTCGCGCGACATCGTGGCGCTGAGTGCGGCCGGCCATCTGTTTCTCGCCCCGGACAACGGGCTGCTCGCGCCCTTGGCGGCCCGCTACCCGCAGGCCGAACTGGTGCGGCTGCGCCCGGCGGGACTCGCCCGCCTCGGGATCGCACGGGCCAGCGCCACCTTCCATGGCCGGGACATCTTTGCCCCGGTGGCCGCCGAGCTGGCCGCGGGCCGCTGCGCCCTGGAGGCGCTCGGGGAGGTCAGCCAGCCGGACTCGCTGGTCCCGGCATGGGTCGAAGAACCGGTGCTCGAGGGCGGCAGCGTCAGCGGCGTGGTGATCACGCTCGATCACTTCGGCAACCTGATCACCAATATCGATGCGACGCTGATCGAGCGCTTCCGTCTGCCGCGGGTGCACGCCGGATCGCACGTCTTTCCGTTGCTGCGCACCTATGGGGAGAGCCGGCCCGGGCAGTACCTGGCGCTGGTGAATTCCTTCGGGGTGGTGGAGATCGCCCGCGCCGAGCAGAGCGCGGCCGAAGGACTCGGTTTGGGGCGGGGCGCGCCGGTGACGGTGCGCGACCGCACCCCATAGCCCTTCAGAGCGCTTGCTCCTGGACAGGATTTCATTATAGTGCGCTGACTTGCTCCATGCCGAAATTGCAATACCCCTTTGATTTAACTCAGGATTTGCGCCGCTAGATGTCGGAACGAGACACCGAGAGCTTCGATCTCGACGAGGAATTCCTGGGCGGAAGCACCGAGGACAGCACCGATTATGATCGGATGCTCGATCGGGTAGACAAGCGCCGCCCCCACCCGGGTGCCAAGCGCGGTAAGGCCGCCTGGAGCCGACTCGAGGAAGTCCTAGCGGACAAGAGGCTCGAGAAGGACCTTCGCGATTTCGACGAAGAGCTCTAGCGCCCAGGCGCCCACAGAGCGGATTCGTTCGATCCGAGCAGGGCGGCCGCGATCCGGCAGCGCCCGGGGGTCTGCTCGGCCCGAGTAAGTGAACCGGACGCCCCCGCCGCCCGGCCAGGAACCATTGTGACTCGCACCGCTTCCGACTGGATCGTCCTGAAGTTCGGGGGGACCAGCGTCTCCTCGGTCGCCAACTGGCGCAACATCGCCCAGGTCACCGCCGCGCGGCGCGCCGAGGGCGCGCGGGTGCTTATCGTGCACTCGGCCTTGAGCGGCATCACCGACCGGCTGGAGCGGTTGCTCGACGGCGCCAGCGGCGAGGCGCAGCAGGAGGATCTGCGCCAGATCGAGGCCCGCCATCGGGCGCTCGCGGCGGACTTGGGCATCGCCCTCGGGGAGGCCTGCGAGCGGCAGCTCGCCGAGCTGCGCCAGATCGCCGCCGGCGTTGCGCTCATCGGGGAGGTGAGCGACCGCACGCGTGCGCGCGTGATGTCGGCCGGGGAGCTGATGGCGACCGACCTCGGCGCGCGCTTCCTCGCCGCCCAGGGCCTGCAGGTCGAGTGGGCCGATGCGCGCACCATGTTGTGCGCCGAGGAGCGGGCCAATGCTTCGGCCAAAGCGAGCGTGCTCTCGGCGGTGTGCAACTTCGCCCCCGATCACGTGCTCGAGCAGCGCCTGGAGAGCCGCTCGCCGGTGATCGTGACGCAGGGGTTCATTGCGAGCGATACCGAGGGCAACACGGTGCTGCTCGGGCGCGGCGGCTCGGACACCTCCGGGGCGTATCTGGCCGCCAAGCTGCGCGCGCGGCGGCTGGAGATCTGGACCGACGTGCCGGGCATGTTCAGCGCCAACCCGCGTCAGGTGCCGACCGCGCGACTGCTGCGCGCGCTGCACTACGATGAGGCGCAGGAGATTGCCACCAGCGGGGCGAAGGTGCTGCACCCGCGCTGCATCCTGCCGGTGCGCCAGTACGGCATTCCGCTGCACGTGTACGCCACCCAGGCCCCCGAACTCGAGGGCACCGTGCTCTCGGCCGACGGCGATGGCGCCGCGCAGGTCAAGGCGGTGTGCACCAAGAAGGGCATCACGCTCGTGTCGCTCGAGAGCCCGGGCATGTGGCACCAGGTGGGCTTCCTCGCCGATGCCTTCCAGGTGTTCAAGACGCACGGTATGTCGGTGGACCTGGTGTCCACCTCCGAGACCAACGTCACCGTGTCGCTCGATCCGGCCGCCAACACCCTCGACAACGCGCTCCTCGGGGCGCTGGTGAGCGACCTGTCGCGTCTTTGCCGGGTGCAGCTCATCGGGCCGTGCGCCTCGGTGAGCCTGGTGGGGCGCAACATCCGCGCCATCCTGCACCAGCTCGGCGAGGCGCTTGAGTTCTTCGCCGAGCAGAAGATCTATCTCGTCTCGCAGGCCGCCAACGACCTGAACTTCACCTTCGTGGTCGATGAGAACCAGGGCGACCGGCTGGTCGATCAGCTGCACGAGCTGCTGATCCGCCCGGTGCTCGGGGAGCGGGTGCTGGGGCCGACCTGGACGCAGCTGTTCAGCAAGGCGCCGCCGAGCGCATCGCCCGCCGAGCCCTGGTGGCGTGCGCGGCCGCAGCGGCTGATCGAGGCGCTCGGGACGCGCGAGGCCGCTTACGTCTACGACCTCGAGAGCGTCAGCGCCGCGGCCCGCGCGCTGCATGCACTCGAGCCGGTCTCGCGCGTGCACTATGCGATGAAGGCGAACCCGCACCCCGCCGTGCTGCGCACCGTGGCCGCCGCGGGTCTGGATTTCGAGTGCGTCTCGCGCGGAGAGCTCGAGCGGGTGTTTGCCGAGTTCCCCGCGCTCGATCCAGCGCGCGTGCTGTATACGCCGAACTTCGCCTCGCGCGAGGAGTACCGCTGGGCGCTCGAGCGCGGTGTGCAGGTCACGGTCGACAGCCTGCACCCGCTCACCGAGTGGGCGGATCTGTGGGCCGGGCGGGAGCTGCTCGTGAGGGTCGATACGGGTGTGGGCGCCGGCCATCACCATCACGTGCGCACCGCCGGTGCGCACGCCAAGTTCGGCGTGCCGGTGAGTGATCTCGAGCAGCTGGCGCGCGAGGCGGCGCGCCACGGCGCGCGCATCATCGGGCTGCATGCCCATGTCGGCAGCGGTATCTTCGAAGTCAGCACCTGGGAGCACACCGCGCGCCAGCTCGCCGATCTCGCCCGGCGCTTCGAGTCGCTCCGGGTCATCAACATCGGCGGCGGCCTCGGTGTCCCGGAGCGCGCCGATCAGCGCAAGCTCGACCTCGACAAACTCGCCACGCTGCTCGCGGCCGTGCGCGCCGAGCACCCGGGGCTCGAGATCTGGATGGAGCCGGGGCGCTACCTGACGGCCGCCGCCGGCGTGCTGCTGGCGCGCGTCACGCAGCTGAAGAGCAAGGGCAGCATGCGCTACGTCGGCATCGCCACCGGCATGAACTCCCTGCTGCGTCCGGCGCTCTATGGTGCGTACCATGAAATCGTCAATCTCACCCGCCTGCAGGAGTCGCCTCGCGAACTGGTCAACATCGTCGGGCCGATCTGTGAGAGCGCCGATGTGCTCGGTCACGACCGGCTGCTGCCGCCGACCCGCGAGGGCGACGTGCTGCTGATCGCCAACGCCGGCGCCTACGGGCATACGATGAGCTCGCACTATAATCTGCGCAGCCCGGCTGAGGAGATCGTGCTCTGAAGCGCGCATCGGGGCGCAAGTCCGGCAAGTCCGGGCAGGGGCGCGGCGCGGCGCGCGCCGCGCCGCGGCGCCGCAACGGATTGCGCTGGCTGTGGAGCGCGCTCGGAATCGCCGCGCTCCTCGTGCTGGTGATCGGCGGCGGCTACGTGCTGTATCTCGATCGGCTCGTGACCGATCAGTTCCGCTCGCTGCGCTGGACGCTGCCGGCGCGTGTGTATGCCGCGCCGCTGCAGCTGTATGCGGGCGAAGCGCTGAGCGAGGGCGAGCTCGAGCACGAACTGCACCGACTCTCCTACCGCGCCGTGGGTCAGCTGCGCGGACCGGGGACCTATACCGCGGCCGCCGGCCGGATCACCGTGGTGCTGCGCCCGGCGCAGTTCGCCGACCGCACCCGCCCGGCGATGCTGCTGCGGATCGGGTTCGGCCCGGCGGGGATCGCGCAGCTCACCAATGCCGCTGGCGCCCAGGTGCCGGTGGCCCGCCTCGATCCGCTGCTCATCGGCAGTATCTTTCCGAGCGACGGGGTGGATCGCATCGTCGTGACCCCGAAGCAGGTCCCGCCGCTGTTGCCGGCGGCGCTGAAGGCGGTCGAGGACCGCACCTTCGATACCAACTGGGGCATTGATCCGCGCGGGATCGTGCGCGCCGCGTGGGTGGATCTGCGCGCCGGGCACATCGAGGAGGGCGGCAGCACGCTTACCCAGGAGCTGGTGCGCAGCTACTTCCTGAATGACCGGCGCACGTTCTGGCGCAAGATCCGTGAAGCCATCATGTCCGTCGTGCTGACCGCGCACTTCAGCAAGGCGGACATCATGAACGCCTACATCAACGAGATTTTCCTCGGCCAGGATGGCAACCGCTCGGTGCATGGGTTTGGACTGGCGAGCCAGTTCTACTTCGGCGAGCCGCTCGATGAGCTCGACCTGCCGCAGATCGCGATGCTGGTGGCGATCGTACGCGGACCGACCTATTACGACCCGCGCCGCGACCCCAAACGCGTGCTGGCGAGGCGCAACCTGGTGCTGCAGATCCTGGCCCGCCAGGGCGTGGTCTCGCGTGCGCGGGCCGAGGCGGCGATGCACGCCCCGCTCGGGGTGACCACGCACGCCTCCGGGGCGTACTACCCGGCCTATCTCGATCTGGTGCGCCGCACGCTCAGCCGCGACTACCCGCAGAAGGAGCTCACCGAGGCGGGGCTGCGCATCTACACCAGCCTCGATCCGCGCGTGCAGGAGATCGCCGAACATGCGCTCGATGCGCAACTGCACCGCCTCGATCCGACCCACCACTACGGCGCGGAGCATCTGCAGGGCGCGGTGGTGGTCACCTCGCCGCAGACCGGCGATGTGCTGGCGATCGTCGGTGGCCGCGACGCGGACTTCGACGGTTTCAATCGTGCGCTCGATGCGCGCCGCTCCATCGGGTCGCTGGTCAAGCCCTTCGTCTACTTGACGGCGTTGGAGACGGGCCAGTACACCGCCGCGACCATCATCGAGGATGAACCGATCGCGGTGCGCCTCGGGCCGGGGCGCTACTGGCGGCCACGCAATTACTCGCGCATCTTCCACGGGCCGGTGCCCCTGGTGCGCGCCCTCGGGGACTCGCTGAACGCGGCAAGCGTGCGCCTCGGAATGCGCATCGGCCTCGGTCCGGTGACCCAGACGCTGCAGCGCTTCGGGCTGAAGCATCTGCCCGATGAGGTGCCGGCGATGCTGCTCGGGGCGAGCGACCTCTCGCCGTTCGAGGTGGCGCAGCTGTACAACGGGATCGCCGACGGGGGCTTTCGCGAGCCGCTGCGAGCGGTCCAGGCGGTGGTGAGCGCCGATGGCAAGCCGCTGAAGGCCTTCCCGGTGCGCGTCACACCGATCGCCCCGCCAGCCGATGTGTACGAAGACACGACGATGATGGAGCAGGTGCTCACCCACGGCACCGGCCAGCCCTCCCAGGCCATCCTGCCGCCGGGCCTGGTGGCGGCGGGTAAGACGGGTACCTCGCAGCGCGACCGCGACAGCTGGTTCGCCGGGTTTACCGGCAGCGATCTGGCGGTGGTCTGGGTCGGCTATGATCACAACCAGCCCACCGGGCTGCCCGGTGCGCTCGGGGCGCTGCCGGTCTGGTCGCACATCATGGCGGCCATCGGCACGCTGCCGCTCAGCATGCCGCCGCCGCAGGGACTGACAGACGTGTGGATCGATTTCATGACAGGACTGCAGAGCACGCCCGCCTGCGACCCGGCGAACGCGGTGCAGGTGGCCGTGCCGGTCGGAACGCAGATTGCGCCGATGGCAGGCTGTGGCCTGCTCGGTGGAGGTGAGTGATGGGTGCTCGGGGTTCGCGCTCGGTGCGCCTCGGCGCCGCGGCGCTGTGTGCCGGATTGATGGTGTCCGGCTGCGCGTTGGTCGGCCCTCCGTACACGGCGAGGCATCCGCAGTCGGCGGCCAATGGCCGCAGTGGCGCGATCTCGCAGCCGGCGCCGCCCGGTGCGCCACCACCGCCGGGTGCGCTCTCAAGTTCCGCCTCGCAGTCCTTTCCCGTCAGCCCGAGCGGCGCTGCGCCCGCGGTGCACTATCAGCTCGGGCCGGCCGCCCAGGCGCTGGTGGCGACGGCGCGCGCGCAGCAGCGGGCCGGAAGCTATGGACTTGCGGCCGAAACGCTCGAGCGGGCGCTGTCGATCGAGCCGCGCAACCCCCTGGTCTGGCTCGCCCTCGGGCGCGAGAGTCTGGCCGCCGGCAACGCCGCCCAGGCCGACGGCATGGCGCACAAGGCGTTGTATCTGGCCAGTGGCGATCACGCCGCGCAGGCGTCCTCGTGGGGCCTGATCGCCGCGGCGCTGCGCGCCGAGGGCCGCAATCAGGAGGCGCTCGCCGCGGAGCAAAAGGCCGCGCAACTGCAGGTGCAGTGAGCGGCGCTGCGCCGCCTACAGATCGAGAGTGACGCTCACCGGGCAGTGATCCGAACCCATGACCTGGGGGTGGATGTCGGCGGACTTCACCGCCTTGCGTAGGCTGGAGGACACCAGCACGTAGTCGATTCTCCATCCCACGTTGCGGGCCCGTGAGTTGGCGAAGTGGCTCCACCAGGTGTAGTGGCCATTGCCCTGTTTGAACAGGCGGAAGGTATCGATGAATCCTGCGTCGATAAAGCGCTGAAAGCCCTCGCGTTCCTCGTCGGTGAAGCCCTTCTTGCCGCGGTTCGGCTTGGGATTGGCGAGGTCGAGCTCGGTGTGCGCCACGTTCAGGTCGCCGCAGAAGACCACCGGCTTTTTCTTCTCAAGCGCCTGACAGTGGGCGAGGAAGGCCGGATCCCAGTGCTGGTGGCGCAGCTCGAGGCGGCTTAAGTCGTCCTTGGCGTTCGGCGTGTACACCGTGACGAGGTAGAACTCGGGAAACTCCGCGCTGATCACGCGGCCCTCGCCGAGGCTGTCGCGGCCGGCCCCATCGGTGAAGTGATACTTGCGGGCGATCGCGCTGGAGAAATCGTTGGTGACCGCGAGCGGCTCGTGCTTGGTGAAGATCGCCGTGCCCGAGTAGCCTTTCTTGGCCGCGGAGTTCCAGTACTCCTGGTAGCCGTTGAATTCGATTTCGGCCTGACCGCGTTCGGCCTTGGTTTCCTGCAGGCACAGGATGTCCGGATCGTGAGCGGCGAGGAAGCTCTGCAGGGTGCCTTTTTTGGTCACGGCACGGATGCCGTTGACATTCCAGGAATAAATTTTGGTCATGGTCGGCGCTGTGCGGTGAACGGTGCGCGCGGCGGCGAGATCCGCCCGGCGCGATACCCCAGGGTACAGGGAGCGATCGCGCCGCTCAAGAACGGCGTCGGAGCGCGCAGGGATGCTCGCGACCCGGTCCGCTGAAGCCTTTTGCGCCGCATGGCGTCCGAGGGCTGTTAGAAGTTGTGTCCACCGGTGGACTGTTCTGTGCGAAGGGTGAACCATGCGCCCGTCAGCGGGCGAGCCGCGCAGCGTCGCCCCCCGCACAACCGCGAACCGGCTCAACAGTCCGCGCGGGGCCCCGAGCGCTCGGGCGCGGTCGGGGCGGAACCGATCAGGAGTCGGACACCGGCCAGACGTGCTGTCCGGGGGTCCCCTGCATGCGCTGCCAGACCTGCGAGTGCCCGAACAGTGGAATGCCGAGGTAGCCGCGCATCACGAGCTTGCGCCCGCCGTCGATCAGTCGCAGCTCGCAGCCGAATACATGTCCGTTGCGCGGGTCGAGGATGTCCCCGCCGACGTAGCGGCCGTTCCGGTAGCGCAGGTGGCGCATCAGCAGCAGTCCGTTCATCGGCGCGTTGTGGCGGCTGCCGCTGCACTCGGTGCAGCGGTGGGTGCTGCGCGCATCGCGCGGGGTGGCCGGCTCGATGCGACCGTAATACAGGCCGTGTTCCTGGAAGATGGCGATCAGGCCGAGCGGCTTGCCGGTGGCGCGGTCGATCGGCGCCCACAGCCCCGCCGGGGTACTCCAGGTGCGCACCGCCGCCGAGGCGGGGGCCGGGAGGATCGCAAGCGCAGCAAGGAGAAGGGCCAGCAGCGGGCCCCGGGATTTTGCGAGGTGCATGCGCAAATTTTAACCGATTCGTGTCCGGCGTGCCGCCACGCCCGCTGCGATGCACGTCGCGCTTTACCCCGCTGCCGGGCGGCGCAGCGGCGGGGCGCAGACTGGCGGTGAGCCCGCCGCGGCAACCGGGAGTCTGCGCGGGCGTGCATGCCGGCTGGGCGTTGACCCGGGGCCGCGGCCGGTCAATGCTGTGCAGATCCTCCCGACCAGCCCTGATCCGCATGCGCAGCTCACCCCTTCCGCCGCCTCTTTGGATGCTGGTGTTTGCCGCCGTGGAGTGGCTCGCGAGCCGTTTCCTGCCGATCGCTGCGCTCATCGGCACGCCCTACACCGGCGTCGGTGGCGGGCTGATGGTGTTGGCACTCGTGCCGGCGCTGAGCGCGCTCGTGCAGTTTCGTTACGCACGCACCACGATCCATCCGCACCACCCGGAGCGCGCCTCGGCGCTGGTGACGCGCGGGGTCTACGCCTGGACACGCAATCCGATGTATTTGAGTCTGTGGCTGCTCCTGATCGGCGGGGCGGTGCGGCTCGGGGCGCTGAGCGCCCTGATTGTGGCGCTGTGTTTCGGGCCGATGCTCACGCGTGTGCAGATTCGGGCTGAGGAAGAGGCGCTCACCACGCGCTTCGGGCAGGCCTACGCGCACTATCGCGCGCGGGTACGCCGCTGGTTCGGTCGGCGCAGCCTACTCTGAGCCGCCCGGCGTTGCGCGCCCGGGAGGACCCGCGCCCCTTGCAAACTTGCGCGGGGGAAGGGGCGTGCGCTGCGCGTGCGCGGTGCGGCCGATGCTCGCCCTATCGCTCAATCACGACGTCGGTGAGCGGGCGGCTGCAGCACGTGAGTACGTAGCCGAGGGCGATCTGGCGCGGGAGGATGCCGCCATTGGATCGCATGTCGACTTCGCCCTCGAGCAGCTTCGCGCGGCACTTGCCGCACTGGCCGTCCCGGCAGGAGCAGGGCATGGGAATGCCGGCGGCCTCGGCTGCCTCGAGCAACGTCTGCTCGGACCGGCAGCTCACCGTACAGCCGGAAACCGTGAACGTGACCGTCTTTGCCGCTGCCATGTGCGCACTGTCGGGCGCCTCAGCGCGGCTGTCAACCCGCCACGCCTGTGCGCGCTGCCGGCAGAGCGCCCGGCCGCGGCCTGAGTTCGGTCGCTTCGGCCGCGCGGCGCGCGGCCAACAGGCTTCTGGCGGTCTCGGCGCAGGAGAGCGCGTCGCGGCAGTACGCATCGGCGCCCACCGTCTTGGCGAATTCCTCGTTGAGCGGCGTGCCGCCCACCAGCACCAGATGCGCCTCGCGGATGCGCAGTGCGCACATGCGCTCGATGAGCGTTTTCATGTGCGGTATGCCGGCGGTGAGTTGTGTCGAGAGCACCAGCACGTCCGCATGGTGTGCCCTGAGGGCCTCGAGGAAGGCATCGCACGGGGTGTCCGTTCCGAGATCGACGACGGTGAAGCCTGCGCGGACGAGCGTCATGGCCACGATGTCCTTGCCGATGCCGTGTGTATCACCGCTCACAGTACCGATGACGGCCGTGCCGAACGGCTCACCGGTGCTGCGGCCGATCAAGGGGCGCAGCACTTGCAGGGCGGCCTCGATCGTTGCGAAGGCCCGCAGGGCCTCGGGCAGGAAGAGAATGCCGTCGCGGTCATCCCCGTCGATGGCGCGCAGCGCCCGAAGCAGTCCCTCATCGAGGAGCGTGTTCGGATCCCAGCCGCACGCGAGGAGCATGTCGATCGCCGCGAGCGCCGCTGGTGTGGCGCCGTGGTAGACGTCCGCGCGCAGCTGTCCGAGCAATTGGGCATTGGTGCGGGTACGTAACTTCTCGGCGCTCTGGTCGGTCATCCTCGCGTCCCAGCGGTGCGGCGAGTGACAGCATAGGTCTGTGCGTTCAACCCCGGGGAGCAGATATTCCCGTTTCGCACCGGTTCACTGTGATGCGTTTCGCACATCCGTACTCGACTCACCCTCGCGCGGTGCGCTCAAGGCGCCAGCGGCAATCCGCGTCGCCAGTCCCTGTGGGCCGGCGGTGATGAAGCCGCCCTTCAGATCCGGCGGGACCGGCTCGGAGCGCCGTTTGCGCCACAAATCAAACAGTGTCAGCAGCAGCGACAGTACGGCGAGCGTGCCGAAATACGCGCTCGTGCCGAAATGCTCGATCAGTGCCCCGAGCAGCACGGGGCTCACCGCGGCGCCAAGTCCGTTGACGCGCAGCAGCGCGCTGCTGGCGGCGACCATCTGGGCCGGCTCGAGCTGGTCGTTCACGTGCGATACGCCGAGTGAGTACAACGTGAAGGACATCGAACTGAACAGCCCGGCGCCGATGTAGAAGAGCGGCCGCGGCAGGTGCGGAAAGGCCGCGAGTGCGCCCGCGGCGAGCGCCGCCACCAGACACGCACCGGCAATCACCGTGCGCCGGTCCATGCGGTCCGAGAGCATGCCGGCGGGAAACTGACCGAGCACCGCGGCGAGGATGCTCACCGCCATGAACAGCGCGACCCCCGAGGTGCCCAGTCCGAGGCGCTGGGCGTAGAGCGGACCCATGGAGTAGACGCTCGAGGTAATCATCCCGCTCACCGTCACGGCAACCACCCCGAGCGGGGAGTTGCGATACAGCTCCCGATAGCTCACCTTGCGCGGCACAGCGATCGCCGGGGCGCTCTCGGCGGCGATCAAGATCGGCACCATGGCGAGGGAGATCATCACCGCGGCGAGCATGAACGGGCGGTCGGTCCTCGGGTCTGCCGGGATCAGCAGGAACTGCGCCCCGCCAAGCCCGATGTAGAGCACCACCATGTAGACCGCGAGCAGCACGCCGCGCGTGATGCGGCTGGAACGGTCGTTCAACCAGCTCTCGGCCACGACGTAAATGGCCGCGAAGCACAGGCCCGAGATGCCCCGCAGCAGTCCCCAGGTGATCGGGTTGATGATGATGCCCTGGATCAGCACCGCAGCGGCCGCCGTGGCCGCCATGGCGGCGAACACGCGGATATGTCCGACGCGGCGAACCAGGCGCGGGGCGGCGGCCGTGCCGAACAGATACCCGAGGTAGTAGCAGGACATGACCACGCCGGTGACGGGGGCGGAAAACCCGTCGAGCGCGGCCCGCAGGCTGATCTCGGTGCTGGTCAGCCCAGCCCCGAGCATCAGGATGCCCATGCCGAGCAGCAGCTGCCACGTGGCGGCAAAAATCGAGGCGCACGCACCGGGCGCACCAGCGGCGCTTGTGGGAGTTGGCTCCACGGGTGCGCGGTCGCTCAGCGCCCGGTCCGGCGCGCACCGTCGCGCGTGAAGTTCAGACTCTGCGGCGGGAGACTGCGGTACACAACGGCCTCATGGTAGCGCGCTGCGCCGCCTTGGCAAGGTCAGATCGGCTCACCCGGTGGCGAGCAGGTGACGCAAATCGGCCGCGATCACCCTCGCCGCAGCGCCGCTCTGTGCCAACAGGCGGGCACGGCCCCGCGGACCGAAAATGAATACCGCGCTGCTGTGGTCGACTTCGTAGGCGCCGCTCGCATCGGGCTTCTCGTCATGGTAGGACACCCGGTAGCGCTTGATCATCCGCGTCAGCTGCGCATGGGTGCCGCGCAGGCCGACGAATTGCGGGCCGAAGCCCCGCACGTAGCGCTTGAGGACCGCCAGCGTGTCGCGGCGCGGATCCACGGTGACGAACAACACGCGCACGCGGCCGGCCTCGGCGCCGAGTTGTGAGATCGCATCGGCGAGCATCGCGAGCGTGATCGGGCAGGCATCCGGGCAGTGCGTGTAGCCGAAATACAGCAGCACCGCGTCACCTCGGTAGTCCGCGGCGCTCACTGCCGCGCCGTTCTGGTTGCTCATGTGGAATTTCAGCGGCGCGACCAGACCGGCGACATTCGTCATGTGATGTCCGAGCTGACGCTGAGCACAGCCGCCGAGCAGCGCCAGGGCGAGCACACCGGCCAGTACGCGCACTCTCATGCGGTCGCTTCCGCTGCAGCGCCCGAGGCCTGTGGCACTCCAGGCGCGAGCATGCGCCGCTCCTCGGACAGCGCGCGGTAAATCACCACGATGCCGCCCACCGCCGACATCATGGCCGCCGGGATCCAGGTGAGCAGGCCACCGATCTGCTGATCGAGCATCGGGCTGATGGCCCAGGCGCGACCGCACACCGCGTAGATGCTGAACAGTTGTCGGGTGGTCAGAGTGATGTAGGCGCCGAGGACGATCTGCGGCAGCGCGACCGCGGTGAGCACGATGTAGCGCGCCCCGTAACCAAGCGCGCTCTCGCCCTGCGCCTCGCGCGGTGCGAGCATCAGCCACCAGAAGAGGATGCCGTCGACCAGCATGCTCCAGTTCATCAGCTCGTAGCGGCGGGTATCGATCATCGCGGTGAAGTGCACCGAGGGAATCAGCCAGAAATAGATGAGTCCGACGAACAGAACCGGCGCGATCAACGGATGCTGCAAACTGTGCCAGAGCCGCCGCAGCGGTGCGCGTACCCAGGGCACATTCAACAGGCACCACAGCGGCGCGGGAATGCCGGCGCGCAGGATCGGCACCGGCGCGGAGAGAATCAGCAGCGTCGGTCCGATGTGATGCAGGATCAGGTGCTGGAGGCGGTGGATCCAGAACATGTGCTGCGCCAGAAAATCGAAGTACGTCTGCATCACGGCGTAGTTCAGCGCAAGACCGAGCCCGAACACGAGCGCACGCCAGGGGCGCACGCGGATGTGGGTTCGACGCAGCACCACCCAGCCGCGCACGTACAGCGCCAGGGTCAGTCCGAACACCGCGCAGGCGGTCGGTGAGAATTGCCAGGGCAGCAGATAGGTCAGATATCGCACGGCACCCCCGCGGCGCTGCGCGCCAAATGGCCGGCAGAGCCCCCGCTAGGGTAGCAGAGGCCGGGCGTGCTGAGGCGTCCGGGCGCTCGGACTGAAGCGCGGCGGGGCGACGGACGGCTCAGCGGCTGAGCAGTTCGTCGATCTCATTGGCGCCGCGGCGTACCGGGTTCATCGGCATCAGCGTCGCGGTGACGCGGTTGCGTCCGGCATGCTTGCTGCGGTAGAGCGCTGCATCGGCGATGCGCAGCATGTGATCGGCGGTCTTGCGGTCACCGAGCGGCACCTGTTGGAGGTTGCACATGCCGAAACTGGCCGTCACTTCCACCGTGTTGCCCGAGGCCTGGAACGGCCGGTCGGCGACGCAGGCCCGCAGCCGGCGGGCCGCATCGAGCGCCTGGTCGTAGTTCGTCTCCGGGAGTATGACCGCGAACTCCTCCCCGCCGAGACGGGCGACCCAGTCGATGCCGCGGCGCAGGCTCTCCTGCAGCCGCGCGCCGAACTGCCTGAGGATCTCATCGCCGCCGGCATGGCCGAGCGTGTCGTTGACGTTCTTGAAGAAATCGATGTCGCAGAGAATGAGCGACAGCGGTCGGCGGTAGCGTGCGGCCCGATCGATCTCGCGCGGGAAGTGTTTGCCGAAGAACCGCCGGCTCGCCACGCGCGTCAATTCATCGGTGGTCGAGAGTTCGCGGTTCTCGATCAGGGCGATGCGCAGCACTTCTTCGAGCTCGGCGATGCGCCGCGCGGTGCCGAGCCGTGCCTTGAGCGCAGGCTCTCCGGCATGGCGGGAGAGGCAGTCATCGGCGCCGGCGAACAGCCCGGTGTCGATTTCCTCCAGGTCGTCGCTCGGTGCGATGTACAGGATGAACGGCTCGCGCGGCAGCTTCTGTGCGCGGATGCGCCGCACCAGGGGCAGGCTATCGGTGATGACCAGTGAGCGGAACTGCGCGCGCAGTTGATCGAGTGTTTCGTTCTCCTCGCACATCAGGACATCGAGCATTTCGCGGTGGATGCGTTGCTCGAGATGCTTGCGGGTGTCGGGGGCGCGGATCGAAAGCAGGGCGTGCGGCGGCGGCAGCACGCGCAGCATCACCGCAACAGTCGCCGTGGTGTCTTCTCGAGCTTCGGGTTCGTGTACCCTGCGCTCGAGCACCCTTTTTATGACCGTTGTGTGTCCGCCAGATGACATCGAGACCTCGGGGACTCGTCATTCCTTGCCTGGTGAATGGTGCCGGAGCGGGTCGTTTTGGGCGCCGGCATCGCGCACAGGCAATTGCCGGAGCAATGTAAAGGTGACATTGCCCCGGCAGTGTGATGAACTTCACGGACTCTCGATCGGGCTCTCGCCGGAAAGACAATACAGACGATGCCTTCACACGCTGCAGATCCAACCGTGCCGGCCATCACCCGCCGACGACGCCCGTTCCTGGCTCCGGTCTGGCTCAGTCTGCTCGCGGCACTCGCGCTGGGGGCGGTCGCACTGGTGCTGTGGGCCTCGGCCACCAATACCGTGGTCGTGGTGGTGCCGTCGGCCAGCGCAGAGCTCGGGTCGATCCCGAATGCACCGCTCTCGGCCGCCGGCGGCCAGCAGGCGCAGGTACTGGCACAGCGCTTCGCCACGGCTTCGGGTCGGGACGGACTGAGTGCGATCTACGTCAGTCAGACCCGCCGCGCGCAACAGACGGCCGAGCCGATCGCGCAGCTCCTGGGGCTGCATCCGGTGGTGCTCTCGAGCCGCGGCGGGGAGAGCGTTGCCTCTGAGATCCTCGACCAGCAGACCGGCAAGAGCGTCCTCGTGGTGTGCGGCCGGCAGTCGGTCGCCGGCTTGGTGCATGCGCTGAGCGGCCATCACATCCCGCCCGCGGCCGAGCGGGACATGTACATCGTCACGATCCCGCGCTACGGTCCGGCGCGGGTGCTGCGCATGCACAACTGAATCAGCGCCGTTCGGGCGCAGGCGGCGCTGGTGCGGCCGCCTCGCGCACGAAGCGCGAGTGCACGCCGATCCGCAGGTCGGAGGCGACCACATTGACGATCTGGCCGGCGGGACTGATGAGAAACGTCGCCCGCCGCACGCCAAGCCCGAACGGGCCACGCACGCCGTACATGCGGATTACGCACCGATCCACGTCCGAGAGCAGGATGAAGGGCAGGTGGTATTTCTCGCGGAAGGCGTGGTGGCTTTCGGGACTCTGCGGGCTGACGCCGGCGACCTGCAGGCCGGCCGATTCGATCTGCGGGTGCAGATCGCGGATCTGGCAGGCTTCGCGCGTGCATCCGGCGGTGAAGTCCGCCGGGTAGAAGTACAGCAGCAGCGGTCCATGCTTCAGGAGCGCTTTCAGGGATACGGATTTGCCGTCCGCGTTGGGCAGGGTGAACTCGGGGGCGTGCGCGCCGATGGCCAGCATAGCCCAGCTCCTAAAATGGCCTTGGCTTCCGTGCGCATCATAGCTAGAATCGCCGCCCTTGCGTGGGGCGGTAGCTCAGCTGGGAGAGCGTCGCGTTCGCAATGCGAAGGTCCGGGGTTCGATCCCCCGCCGCTCCACCATCAATCCTTCCAGCGACGTCCAGACGTCGCTAATTCCGTCGACGACTGAACGGCAATCCATTGTAAATCAATGGGTTGCCGTTCAGCCTTGTCCACATCTAGCTAAGTCATTCCATCTCCAGCGCGATTTTGCCGGGGGTATTTTTGGGGGTACCATGAGGCATCTTCGGACCGGTACCCCCACCCATGAGCCTTACCGAAGTCGCGATTCGAGCTGCAAGGGCTGCGCAGAGGCCTTACAAGGTATCCGACGAGAAGGGCCTATATCTTCTCGTCAAGCCAAATGGGGCGCGTCTCTGGCGCTATAAGTACCGGCACGCGGGGATTGAGAAGCTTCTCGCGATCGGCCGTTACCCGGATGTGTCACTCCGGGAGGCGCGTGATCGACGCGACGACGCCCGGAAGCTGGTCGCAAATCACGTCGACCCCAGCCTCAAGAAAAGGATCGGACGCGAGGGTCGGGCGAATACATTTGCCGCCGTGGGGGAGGAGTGGCTCGAGACCAAGAGAGTGTCGCTCTCGGCGAGTACTTGGCAAAGGGACAGAGATCAACTCGTCAAGATCGTTGGCCCCTACTTGGGGAAGCGGCCCATTGCCGAGATCGAGGCGCCGGAGCTCCTTGCCGTACTGAAACGTCTCGAAAAGAAAGGTCTTCACGACACGGCGCACCGGGTCCGGGCCGTCTGCGGTCGCGTGTTTCGCTACGCGATCGCCACCGGTCGTGCGAGCAGAGATATCAGTGGCGATCTCAAAGGGGCGCTTGCAGCCAAGGGAACACAGAGCTACGCGGCCATTACCGATCCCGCGAGAGTCGGGCAGCTGATGCGCGCGATCGAGGATTACGACGGGCAAGCAACGACGCATGCGGCCCTGAAGCTCGCGCCGTACGTCTTCGTGCGGCCCGGTGAGCTGCGCGCCGCCGAATGGTCCGAATTCGACCTGGATCGCAGCGAGTGGCGGATTCCGGCAGAGCGGATGAAGATGGGGGAAACGCATATCGTACCTCTCGCCCGGCAGGTGTTGGAGATCCTGGGTGAGGTGCATAAGCGCACGGGAGAGGGTCGATTCGTGTTTCCCGCAATCGGCAAGCGGGAGCGACCCCTCAGCGAAAACACCTTGAATGCCGCGCTGCGACGACTCGGTTATGCGAAGGATGAGATGACAGCACACGGATTTCGGACCATTGCGAGTACGCTTCTCAACGAGCAGGGCTGGCACCCGGATCTCATCGAACTTCAGCTCGCGCACAAAGAACGCAACAAGGTCCGCGCTGCTTACAATCGTGCGCAGCGGCTCGAGGAACGCCGGAAGATGATGCGAGCGTGGGCGGACTACGTCGACGAACTGCGCGAGCGGACGGGCGACTCAAAGGTCACTGCAGAACGACACTAGATCGACCGATCCAGCGGTGGTGGCGCGGGACTTTTTAATG
>JAKBBE010000249.1 GCA_021826035.1 Pseudomonadota bacterium | reverse complement strand
GGCGAAAGAGAATGAACACGTTGCGGGTCAGCTCGGTGAGCTCCCCGAGCGCCTCGAGCACCTGCGCAAGACTCGCCTCCCCGAGCATGACCCGCTCCGGGGAGCGCTCGTCGATCAACGCCTCTGGCGCGCCCTCCTCGCCGTCCTCCGGGGGCGAGCTGACCTCCCCGGGACGGCGCGCGGCGCGTCGGCGCAAGTCCTTCAGCAGGTTGGCCGCCACCTTGAACACATAGCTCTCGGGGCGCTCGATCGCCTCGATCTCCCCGGCGCGAAACACCCGCAGCAGCACCTCCTGGGTCAGATCCTCTGCGTTGTCACGGTCGCGAACCCGTCGCAGAAAGTAGCTGCGCAGGGGCGCGGAAAACCGCTCCGCCAGCTGATTGCCGGCGATGAGTTCGATTTTCTCGGGAGGTAGGCTCATGGTGCGGGCTGCGACCGATCGATTTTTTTACGCTAACACAATCGGGCGGTTCAACCAAAACGGGTGAAGGCGAGCAGCGCGAGGGTCACCACGATCGCCCCGCCGATGCGGATCGCGATCTGCGCGAAGGGCATCAGCTCCATCCGTTCGGCTGCGGTGAGGATGGCCACCCCGCCGGTGCCGCCCTGGCCGGCGTGCGTCGCGTTCACGATCGCCGCCTCGATCGGATACAGGTTCACCTTGAGGCCGACCCAAAACCCGACCCCGACCAGCGTCACGACCGTCGCGGCGATGGTGACGAGATTCGCCGGCGCCAGCGCCGACAGCAGGCTCTGCCACGGCGTCCAGGCGACCCCGACCATGAACAGCAGCGGATACGTGCCGACTTTGGCGAACATCTGAAAGACCGCATCGGCGCCGAGCTGCAGCCGGCGGGTCACCGCCCACCCGAGCTTCATGGCCACCGCGACGACCAGCATCACCACCGGCGCGGGCAGCTTCCACAGCTGGAAGGCCATCTCGCCGACCAGATACAGCGTCACGGCGGTGATCAGACCGGAGGCGATGCTCATCACATCGAGATGCGGTGGCGGCTCGTCGCGGCGCAGGAACTCATCGTCCGCCGCCCCCGGCTGCAGCCGTCCACCGCCGCTCAGCGCCGGACGGCGCTTGCCGAGCCAGTTCAGGCCGCCGGCGAGCAGAATCGCGAACAGACTGCCGATCATCACCGCCGGCAGGATCAGCGCGAACTGGCTGCCGAAGTTCTGGTGCAGCACGCTCGCGTAACCGATCGACAGCGGCGCGGCGCCGTCACCGACGCCCCCGGCCATCACCGGCAGCACCACGTAGAACAGCGCGTGCCCGGCACCGAGCCCGAGTGCCGTACCGACCGCGGTCCCGACGATCACCGCCGCCACGGTGCCGACCGCGAGCGGCGCGAAAATGCGCACGAACCCACGGATCAGGATGGTGCGGTCCATGGCGAACACGCTGCCGACGATCACCGCGGCGATGTAGAGGAAGAGGTAATCGGACTGCTTGGTGAACCGCGAGACCACACTGACCATGTCGGGCGGCAGGATGTGGTAGTAGACCAGCACCGAGGGCAGGAAGGTCGCCAGGATCACCGCGCCGCCCACGGTACGCAGACCCGGGATGCTCTGGCCGACCTGAGCGCACAGGAATGACAGCAGCACCGTGACGCCGATCATCATCGGCAGGCCCATCGTGACCTTGTCGCCGGCCACGAAATACCACAGCACGAGCGAGAGAATCACCGCGATCGGCACCGGCACGACGCCGAGCCGCCAGTCCATCATCCGCTGCAGGGCCTGGGCCCATCGTGGCGGCGTATCACGCATGTCATCTACCCCCTCTTCTGTCGACAAGCGCCGGCTCGTGCAGCACACCGGCCCGGGCACCTTTCGTGTGCCCTACTGGAGTACAGACGTCCGTGCGCGGCAAATCCTCCTGCCCGGCCGGCACGCGCTCAGACGCCGGTGGCGCCGAACAGCCGGTCGGCCACAAACGGATTGGTGCGCCGCTCGGCCCCGAAGCTCGACATCGGGCCGTGGCCCGGGACGAAGCGCACGTCATCCCCGAGCGGAAAGAGCCGCTCGCGGATGGAACGAATCAGTGCCTGCGTGTCCCCGCGGGGGAAGTCGGTGCGCCCCACCGATCCGGCGAACAGCACATCGCCGACCCAGGCGATGCGCGTCGGACGATGAAAGAACACGACGTGACCGGGCGTGTGCCCCGGGCAGTGCAGGACCTCCAAGGTCTCCTCCCCCACGCTCACGGTATCACCACCTTCGAGCCAGCGGTCCGGCTCGAACGGCTCGGCCGGCGGGAATCCGTACTGCGCCGCCGCAGCCGGCAGCGCCTCGATCCAAAACTGGTCCTCGCGCCCCGGCCCCTCCACCGAAAGCTGCCGTTCCCGGGCCAGCTGCGCCGTGGCGGCGCAATGGTCGAGGTGCGCATGCGTGAGCAGGATCTTCGTCAGCGTCAGTCCGCGCCGGTTCACCTCGGCGAGCAGGCGCGGCACGTCCCCGCCCGGATCGATCAGCGCAGCGCGGCCGTGCGCATCCCACACGAGCGAGCAGTTCTGCTGAAACGCCGTCACGGGCACGATCAAAAACTGCAGCGCGCCGCTCATCGGAGCATCTGCGCGAGCCGCGCGGCGGTCGCTTCCGGGGCCGCATCGCTCGCCACGAGCGCGCAACTGCGGCCGCGGCGCGGTGCATACAGCTCCGGCAGGGTGACTTTGAACAGTCCGGCCGTCAGCGTATCGGTGCCGGCCCCGAGATGCATCAGACCGGAATCGGCACACACGAAACACTGCACGGCATTGATCACCGCGGCCACCTCCCGGGTG
>JAKBBE010000011.1 GCA_021826035.1 Pseudomonadota bacterium | reverse complement strand
ACGGTGCGCCGCGGAGGTGAAAAGCTTCACTTACTCAACCCCGTGCCACTGCAGGAGATCTACGAGCGCTGGATCGCGAAGTTCGAGACCCTGCGATTGAAGGCGCTCGCGGATCTGAAGCGGCGCCGGGAGAACTCCCATGACTAGTTCGACCTTTGTCTACGTGACGTACATCCGCTCGACCCTAGAGCGTGTGTGGGCGGTGCTCACCGAAGGCCGGGAATTCATGCGCCCATACTGATTCGGCATCCATTGCGAGAGCGCGTGGATTCCCGGCGCGGCCTGGAAAATGGTTGCCCGGGATGGCACCGTGTGTGACAGCGGGGAGATGCTCGAGGCGGTGCCGCCGCGGCGGCTCGTGATCCGCTGATATCACCAGCGCAATCCAGAGCTCGCGGCAGAGGGGGAGGCGCGCTGTACCCTGGAGCCGGAGTAGAGCGGATCGGCCGTCAGGTTGGGCATCACACACACACACGATGCTGCGCCAGGAATCAAAGCTGATCACGGCGGTGTCGGGTGGCTGGCCGAAGATCCTCTCCAACCTCAAGTCGCTGCTCGAGAGCCGCGAGGTGGCGATGACCTCGGTGGAGTTTCCCAAATGAGCGTCGCCGCTGCGGGTCGCTGACTCGCTGGCGTGCGGGTCACAGGACGGCGTGCTACGGCCTGGACTACGCCGATCCCGGAGCGACCTATTACGAGGAGCGATACCGGCAGAGAATCCTGGAGAACCTGCGCCGCCGGGCCCAGGATCTGAGCTACGTATTGCAGGAGAGACCCGCGGGCGCGTCATGAGTTTCTTGGGAAAGAAGCGTTGCCCGGACCGCACCGTCCGGGCAACGCCCGCGGGTGCTTCCTCAGAAGCTCGCAGTCAAAGTGAGATACCAGGTGCGCGGTGCGCCCGGGAAGGCGAGTACCGCCCCGGTGCCGGTGTTGTACAGGCCGCCCGCCGTCACGTACTCGAAAGCGTTGTAGCGCTTGTTGGTGAGATTATCGACCTCGATAGTCGCCTTCAGATCACGGATTCCGTCCGCCCAGGACGTGAGGAAATCCACGCTGGTGGAGAAGTTCAGCAGCCCGTAGCTGGGAATGTTCACATCGCTGGTGTTGATGGTCTGGCCGTTGACCCCGACATACGAGTCGGCGTTGAACGCGCCAGCCGCGGTAATATTGTTGTTGTTATCGAACGCGTACTGCGATCCGGTGCGCAGATACGTCAGACGTGGCTCGACCAGGATGCTGCCCACGTGACCGATGTAGTACACGCCGAAGCTCATGTTGGAGGTCGGCGTGTAGGGGATCGGCACGTTGTGATAGATGATCGTGCTGCCGTTCGGGTTCGTATTGCCATTGAGGTAATTGGTGAACTTCGCGCTCACGATGCCGATATTGGCGAACACGTACCAGTTGTGCAGCGGGGAGGCGTCACCGAAGATATTGACCCCATCATAGGTCGAGGACGCGTACGCCAGCAGCGCACCGCCGCTCGCGAGCGCCGTCGGAATGGTCTCGTGGGTGTAGTCGAGGTGTGAGTAGCTCATGTCCAGTTCCATGTCGGTCACCGGACCCCAGCGCCGCTTGTGGATCTTCAGGCCGACGATGGTGTCGGTGCCCTTCTCCAGGTGCACGTTCTGGGCCGGGATGACCACGTAGGGCCCCGTGCCGCCACCGTTCTCCGGATAGCGGTACGACCAGCCGTAGTTCGCGTAGAGCGCGAGCCAGCGCAGCGCGCGCCAGTTCAGGCCGATGAACGGCTCGGCGCGCAGGAACGTCTTGTGCGCCGTCGGCGACGGGTTCACGGTGAGGCAGTTCGGATCCGGATTGATCTGACTGAGATCGCCGCAGGGGTTGTATTGGGTCGCGAGCGGGAAGACGGACGTCTCATTCGGATAGAAGTCCATGGTGTAGCTGACCGCGCGCACCCCCGGAGTGAGACTGACGGTCGGAATCGGCTTGATCGTGTCCTGTAGGAACAGATCGGCATTGATCTGGTCGAAGATGTCGCTGTCGTACTGACCGTTCGGTGCGCTCGGGGAACCGTACAGCGTGGGCGGCGGCGTCGGGCCCGGGGAGACGGTCTGGGCGAAGGTCTGATACGGGTAGTACAGCTGCTCCTGCGAGTAGTAGGTGCTGTATTGCAGGTAGCCGCCCACCGCGACATGGTTGTGGGGCAGCGTGAAGTCCATGCTCAGCTTGTCGCCGAACACGTGTGTCGAGGGCCGATTGATTTCCCAGCTCGACTGGTTGGGCGGCAGATAATCGTGCAGCGGCGTGAAGTGCAACCGTTGCTCGTGGTAGAAGTACACCACGTTGTGCACCGAGGTGATCTTCGACAACGTGACGTTGAGCTTGCTCCAGAGCATCTCGATGGCGTTCGTGTCGAGCTTCCAGTTCACCGCATAGGGCAGAGTTGTGTAGAAGCCGGTGGTCTGCTGGCTGAATAGCGGTCCGGGGGTGGCCGGTCCGGTGAGGTAAACCCCCGGGATGGGATTGACAGGGATGGTGAACGGGCGCTGCGCGCTCGAGCGGGCTACGTAGGCACCGATGCTCAAGTCGCCGTCGCCATCGGCGAAGGGATGGCGGGTTTTGATGTAGTAGGCGTAGTTGTAGCTCGGGTTCTTGTAGCCGTCCGAGCCTTGCATGAAATTGTTCGCATCGTTCCAGCCGCCGGCGATCACGGTGCGCCAACCATCCAGGTCCCCGGTCTGAACGTCGAATGAGACGTTCTTGGTCTGGTAGCTGCCGTAGGTGAGGGCGACGTCGCCTCCGAATTTCGAACTCGGCTGCAGGGGGACGAAGTTCAACGAGCCGCCGATATTGGTCCACCAGCGGTCCGCGGGTTGTCCCGGGCCGTAGGTCACATTGATGGTTTGCAGAATGGAGGTCTGTGGGATGAGCGTCGCCTGCCACAGATCGTTTCCGGGATTGTTCATCGGAATGCCGTCGAAGGTCGGCTGCACGCTGCCGTTGTCCGGATTGCCGCCGGAGTAGCCGGCCCAGCCGATCTTGATGCCGTTGATGCTGATGGTGGATTTCTGCGAGCCGGTCGCCCCATAGGAGGACACACTGACGCCGGGCACGAGCATCATCGCCTGGGCGACGCCGCCGACGCGGCTGCTGGCGCGGATCTGGTCCTGATCGAGCGTCTTGACCGTCTCGCTGCTGATGAAATCTTTCTTGTGACGCTGGATGCGCGCCGTGACCAGTACTTCATTCAGCGTGGCGATCGAGGCCGGGCCGGCCGATGCGGCCGGTGTCGGGTTCGGCAGCGCGGCGTGCGCCAGCGCGCCGGTGGCAAGCGCGCCGGTGAGCGCGGCGCGCACGGCGAGTTTGATTCGTGTATTACGTGTCTGAGGTGTGGTGGTGATGCCTGGTGCGGTGCTGGCCATCGGTAACTCCCCGTCTGATGTTGTTCAGCAGCCGATCCCGTGGCGCCCCGAGGGCGGTGCGGTGGGTCGGCTGGCGGGGAATGCTGCGATGACAGTGTGTCAGTGCTGTGAAGGATTTGTGACTGCAGCCGGCGGCATGCGGCAATAATGTCATGTTGTCTGTCATAAATATGCATCGGCGCGGGCGGCCGGGGCTCGGGGAGCGGGATTCGGTCCAGGAAGATGACAGTCGGGGCGACAGCCTGCGGATCCGTCGACTTTGCGTTGCAGAGGGCGCAGATGCGCGCCGCGGCGCGCCGGCAGTGGCGTGCATGCGCAGCGGCTTGGGAGGTCCTCAGTTCCAGCCCCTGGGGCGCACGGCCGCAGCGGGTGTTCCCAGGCGGCGACGGGGGAGTGGCGGCGAGGGTGCGCAGCGGCGCACAAGTCGGTCTTGAGCGACCCGTGCGGCGCGCAGATCAGGACGGCCGACGGGCGATGCCGCCGGCCCCCGGGGCGTTCAGGAGTGCCGATGCACCGGCAGCACCAGTGCGATGACGCCGAAGGCGGGATGATCGAAGTAGTTGCGCTGATAGAAGCGCACGCGGCGGGTTTCGTTCATCACGAACGTCGTGCCTGGCGGTGCGTCGAGTCCGGCCGGCGGATGCCGCATCGTGTAATCGAGCGTCAGACCCAGGTGCAGGTACGTCCCGCGCTCGAAATACACCAGACCGGAGAGTCCGGGGACCTGCACCCCGAGCTCGCTGAGATCAAAGCCCGCATGCGTGCCCCAGTCGCTCGCCGTCTGGATCCAGGCGGCGTGCGCCACTGGACGATAGTCGGCGCTGGCGCGCAGCGCATTCCAGATCCCCGTGAGCTTGTAGTCCGCCGGCGGCAGGATGCGAACCAGGTGCCCGACGCCGGTGCCGGTCGGACTCTCAGCGCCGCTGACGTTCGGTGCCATGTGCAGCTCCGCCTGCCAATCCTCGGGACTGCCGAGCGTGCTGAGCGCGCGGAACACCACGATCTCGATGAAGTACTCGCGGTGCACCGGCGCGGGGGTCGCCGCCGATGCGGACGCCGGTGCGGTCGCGGCCGCAGGAGAGGCTGCGGTGGCGTGAGCCGTGCCGGCCGGATGCGCCTGCAGGGGCGCAGCGGGGGGAGCGGCTCGCACGGGTGAGGTCCCGGCGAGGGCGAGCGCCGTGAACGCACACAGCGTGAGGGCGAAGCGGTGCATCATGGGCGGTAAGTGTAAACGAAGGAGGCTAGTTCGGCTTGCCCGCGAGCCGCTTCAGCAGCGCCGCGGCGAATTCGAAGCGTACCTCCTCCTCCGCAAGCGTGCGTGCGACGCGCAGCTTCATCGCCCCTTCGAGCCGGTACTCGCGCGGCGCCTGCTGCATCAGTTTGACCAGCGTCTGGGGCTGCACGGCGGTGCTCTCCTCGAACTGCACCACACCGCCCTGCGCTCCTAGGTCCAGGCGACGGATGCCGAGGGCCCGGGCGGTGAGTTTCAGCTTGGCGATGCGGATCAGGCGCTGCGCCGCATCGGGTAGAGGACCGAACCGGTCGTAGATTTCCGCCAGCAGCGCATCGAGCGCATCGGCGCTCTCGGCCGCCGCGATCCGCTTATACAGCCCGAGGCGCACCTGCACGTCCGCGATATACGCCTCGGGCAGAAAGGCCGGCAGGCGCAGCTCGACCTCGGTGGCGGCCGCCAGCGGCTTCTCCAGCATCGGCTCGCGCCCGGATTTCAGCGCATTCACCGCCTCTTCGAGCAGTTCGAGATACAACGCCAGGCCGATCTCGGACATCTGGCCACTCTGCGATTCCCCGAGCAGCTCACCGGCGCCGCGGATCTCCAGATCGTGTGTGGCGAGGGCGAATCCGGCGCCGAGTTCCTCCATCGATTCGATCGCATCGAGGCGCTTGGCGGCATCGCCGGAGAGCGCCCGGCGCGGCGGTGCGATCAGGTAGGCGTAGGCGCGGTGATGCGAGCGCCCGACGCGTCCGCGCAGCTGGTGCAGCTGCGCGAGGCCCATGTGGTCGGCGCGGTTGATCAGGATGGTGTTGGCGGTCGGCACGTCGATGCCACTCTCGATGATGGTGGTGCACAGCAGCAGGTCAAAGCGCCGGTGGTAGAAATCCACCATCAGCTGTTCGAGCTCGCGCTCGCGCATCTGACCGTGGCCGATGCGCACGCTCGCCTCGGGCACGAGCTTGTGGACCTCAGCGGCGATCTTCTCGATGGTGCGGATCTCATTGTGCACGAAGTAGATCTGGCCGCCGCGGCGCAGCTCGCGCAGCACCGCCTCGCGCAACGTCGGACCATGCCACTCGATCACGAACGTCTTGATCGCCAGGCGTTCGGCCGGCGGCGTGGTGATCAGCGAGAGGTCGCGCAGCCCGCCGAGCGCCATGTTGAGCGTGCGCGGGATGGGCGTGGCGGTGAGGGTCAGCACGTGCACGTTGGCGCGCAGCGCCTGCAGTCGCTCCTTGTCGCGCACACCGAAGCGCTGTTCCTCATCGACGATGAGCAGTCCGAGGTCCTTGAACTGTGCATGCGCATGCAGCAGCCGGTGAGTGGCGACCACGATATCGACCGTGCCGCGCTCGATGCCCTCGAGCGCGGCGCGCGTCTCTTTGGCATTGCCGAAGCGCGACAGTCCCTCGATGCGCACCGGCCAGTCGGCGAAGCGGTCGCGGAAGTTGGTCAGATGCTGCTGCGCGAGCAGCGTGGTCGGGGCGAGGATGGCCACTTGCTTGCCGGCCTGGACCGCCGCGAACGCGGCACGCATGGCGACCTCGGTCTTGCCGAAGCCGACATCGCCGCACACGATGCGGTCCATGGGGCGGTCGCTCTTGAGGTCCTCGAGCACCTGGGTGATGGCCTCGGCCTGATCCTCGGTTTCATCGAAGGGGAACGTGGCGGCGAATGCGCGGTACTCGGCCTCGTTCGAGGTGAGTTTCAGGCCGCGCTGGGCCTTGCGCCGCGCGTACAGGTCGAGCAGTTCGGCCGCCACGTCGCGGATCTGCTCCGCGGCGCGCCGGCGCGCCTTGCTCCACTGATCGGTGCCGAGCTTGTGCAGCGGCGCGCTCTCGCTTGCCGCACCGGTGTAGCGGTTCACCAGATGCAGCGACTGCACCGGGACGTAGATCCGATCGCCGCCGAGGTACTCGAGCACCAGGAACTCTCCGGCCTCGCCGGCGACCTCCATCGGCTGCAGCCCGACGTAGCGGCCGACGCCATACTGTTCGTGCACCACCGGGGCGCCCGGGGTAAGGTCCTGCAGGTCCCTGAGGATGCTCTGCGGGTCGGAGGCGGCACGGGTGCGCCGGCGCTCCTGCGGCGCGCGGGCGCCGAACAGCTGCGATTCGGCGATGATCGTGAGCGGCGGGGCGGGCAGGTGCAGTCCGGCCAGATCCGCCGCCACGGTGAGGCTGAGCGGGGCGTGCCCGGCGAGGAACTCGTCCCAGCCGCCGACGAGCGTGACCGGGCGGCGCTGCGCGCGCAGCAGCTCGTGGAGCACCTCGCGCCGTCCCGGGGAGTCCGCCGCGATCAGCGCGCGGCCCGGGAAGGACTCGAGAAAGGCCTCCAGGTGCGAGAGCGGCCGTTCGGTGCGCGTATCGATGCGCAGTTGCGGCGGCTCGAGCGTCGCGAAGTCGCGCTGCGCGGCTGGCGCGCTCGCCTCGGCTCCGGCGCCGAGGCTCACCGAGGCGAAGCGCTCAAGGGCCGCGCTGAGCGCGTCGGGTTCGAGGAACAGCTCCGCCGGGGCAAGCACGGGACGCTCGATGTCGTGCCGACGATCCTCGTAGCGTGACTCGATGTCCCGCCATGCTCGCCCGAGCGCCTCCGGCAGGGCGGCATCGTGCACGATCACGGCGTTAGCCGGCAGATGGTCGAACAGCGTCGCGGTGGTCTCGAAGAACAGCGGCAGGTAGAACTCCACCCCGGCCGGCGCCAGCCCCTCGCTGACGCTGCGATAGATGCTGGAGCGGGTTGGGTCGCCCTCGAAGCGGGTCCGGAAGCGCCGGCGAAACTCCTTGACCGCTTCGGCATCAAGCGGCAGTTCGCGCGCCGGCAGCAGCCGCACCTGCTCGATCGGCTCGAGCGAGCGCTGCGAGTCCGGATCGAAGCGGCGGATGGCCTCGATCTCATCGTCGAACAAGTCGATGCGCAGCGGCTCGGACGCACCCATCGGGAAGACATCGAACAGCGAGCCGCGTACGGCGAACTCTCCGGGGCTGCGCACCTGGCTGACGCTGGCGTAACCGGCATCGATCAGCCGGACCCGGAACGGTTCAATGTCGAGCTGCTCGCCGCGGGCGAGCTGGAAGGAGCGTGCCTGGACGTACTGGCGCGGCGCCAGCCGCTGCATCAGCGTGTCGGCGGTGACGATCAGACAGCCATGCGTCAGGCGAGGAAGTTCAAACAGGGTACGCAGGCGCGCGGAGATGATGTCCGGGTGCGGGGAGAACAGGTCGTACGGCAGCACCTCCCAGTCGGGGAAGGTGAGCAGCGGCAGATCGGCACCGGCGAAGAACGCCAGTTCCGCGCTGAGGCGCGCCAGTTCGCGCGCCGCGTCGGTGACCACAACGTAGAGCTTCTGATCGGAGCGCGCCGCTTCGGCGAGCGCGAGCGCCGCTGCGCTGCCGCGCAGGTTCTGCCAATACACATGGCGCTTGGCCGGACCCGGAACGGGCGGATCAAGGACTCTCATCGGCTTCCTGTCGGCCCAGTGGGCGCCTCATGGGCATCGGCGGCGTACGCACCGGGCACGCATCGCCCGCCGCTTGCGCCGCCTCACACCGCGACCGGGATTTCCGCAACCAGGGGCCGCGGGGCGGCGGCGGGGACGCAGAAGATGTCGATGCTGCGACTGCGTCCACGCAGTTGCATCGGCGGCAGCGGGGTGGCGCCGACGTCCACTCCGAGCGCATCCAGGGAGTGCTTGATCGCTTCGGAGAAGAGCATCTCCCCGGCGCGGGCACGCTGGCAGAGCCGGGCCGCGACGTTCACCGTGTCGCCAATCAGCGTGTAGCTCATGTAGGAACTCGAGCCGATGTTCCCGGCGACCACGTCGCCTTCATTGATGCCGATACCGAGTCCGGCCTCGACCCCGTAGCGGCTCATCCAGGACGTGGCGAGCGGCCCGAAGCTGCCGAGCATCTCCTGGGCGGCGCGCACGGCGCGCCCCGGGCTGTCGGGCTGCTCGAGCGGCACGCCGAAGCCGAGCATCAGGCAGTCCCCGGCCATGTGGAACACCGTGCCGTCGTGGCGCAGGGTGATCTCGGTGAGCAGGGAGAAATATTCGTTGAGCAGCGGCACCACCTGGCGCGGCTCCAGCCGCTCGGACAGCCCGGTAAAGCCGCGCAGATCCGCGAACAGCACCACCGCGTGGGTGCGCAGGTCATCGGCCGACAGGAGAGTCTCGCGCAGCTGCACATCCTCCAGGATCTTCTCGGCGAGCTGCGGGGAGACGTAGCGGCGCACGGCACGGCGCAGCACCTCCTCACGGCGACGGACTTCGGCCTGCAGGTGCGCCTGGGCAAGCTCCCGGCGCATTGCGCCGGCACGAATCAGTTCCTCGATGCTGATCGAATTGTCCAGGGCCACGGGGGAGTTACCTGATCATTCTTCTGTGAAAGATGAGCCTACCATAATCCAATGTCGCCTGATGCATACAGGCCAGACCGACCCCATGGGGCCGACGGACGGGGTCTCGTACGCTTTATGGTTAACGGCCCAAGCGGGCGCGTCTTGAGGGGGGCGGGCGGCTATTCGGCCGTGGGAGCGTGTACGACGGCGTGCACCACGCGGTTGTACTCGAAGAAGACGCTGAAGTTGCGGTAGTCCCAGCGGGTGATCGGCGGCTGACCGACGGTCGGATAGCGCCGCTCGGGGGTCCCGAAGCGCTGCTCGACCTGCCGCATGGTCTGGCTGCGGTGGGGGTGGGGGACGGTGGTGGGCGCAACGTGTAGCTGCCCGTCGATGACCACGGTTTCGGCCGCGGCAGTGGCGCTGATCGCGCAGGCCGCCAGCAGTGCCAATAGAACTCGAGCACGCATCGCAAGTCCTCCGGCGCCGGACTATACACCCCGGGCCGTGCGCGCCAAGGGCGCCAAGCGCTCCGGGGCGTAAAAGTGTGATCCAATCAGCAGCCCTGGCGCACCCCCGAGGCGGTGCGCGCCGCGGGGCCGTCCGCCCGCGCGCCGGGGCCGCAACACGCGACGGCGGGCGCTGCGAGCGCTCACGCCGCCCGGCGCTTCATGGTTAAATTCACAGATGTTCCATCCGCTGTCTCTGTTCGTCGGCCTGCGCTACGTGCGCGCCCGCTCGCATAAGTTCTTCGTCTCCTTCATCACCTGGACCTCGCTGGCGGGTGTGTGCGTGGGCGTCGCGGCGCTGATCGTGGTGCTCTCGGTGATGAATGGCTTCGAGGGCGACCTGCGCACCCGCCTGCTTGCCCTCGACGCCGATGCACGCGTGGTGGTGAGTCCATCGGTGCACAGCGCCGCGCCGCCGCCGCCGGCGCTCTGGGAGCGCCTCGCGCGAGAGCTGCGCACGGTGCCCGGGGTGACCGGGGTGGCACCCTTTGTGCAATCGCAGGCGCTCGCGGTGCGCACGCCGCAGATGCTGCCGGTCCTGCTGCGAGGCGTCGATCCGGCGGCCGAGCCGCACGTGACCCGCCTGGCGCGGATCAGCACGGCCGGGTCGCTCGCAACGCTCAAGCCGGGCGCCGATCGGGTGATTCTCGGGGAGGTGATCGCCGAGGAGTTGGGACTCGGGCCCGGGGACCGCATCACGCTGCTGATCCCGGGGGTAAGCGCCGGCGGACTGCCGACCCCGACGTTGCATCGCTTTACCGTCGCCGGTGTGTTCTCCGTGGGCCTCGCCGACAGCGACGCGACCCTGGTGTACGGCAACATCGATGATGTGCGCGGGTTGCTGCCCGGCGGCGGCCTCGACCAGGGACTGAGAGTGCGCTACCGCAATCCGCTCGACGCCCCGGCGATCACCGCCCGGTTGCGGGCGCGTTTGCCGAAGGGGTTCGCGGTGATCGACTGGACCGAGGACAACGCGGCGTACTTTCGCGCCATCCGCATTGAGAAGACGATGATGTCGCTCATATTGCTGCTGATCGTGGCGGTGGCGGCCTTCAACATCGTCGCCATGCTGGTGATGGTGGTGACCGACAAGCGTACCGATATCGCGATTCTGCGCACCCTCGGGGCCTCCCCGGCACGGGTACTGGCCATTTTTCTCATCCAGGGACTGACCATCGGTTGGCTCGGCGTCGGACTTGGCGTTGGACTCGGACTCACCCTGGCATTTCACGTCAACGCGGTGGCGAGCTTCCTTGAGCGCACCTTCGGCTTTCAGATCTTCAACTCCAGCGTCTACTACATCACCACCATTCCCTCGGTGGTGAGCTGGAGCAATGTGACCGTGATCGGCCTCGCCGCACTCGCGCTGACGGCGGCCGCAACGGTCTATCCGGCCGTGCGCGCCGCGCGGGTTGCACCCGCCGAAGCGCTGCGCTACGAATGAGACGCTGATGTTCGACCGTTATGAATGGTTGATCGGGACTCGTCACCTGCGCTCGACCCACCGGCGGGGCTTCGTGTCGTTCGTGGCGGTGATGTCGGTCTGTGGGCTGGCGCTCGGCGTCGCCACCCTCATCGTGGTGCTCTCGGTGATGAACGGCTTTCAGCGCGAGCTGCGCAGCCGCATCCTCGATGTGACCGCGGATGCGACGCTCATGGGGCTGCGCGGCTCGATCGGGGACTGGCGCAGCGTTGAGCGGCGGGTGCGCACCGAGCCGCACGTGCAGGCCGTCTCGCCCTACGTGCAGCAGCAGGCGCTGCTGACGCATGGGCAGTACATCGCCGGGGCGGCGGTGCGGGGCATCGAGCCGGCGCAGGAGACGCACGTGACCGCACTGGCGCAGCACTTGGAGCACGGGGATCTGGCGGACCTGCGCCCGGGTGCCTATCGGGTGATCCTCGGGGTCGATCTGGCCCGCGCGCTGCATGTGCGGGTTGGTGAGTCGGTGGTGCTGATTGCCCCGGAGGGCATCGCGACGCCCGCCGGACTGATGCCGCGCATGCGGCGCTTTCAGGTCGCCGGGCTGTTCCACTCCGGGATGTATCAGTACGACCGGGAGCTCGCGCTGGTGAATCTCACCGACGCGGCACGTCTGTTCGACGTGGGGCCAGACCGGGTGACGGGTCTGCGCATGAAGCTCTCCGATCCCTGGCAGGCGCCGACCATCGTGCGCCGCATCGCGTACTCCCTCGGTGGCGACGGTTACTACGTCAGCGACTGGACCGATCATTTGGCGAATTTCTTCCGCTCCATCCAGATCACCAAATCGATGATGTTCATCATCCTCTCGATGATCGTGGGCGTTGCCGCCTTTAACATCGTTGCGACTCTGGTGATGATCGTGAAGGAGAAGCAGTCGGATATCGCGATTCTGCGCACGCTCGGCGCCGAGCCGCGCAACATCTTGGCGATCTTTGCCATCCAGGGCCTGCTGATCGGTGCGGCCGGCACGCTGCTCGGCGCCGGACTCGGGGTCCTCATCGCCCATCATCTGCAGAGCCTGGTCGGGGTACTCGAGCGGCTGCTGCACACTCAGTTTCTCAATCCTAAGGTGTATTACATGAGCGAGCTTCCCGCGTACGTCGAGGGACTCGACGTGATGCGCGTGTGCGCCGTGGCGTTTCTGCTGTGTGCCCTCGCGACCATCTATCCGGCGTGGCGCGCCGCGCGCACCGCGCCGGCTGAGGCGTTGCGCCATGAGTGAGCCGGTGCTCGAGGCCCGTAACGTGCGGCGCAGCTTCGTGGAGGGTTCGACGACCCTCGAGGTGCTTACGGGCGTGGCGATCGAGGTGCGCGCCGGGCAGCGGCTGGCCATCATCGGTGCGTCCGGTTCGGGCAAGACCACGCTGCTGCAGATTCTCGGTGGGCTGGATCGCCCGAGTCACGGACAGGTGCTGATCGACGGGCGGGACCTGCACGCGCTCAGCGAGCGCGAACGCGCCATGCTGCGCAACCGGACACTGGGTTTCGTGTACCAGTTTCATCACCTGCTGCCGGAGTTCTCCGCGCTGGAGAACGTGGCGATGCCGCTGCTGGTGCGGCGCGAGAAAGTGGCCGAGGCGCGCCGCCTGGCGCGTGAGTTGCTTGAGCGGGTCGGACTCGGCGGCCGTCTGACGCACCGGCCGCATCAGCTCTCCGGCGGCGAGCGCCAGCGGGCCGCCGTGGCGCGCGCCCTGGTGACGCAGCCGAAGATCGTGCTCGCCGATGAGCCGACCGGCAACCTCGATGGCGCCAACGCGCACGCGGTCTTCGAGCTGATGCTCGAACTGAACCGCGAACGGGGCACGAGTCTGGTCGTGGTGACCCACGATCCGCGCCTCGCGGCGCGCATGGACGGTGTCTACGAGCTCCTGGGCGGGCAGCTGCTCGTCCGGGAGCAGATTACGGCGAGGTTGCCCAGTGCCGCGCCCGGTAGCGGCGCATGACCTCCCAGCGCCAGAGGAACTCCACGACGCACCAGCCGGCGAGTCCCGCCACCACCGAGCACACCAGGCAACCGAGCAGGAACGGCCGCCACAGCGGGCCGAGTCCGTATTGCAACCACTGCCAGCTCAGCTGGAAGGCGAAGTGACCCGGGGGCGTGTCAAGCAGCAGCGCACCGACTCGGTAGGCCAGGTAGTAGATCGGCACCATGGTGAGTGGATTGTTCACCAGGAAAATCGTGCCGTAGACCGCCGGGACGTTCAGCCGCCAGGTGAGGGCGATGAGGCCTGCGAGCAGCGAGTGCACTGGCAGCGGTACGAAGCTGATCGCCAGTCCGACGCCGAAAGCCCCGGTGACCGAACGGCGGTGCACCGCCCAGAGCCGCGGGTCCATCAGCCGGTCGCCGAACACGCGCAGCAGCTTGTGCCCCTCGATGGTGTGGGGCTTGGGCAGGATCTTCTTCAAAAATCGTCGCGGCATGAGTAGAGCACTGTACCACGGCGCAGCGGCGGTCGGCCGTGAGGCGCGTTCCGGCGCCGGGCACACTCCGGTATGATGCTCATTCACCGATTCATTGGGGTCGTTTGATGTGGGAAATCGTGCAGGCGGGTGGTCCGCTGATGTGGCCGATCATCTTCTGCTCGATCGTCGCTGTGGCGATCGTGCTCGAGCGGCTCTGGACGCTGCAGGAGCGACGCGTATTGCCGCGTGAGCTGCCGCAGAAGGTCTGGCAGCTGATCGAGACCGGACAGGTCACTGACAAGGTGATCGCCGCGCTGGAGCAGCACTCGCCGCTTGGACGCCTGCTGGCCGTAGGCCTCGCCAACCGCCATCGGTCGCACGAGATGCTGATGGAGCGGCTGGAGGACGCCGGCCGGCATGTCGTGCACGAGCTTGAGCGTTTTCTCAACACACTCGGCACCATTGCCGGCATTTCCCCGCTGCTCGGTCTGCTCGGCACCGTGACCGGCATCATCCGCGCCTTCGATGCCATCCAGCGCAGCAGCATGGGCGATCCGCGCGCGCTCTCCGGCGGCATCGCCGAGGCCCTGGTGTGTACGGCCGCAGGGTTGTGCGTGGCCATCCCTTCGCTCATTTCCTACCGCTACCTGCGCGGTAAGGTCGAGGGCATCGTGGTGGAGATGGAGAAACACGCGCTGCGCATGGCCGATGCGCTCGAAGCGGCTGGTGATGCCGCCTCGGGCGGCGTCTGATCCGCCCATGAATCTCAAGCCGCGGCGCCACGAGGAGCCGGAGATCAACGTCGTGTCGCTGATCGACGTGGTGCTGCTCTTGGTGGTGTTCTTCATGCTCTCCAGTCACTTCACCCAGCAAGGGCGGCTGCACGTGGTGCTGCCGCGCGCCGCGGCCGTGCCGGCCGCGAGCGGCCGCCCGCAGACGCTCATCGTGACGGTGACCGAAAACGGGGATTATCTGGTCAACGGCCGAGAGCTGCTCAACAACAGTCCGGACACGCTGCGCGCAGCGCTTGCGGCCCAGCCGACCGCGGCGCGCGGGCAGACGGTGTTGATCCGCGCCGATGCACGCGCCACGCAGCAGTCGGTGGTCACCGCCATGGACGTGCTCGGGGCGCTCGGCTTCGTCAAGCTCGACATCGCGACGATCAAGGCGCGTCTTGGGAGCGGGCCGTGAGCGGCGCAGAGGAGGGCGAGGAGCGCGACGCGGCACGCGTCTACCGTCGCTTGCTCGGCTACCTGCGCCCGAATCTCGGCGCCTTCATCCTCGGCATCCTGGGTGGGGCAATTTACGCGGCGAGCTCGAGCGGTCTGGTGGAGCTCTCTAAGCGTCTGGGCAACCTGCTGCGCAACCCCGACAAGCGCATGATCGTGTGGTTGCCGGTGGCGCTCGTCGTGCTCTTCGCCGTACGCGGCGTCGGCAATCTCGTGCAGACGTATTTCATGGGGTATGTCGGGCGGCGAGTCGTCAAGCACTTGCGTGGGCAGGTTTTTGAGCGGGTGCTCGACCTGCCGGTCGCTTTCTACGATCGGCAGGCCGTCGGGGCGATGCTCTCGCGCCTGACATACAACTGCGAGCAGGTCGGACAGGCCTCGACCAACTCCATCGTCATCCTCGTGCGCGCCGTGCTGATCATCATTTTTCTGCTCGCGTGGATGGTCTGGATCAATCTGCGTCTGACGCTGCTCTCGCTCATCATGGGGCCGCTCGTGGCCTGGCTGGTCTCGGTGATCAACCGGCATTTCCGCCGCTACGGCCGGCGCATCCAGCATTCCATGGAGGATGTGACGCGCCTCGCCAAGGAGAGCTTCGAGTCTCCGCGTCTGGTGAAGGTCTACGGCGCCCAAGCGCATCTCTCGGCGCAGTTCGAGCGGGTCAACGAGCACAACCGCGTCTCCAACATGAAGTCCATCCTCACCAGCGGACTTGCCAACCCCACGGTGCAGCTGGTGAGCGCGGTGGGCGGGGCGTTCGTGCTGGCGCTGGCGATCCGCGACACGGTGCTCGGGCAGATGAGCCCCGGGGATCTGGTCGCCTTCTTCACCGCGCTGTCGATGCTCGCCCAGCCGGTGCGCGAGGTGGTGGGTCAATCCGGCCCGATTCAGCAGGGTGTGGCGGCCGCGCAGAGTCTGTTCGAGATTCTCGATCAGCCCGCCGAGCCCGAGACTGGCGATTTGCGCCCCGGACGGGTGCGCGGGGCGGTCGAGTACCGGGATGTCTCGTTCGCCTACGGGAGGGACAAGGAGGCGGCGCTGCGCGGGGTGTCCTTCGCGGTGCCTGCTGGCTCGCAGTTGGCGATCGTGGGGCGCTCGGGCAGCGGCAAATCGACACTGGTCAACCTGCTGCCGCGCTTCTACGAGTTGAGTGCTGGCGCCATTCTCATCGACGGACGCGATGTGCGCGAATATGACCTGAAGGCCTTGCGCGAGCAGATCGCGGTGGTCAGTCAGGAAGTGACCCTGTTCGATGACACCATCCGCAACAACATAGCGTTCGGGCGCAAGGTATCCGAGCAGGCCCTGGAGCGCGCGGCCGAAGCGGCCCATGTGCTGGAGTTCGCCACCGCACTGCCGCAGGGGCTTGACACCATGGTCGGGGATCGCGGTGTGCTGCTCTCCGGCGGACAGCGCCAGCGCATCGCGATTGCGCGCGCATTGCTGAAGGATGCCCCGGTGCTGATTCTCGATGAGGCGACCTCCGCGCTCGACACCGAGGCGGAGCGGCACATCCAATCTGCGCTGACGCAGCTGGTGCGCGACCGCACCACGTTCATCATCGCCCACCGGCTCTCGACGGTGGAGCAGGCCGACCGCATTCTCGTGCTCGATGCCGGCCGCGTAGTCGAAAGCGGCACGCATGCCGAGCTGCTCGCCCGCGACGGATTGTACGCGCAGCTGTACCGGCTGCAGTTCAGCGACTGACGCGCCATGCAGGCGTGGCTTAATCGGCGCTGGTACGGTCCACCCGGGGCGTGCGCGGCGCTCGAGCCGCTGGCCCGACTGTATGGGGCGGCCGTGGCCGTGCGGCGCAGGCGGGCGGCCACGGCCGGTCCGCTCCGCGCGCCGGTGATCATCGTCGGTAACCTCACGGTCGGGGGCACCGGCAAGACGCCGCTCACCGTCTGGCTCGCCCAGCAATCGAGCCGACACGCGTTGCCGGCCGGGGTGATCTCGCGCGGATACGGCGGTAGCGCGGGGGGCGTGCGCGTGCTCGATGCGGATGCGGATTGGCGCGAAGTGGGCGATGAGCCGCTCATCTTGGCGCGCCGCAGCGGCTGCGTGACCGCCGTCGGGCGGGAGCGGACGGAAGCGGCCCGCGCGGTGATCGCCCGCGGCGCACGTGTCGTGATTTCCGACGATGGACTGCAGCATCTGCGACTCACCCGCCAGTGCACGATCGTGGTCGCGGACGGCGCCCGGGGGTTCGGGACGGGGCGGTTGCTGCCGGCCGGCCCGCTGCGCGAGCCGCTGCAGGGCCTCTCGGGCGCCGATGCGCTGGTGATCAACGGCGCGTCCGAGCATCCCTCGCTGCGCGCTGCGGCCGCGTATTTTCCCCCGCGTGTACTGCGCATGGATCTGGTGCCCGGCCAGGCCGTGTCGCTCGCCTCGGGCGAGCAGCGCGCACTGGAGACGTTTTGTGGCTCGCCCGTGCATGCGGTCGCCGGCATCGGCCATCCGCAGCGGTTCTTCCGCGAGCTCGGCGCTCGCGGACTGCAGGTGCTGGCGCATCCGTTTGCGGACCACCATCCGCTCACGCCGGCCGAGCTGCAGTTCGCCGACCCATACCCGGTACTCATGACGGAAAAGGATGCCGTAAAATGCGCGCACCTGGCCGATCCGCGGCTGTGGTTCGTGCCAGTCGAGGCGCTCTTCAGCGAGGCCGACGCCGCCTGCCTGCTCGAGCTGCTGCTGCGTACGGCCGCATCATTCGCCGGGGCCCCCGGAGGTTAATTGATGGATGCCCGCCTGCTCGAAATTCTGGCCTGCCCGATCTGCAAGGGCACGCTCCTCTACCGGCGCGAGGCGTCGGTGCTCGTCTGCCGCATGGACCGGCTCGCCTATCCGGTCCGCGACGGCGTACCGGTGATGCTCGAGGAAGAGGCGCGCCAGCTGAGTGCCGACGATCCGCTGCTCGAGCGCTGAGCGGCCGCGCTGCGTGTTCCGCATCGCCATCCCTGCGCGTGCCGCCTCGAGCCGGCTTCCTGGCAAGGCGTTGGCGACGCTCGCCGGCAAGCCGATGCTGCAGTGGGTGTACGAGAAGGCCTGTGCCGCGGGGGCACGCGAGGTGCTGATTGCGACCGATGATGAATCGATCGCGGCGGCCGCTCGTGCCTTCGGGGCGAACGCGCGGCTGACCTCGGTGCAGCACGCCTCAGGGACGGACCGCATTGCCGAGCTGGCCCGCCTCGAGGGCTGGGCGGATGAGGACATCGTGGTGAACGTGCAGGGCGATGAGCCGCTGATTCCGCCGGCGATTATCGCCCAGGTGGCGGCGCTGCTCGCCGAGACGCCGCGTGCGGCGATCGCGACACTGGCCACGCCCATCGAGACTCTTGAGGAGTTCTTCGATCCGAACGCGGTCAAGGTGGTCACCGACGCCCGGGGCCGCGCATTGTATTTCTCGCGTGCGCCGATACCCTGGGTTCGGGACGGGGCGCCGGCGGGCCTCGCCAGTCAGCGCCGCTTCGATGGGGCCCGTCGTCACGTGGGACTGTATGCGTATCGGGTGTCGGCGCTACGGATGCTCTGCGCGCTGCCGGGCTCGCCGCTCGAGGCGAGCGAGAGGCTTGAGCAGTTGCGAGCGCTGGAGCACGGGCTGACCATCCAGGTCGCCGATGCGCTCGAGCGCCCCGGTCCCGACGTCAATACGGTCGAGGATCTGCGCCGCGTGGCGGACCTTCTCGGTTGAGTCGGTGAGTTAGAACCTTATGATATCTTTAGCTTTGCAGGGACCCGACGGCTGGAACTTCGCGGTGTCGAATGGCGTCCATTGACATGAGCAGGGGCGATGTTCGCCCCGGGGCGTCCTGCAACGGGACGGGAAACCTATGCGCGAGCACACGAGCGCTTCATTGAGACTTTGCCGTGGCCTGCGGCTGGTCGCGGCCGGCGCTGTATTGGCCGCACTCACGGCATGCGCCACGACGCAATACGACCAACCGGTGGCGTACAACGTGCCGCGGCCGAATACGACCGTGTACGCCTATCCCATGCACAATCAGTCGCGCGCCCGTCAAAGCCGCGACCGCTATGAATGCAGCGTCTGGGCGGTGCACCAGAGCGGCTTCGACCCCAGCGCGCCGAACGTGCCGGTCTATGATCGGGTGGTCGTGCAGGGGCCGCCCCCCGGCACTGATACGGCCCTTGGGGCCATCGCCGGTGCCGTTATCGGTGCAGCGCTGTCTAACCGCTGGGACCGCGGCTCGGGCGTGGTGTTCGGTGCACTCACCGGCGCCATGATCGGCAGTGCCGGCGATGCGGCCAATGCCCAGGCCAATGACCAGGCGATGAGCGCCGCGGCCCGGGGACAGGACCGTGCGATGGCGCGCAGGGCCATGGACTACCGGCGCGCATTGGGCGCCTGTCTGCAGGCACGTGGCTATAGCGTGCGCTAGAGGCGCTTTTTGGCCTGGGTGCCACGCTGCGCCATCCCGTCCTCTCCCACACCCCGCGACCCTGTTTCGAGTGAGTTCCGCCGGGACCGAGTGCGCCGCACCGGGTTCGCAGCCCCCGTCCCGCGGCCTGCGGAGCGCCCAGGAGTGGCGGGTCGGAATGCGCCTCCACGCATGATTCCCCCTGCGTTGCCGTGATCCGGTCGTGTGCGGCTGGTACGCGGCCGGCGGGGAACATAACATCGATGGTCACCTCGAGCCTCAGCCGCGGAGTACGCTTGGCGAGGCGTGTTGTCCCCGTGGCCGCTTGTGCCACGGTCGCGCGAGGGTCCCCCATCCATACGAGAAATGCTGGCGCAAACACGGTTCGCGTGCCGTAATCGCCACCTGGGCGGGCGGCGAACAGACCCCGGGGCCTGCGGATGCGACGCATACGCTGAGTCCAATGTCGTGCGCACAGGATGGCCCCTGCGTGATGCCAGGAGGGGGGGCAGTGCGGTGACGCCACATGCGGTACGGCAGCGCCGATCACTCCGAGGCGAGATGCCTTAGAGAGCGACAGACGCGTCGCACCAGCATGCAGGGAAGTGTTTTCGGGGAATGCTTGACAGCGTGCAACGCGGAACGTAATTTAAGTGGAAGCGTTTCCACAGTTGCGTTCCATGGATGCGCGTTGCACGAACGCAACATCTCGCCAGTCGTCACAGTGTCATGAGGGGGGTTTGTACATGAGTCGCAAGACGTCGCGTAACGGATCAAAGAACGCCATAAAAAAGGGTGCCCGACTCGCCGGCCTGGGCCGTGCGGCGTATGGGAACCTAGGTCTATCCGGGCTGGCACTCGGCTCGCTCTCGTTGGGCATCGGCGGCGTCGCTCATGCCCAGAACGTCCCGGCCCGCAAGCGCCCGGAGCAGCCCGCGGTGCCCGCGCAGGCGGCGAGGAGCCGGCGGCGAGGCTTCAAGGCGACGCCGCTCGCCTCCACAGGGTCGTTTGCACCGAACGGTGCGGGCTTGTACGCGCTGAATACCGCAACGGGCTCGAGCACCGCGGCGGCCGCGAGCACCGCAACGAGCGCGAGCACCGCGGCGGCGGACACCGGCGTGATGATGGGGCAGTCCTCGGCCACGACGCTTGCGCCGATCGTCGTTACGGGCATCCGCGGGTCCCTGATGCGCTCACTCGCAATCAAACGGGATTCGATTGGCGTGGTCGATGCGATTTCCGCCGAGAGCATCGGTCAGTTCCCGGACTCCTCCGTGGGCGGTGCACTCGCGCACCTGCCCGGCGTCACGATCAACCGCGGCTCGACGAGCTTCAGTTCAGTCGCTGGGACGGCGACCGGCCTGGCACAAGGCGTCAACGTCAATGGCTTCGGTGGATCATTCAACACTGTGCTCGTGAACGGTCGGCAAATCGCCTCCGGTAACGGGCAGAACTTCGATTTCGCATCTCTGGGCGCGATGTACGTCGGACAGATCGACGTGTTGAAGACGCCGGACATGGCCCTTTCCTCGGGTAATATCGGTTCGGTCATCAACGTCAAGATGCTCACCCCGTTCGAGAATCCTGGCTTACATGCGGGGATGAACGTCGGTGGTACCGACTACACGATGAACGGTGGTATCCGGCCCGTGGTCGGCGGTCTGTTCAGCGATACCTTCGATCACAATAAGTTCGGCATCCTGATCGATGGCGATTATTCCGACTACCGTACTACGACTCATCACACCGATGTCGCCGGTTGGGAGGGCGTCGCGGCCGGCGGCTTTGCCTGCTCGAATCTCAACGCCAATTCCACGACGGCCTTCGGCAGCACCGGTTGCGCCAGCGTTGGATCGGGTGCTACGGGCAATGTGCAGGTCCCGGTCTGGTATCCGCAGCAGCTGAGCATGTACCTCGAGCGCGTCGATACGCGAAGCAAGGATGGGCGCGTGGTGTTGCAGTGGCACCCGACGAACTCGGTACTTGTGACTCTCGATGACAACTACTCCTCCTGGAACCAGCGTGATGAAAGTTGGGCACGTACGACGTGGTTCGGAGCGTTCCCAAACTCCACGATCGACAACAACGGCACGATCACAAATTTCAATTACACCGGTCCGACCGACCTGCAAGCGATCCAGCAGACCGATTACATCGTCACGAACACTTACGGTGCGAACGTCTTGTGGAACGTGAACGATAACTGGACGGTCGAGGTAGATGCCGACCAGTCCGTCTCCAGGTTCAATCCGAACGGCAACACCAGCAGCATACAAGGTGACGTGGGTTACGGAGACGCCGTTAACAACTACACCGGCGGCATGGTGGTCGGTGGAAGCAATGCGGTGCCGTACTGGAGCGCATACGGACCAAATGCGACTGCGGCAGGGTCCGGTGTGGTCGCCTCGCCGAACTATCTGGGTCTTAATCCATACATCATAGGCTCGCATATTCTGCCGCTGGCAACCTTGCAGAGCGGTGATCAGATCAATGAGGCTACCGTTCGGGCCACCTGGACCCCGGGGAACAGCACGAAGCTCACCTTCGGTGCCCAGTTCCTAGATGACGACTGGAACACCAAGGAGTACGACACTTTTGCGAACAACTACTGGGAGCTGTGGTCTGGTTACGGGCCGGCTTCCGGGGATACACAGGGGTTGAGCCTGCCGTCTTCACTGGGGTTCGCTCCGATGAGCACGGGGACCTGGATGCCGGGCTACAGCGGCAACGGCAACCTTCCGCCGCAATTGCTCGGCTACAACCCATGGACGCTGCTGAGCTACCTGGAGACCCAGCCGATCGATTCGCAGTGGAATCCGACGGCAGGCTATCCGCGCTATACCGGTGGCGTGCCGACTCAGGCGCTGGTGACCGGTTCGGTGCAGCACGTTGCTCGTATGAACTACTCGCCGTTCGTGCAAGTCAGTCACAACTTCAGGGTTCACGGGATGCGCCTGATGACCCGATTGGGGCTGCGCTACCAACGTACCGACGAGCTGATCGCCGGGCTGTCTGCGCCGCTGCAATCGGTCACCTGGCAGGGCGCAGCGGATCCGACGCAGTATGTCTTTGCCTACGGTTCACCGACGTGGACGCAGACCTCGCTTTCCTATGGCTACTTCCTGCCATCGCTCGACCTGGCGTTGTGGCCGGCGCATGATCTGGAGGCAGCTGTCGATTTTTCGCGCACCGAATCTGCGCCGCCGAATGGGCAGATCATTCCAAACACAAACTACGGTGGCCTGGTTAATGCGCTGACAGCAACCGGAAATAACCCGGCACTAAAGCCGTATTTGTCAAACAACTTCGATTTCCGTCTCACCTGGTACTACGCGCACGGGGATTACGCCGAGCTGCATCCGTTCTACAAGCAGGTGTCGAATTTCCCGACCTCGAGCGTGCAGAACGTGACGGTTCCTATCAATGACCCGGCGCCGTGCTCGTACAACCAGAACGGCCACATTCTGTTCACCGACGCCAATTGCGGCAAGCCGATGGTGTTTGCGGAGACCACCTTCACAAACAAGCTGTCGGCTGACGTGACGGGCGTATCGGCGACCTGGCAGCAGCTGCTCCCGTATGGATTCGGGGTTCTGATCAACGGAACGTGGATGCACAGCAATGCGAACTTCAACAACTACAACCTGACGTCGAATCAGTTCGCGTTGACCGGCGTCGGCGACTCCGCCAACGGAACGCTCTTCTATCAGAGGGGCAAGTGGCAGGCGCGCATGACGGTGAACTGGCAAGGCAAGCTGCTGCTGGGACTCGGTCAGCAGAATGACAGCAGCGCATTCGGTGCCGAGCCGGTGTACGAGGCGCCGTTCACGCAGCTGGACTTGTCTACCAACTACAAGATCGACAAGCACCTGAACGTGTACTTCACCGCGAGCAACCTGCTGAACTCGATCTATCATACGTATGGGCGGTTCTCGAACCAGACGTTGAACCTGATCGATTACGGGACTTCGCTGTCGTTTGGAGTCCGCGCCCAGTTCTGAGGTCATGAAGCCGGTCAGGTCGGTCGTCATTGTCGGCGGAGGAACCGCCGGATGGCTCACCGCAGGCATCATCGCCGCCCGCCATCAAGCTCGGATGAAGGCGGGCGGCTTCTCGGTGACGCTGGTTGAGTCGCCCGATGTCCGCGCCATTGGCGTGGGCGAGGGGACGTGGCCGACGATACGCTCGAGCTTGGAGCGCATCGGGGTGTCTGAGACTGCGCTGTTTCGTGAGTGCGATGCGGCCTTCAAACAGGGCGGGAAGTTCGTCGGCTGGACGAGCGGAGCGCCGGGGGATGCCTACTATCACCCGCTCATGATCCCGCACGGCTTCTCGCGCGTGAACCTCGTGCCGCACTGGCTGAGCGATGCGCGGGGGGAGAGCTTCTGCGATTTCGTGACGCCGCAGGGACGGTTGTGCGATCAGGGTCTGGCGCCAAAGACGATCGCGCAGGGCGAGTATCGCTCGGCGGCGAACTATTCATATCATCTGGATGCCGGCAAGTTTGGGCCGTTTCTGGCCAGACACTGCACCGAGAAGCTGCGGGTCCGACACGTTCTGGCCGATGTCACTTCCGTCGGACAGAGCGAATCGGGCGACATCACCGGTTTACAGACGGCGCAGGCAGGGCGCATTGAAGGCGATCTGTTCGTGGACTGCAGCGGCTTTCACGCGCTGTTGATCGGCCAGACGCTCAAGGTCGATTTCAAGCCGTGCACGGACGTGTTGTTCTGCGATACCGCTCTGGCGGTTCAGGTGCCCTACGACACGCCCGATCAGCCGATGGCATCGGAGACGATAGCGACGGCGCAGGCGGCCGGATGGATCTGGGACATCGGCTTACCGACGCGGCGCGGGATCGGCCACGTGTATTCGAGCCGGCACATGAGCGAGGAGGCGGCGCAGGAGGCGCTGCTCGGCTACCTGGGAGCGCGGCATCGGAATTTGCCAGTGCGCAAAATCCCAATCCGTGCCGGTCATCGGCAGATCTTTTGGAAAAATAATTGTCTGGCGGTCGGACTGGCGCAGGGATTCCTGGAGCCGCTCGAGGCCTCGGCGATCGTTCTGGTTGAGCTTTCGGCGAAGCTCCTCGCTGAGCAGATGCCGGCCAGCCGGGAAGTGATGGATATCGTCGCGCGGCGCTTCAACGAGGTCACGCTGTACCGCTGGGGTCGGATCATCGACTTTCTGAAGCTGCATTACGTGCTGACGCAGCGTACCGATAGCGCCTTTTGGCGCGATAATGCCGATCCTGCGACCGTGCCGCAGCGGCTTCAGGATATGCTGACGTTGTGGAAGTTTCAGTCCCCGTGGTTCTTCGATGAGCTTGATAGACTGGAGGAGGTCTTTCCGGCCGCGAGCTATCAGTACGTGCTCTACGGCATGGGCTTTCGCACCGAGGTGGTACCGGAGGAACGGGCCGAATCCTCCGCGGACGCCGCGAAGCTGGTCGCGGAGAATGCCCGGGTGACCGCGGAGCTGTGTGCGCGACTGCCGACGAACCGCGAGCTGTTGAACAGAATTCACCAATACGGGCTGCAGCCCGTTTGAGCGAGCCGGAATCCGCCCATGACCCACATCGTACCGCTGAACAAAGAGAAGTACCGCGACCTGAAAGTCGATGGACGACCCGCAGCCGCGCATGGCGACAACCAGCACTTCGTGCAGGTGATTGTCGGGGAGTTCTCGCACCTGCTGGTGCATTATCCGATCCTCTTCGGCAAACATCGGGAGACCGGGCGGTTCTTCTGTGGGGCGATGCTCGGGTTCATCGAGGGCGAGAACCAGTTTCTTCAGGACTGGCGGCAGGACCCGGAGTTCTACCGGCCGCTCAGCCTGCAGCGTGGGCCGTTCTACGTGCACGGCCCGGAGCTGGCGATTGATCTGGACGATCCACGGGTCGGTGCCGAGAGCGGCCAGCCGTTGTTCACCGAGCAGGGCCAGCCGAGCCGGTATCTGCAGCGGATCATCTGGGCCTTTCAGGACCTGCAGCCGGGTATCGAGCAGACCCAGATCTTCATTGCCCGGCTGCTCGAGCTGAATCTCATCGAGCCGATTGATATCGAGGTGGAGTTCGAGGACGGCACGCTGCGCCACTGCGACGGTCTGTACACCATCAATCAGGAATCGCTATCGCGACTCGGCGATGCCGTGGTGGTCGAGCTGTTCCGGCGCGGCTACCTGGCGCTGATCTACATGATGATTGACTCGCTGAAGCAGGTGCGGGTGATGGCGCGGACGAAAAATGCCCACCTGCTGAAGAAGACCGAGGGGCTTGTTCCGACCCAGAGCGCGATGGGCGGATGATCGCTGCGCGCCCTCGGGCGGCGCGGCGAGTCAGCCTGCGCGCGGGTGCGTCGTGGCGATTCGCCTGACCGAGTCGCGCCAGAGGATCTTCGTGGCAATCTCCCGCGCGACGGGCAATGTTGACCCGTAGCACAGGTTCAGCAGTCGGTGCACGGCGTTGGTCGCGATCTCGACCCATGGAATGAGCACCGTGGTGAGCGGAGGGGCGGCGACGGCCGAGAGGTCGATGTTGTCGTAGCCCATCACCGAGATGTCCGTCGGCACCGATATCCCGCGCTGGCTCAGGTACGAGAGCGCGCCGATCGCCATTTCGTCATTGGCGCAGAACAGCGCCGTGAACGGTACTTTTGTCTCAAGCAGCGTGTGCGTGCCGGAGCGGCCGCTCTCAGGCGTGAAATTTCCGTGTACACGCGCCAGCGCCTCGACGTCGACACCGTACTCGGTGAGCGTCTCGTAGAACCCGCGCATGCGCAGCGCATTGTCGCGGGATTCCTTCGGTCCTTCGATGACCGCGAGGCGCCGGTGACCGGCTTCGCACAGTGTGCGCGCGGCGAGCGCACCGGCGGCACGGTGATCGGGGTTGAAGCACTGTTCCTGCAGGTGCGGCAGGCTGCGGTTCAGCAGCACGAAATTGCGCTGTAACCGGGTGATGTGTTCAGCGTCGGACGGGACGAGTGCCGTGCCCATCAGCAGCAGCCCGTCGCAGCCGCGATCGGTGAGGAATTCCGCGCCGGCAAGGGCTTCTTTGCGCTCATCGTGCGGCTCGAGGCCGAAGTTCACCACCATGTGGCATTGCTGGGCGTGCAGCGCGAGGAAGATCGCATGCAGGATCGGGGTGTAGAACGATCCGGAGACCACCGGGATGAATACGCCAATCATCCGTGAGTGACCCTTCTGCAGGACACGGGCGGCGTGCGAGGGCCGGTACTGCAGCGCCTCGATCGCCTGGGTGACCCGCTTGATGGCATCCTGGGAGACGGGACCCTTGCCGGCGATGACGCGCGATGCTGTACCAACACCGACTCCGGCGAGCTTGGCCACGTCTTTGATGGTTGCCATCTGTATATATTATCAGAAGAACTCGCATGCAGTCGGTTGCGACCGACCTGACACGTGCGTCAACGGACCGGTGGGGGCAGTGCAGACACTCGCGAGGAATGCTCCTAGAATTTGCCGGGTTCAAGGGTTGAATGGGCAGCGCCGTGGTGAAGATTCTGTTCGTGTGTCTGGGTAACATTTGTCGCTCGCCAACGGCGGAGGGCGTATTTCGCGCGATGGCGGCGCGCGAGCTGCCTGAGCTGGCGCTCACCGTCGACTCGGCGGGCACGGCCGGCTATCACGCCGGGGAGGCGCCGGACAGCCGTACGTGCGAGGCGGCGCTGCGGCGCGGGTATGACCTCTCCGGGCTGCGCGCGCGGGCGGTTGAGCCGTACGACTTCGAGGTGTTTGATCTGATCCTGGCGATGGACCGGCAGAATCTCGAGACGCTGAAGCGGCGTGCGCCGGCGCAGAGGCGTGGACGGTTGCGGCTGTTGCTGGAATTTGCCCCGCAGTGTGGCCTGTTCGAGGTGCCGGATCCGTACTACGGCGGGGCGAATGGCTTCGAACAGGTGCTCGATCTGATCGAGGCCGCCTCGCTCGGCCTGTGCACGGCGTTGCGCAGAGGCACGCTCGCGCCCCTCTGGGCACCCTAGGGCCACAGCCTGCCCCCTGGGACGCGGAGCGTCCCAGGGGGCATTGGCCTACTCTTCGCTGCCGCGCCGGGGGGGTGTCCACTCCGCCGGTGCAGAGGTCCACACGACGTGCGGCTTGCCTTCCTGTCCGCCGGTGGCCGGCGCCGAGACGGGCTCGATGTGCACCGCAGCCGGCTTCGGCTCTTCGTGCCATGCCGAGACCTTCTCCTCGCGCGCCGGAGTCGGAGCGGGCGGTGGCGCACTCGGTGCCGCTTGCATCGCGGGACTCGCTGGGGCCGGTTCGGGCGCCCGCAACGCGGGGGCAGAGGACTCGAAGGATCCTCGGGTATCGCGCTCGAGCGGCGGTGCCTGCGGCTCGTTCCGCTCGGGAGCGGCGAACTCGTGGGAGGCTTCGCGGACGGCGCCGCCTTCCGTCATGCGGGCTTCGCCCGTCGCATTCTCACCCCGTGCGCCGCCGCGCCGGCCGCCCCGGCGTCCGCGGCGGCGGCCCCGCCGCTCGCCGCGTTCCGAGGCCGGCCGCTCGCTGCCCACTGCGGCGGGCTCGCTCGGGCCGGTGCCGCCGGCCGCCGCAGCCGCAGGCATCGCCGCAGGCATCGCTGTTGGGCGCTGGGAGTTCAGATCGCGTTCGCGTTCGCGATCACGATCACGATCGCGTGGACGCCGGTCGGAGCGATCCCGTCGGCCCTCGGCGCTGCGCCCCTCGGCGCTGCGCCCTTCGGTGCCGCGGGATTCGCCCTGTGGACGGCGGTTGCTCTCCGTGCGGCTGCCTTCACCGCGGCCGCCATCGCCGCGTCGGCCTGAACGTCCGAAATCCCGCCGCCCGTCGCGGCCGCGCTCGCCGCGTTCTCCGCGCTCGTTACGGCGATGCGGGCTGCGCGCCGCCGGGGCAGGCGCTGCGGCCTGTGGCGCACTGACCGCCGGTTCTGCCTCTGCAGCGAACAGACCCTTCAGCCGCGACCACAGTCCCTTGGCCGGGCGGGATTCTGCCGGGGCGCTCGGGGCGGCGTGGGGTGCCGCGAGGGTCACCGGCGAGGGGGTACTCGGCATGATCGGAGCCACGGCAGGCACTTCGGCCGCCGGGCGCTGCTCACGGGCACTGCCCGGCTCGGTCACCTCCGGCGGCGCCGGGATCAGGTAGCTCGTCTGGCGGTTCTCCGGCAACTCCACCTCATCGTCGCGCACGCGCCTGATCGAGTACTCGGGCGTCTGGATGTGTGGATTTGGCACGATGATCAGATCCGCTTCGCTCTTGTCTTCCAGCGTGCGCAGCCATTCACGCTTCTCGTTGAACAGGAAGGTCGCAACGTCCACCGGCAGCTGCGTGATCACCTTGGCGGTGCGGTCCTTGCGCAGCTCCTCGCCGATCAGGCGCAGGATCGCGAGCGCCATCGACTCGACGCTGCGGATGCTGCCGATGCCGACGCAGCGCGGGCAGACGATGTGGCTTGACTCCCCGAGCGAGGGGCGCAGGCGCTGGCGGGACATCTCGAGCAGTCCGAAGCGAGAGAGCTTGCCGATCTGAATGCGCGCGCGGTCCATTTTCATCGCATCGCGCAGCCGATCCTCGACTTCGCGCTGGTTCTTGCCCGACTCCATGTCGATGAAGTCGATGACGATCAGGCCGCCGATGTCGCGGATGCGCAGCTGGCGGGCGATCTCATCGGCCGCCTCGAGATTGGTGTTGAGCGCGGTGGTCTCGATATCGCTGCCCTTGGTCGCACGCGCCGAGTTGATGTCGATCGACACCAGCGCCTCGGTGTAGTCGATCACAATGCTGCCGCCGGAAGGCAGCTGCACCTTGTGCGCGTAGGCCGATTCGATCTGGCTTTCGATCTGGAAGCGGGTGAACAGCGGGATGTCATCGACGTACTGCTTCAGGCGATGGTGCGCATCGGTGGGCATGAAGCGCTGCATGTACTCCTGGGCCTTCTGGAAGGCGCTGGTGTCGTCGACCAGTACCTCGGCGATGTCATCGGAGAGGTAATCGCGCAATGCGCGCGTGACCGCATCGCTCTCGCGGTACACCAGGAACGGGGCCTGCTTGCCCTCGGCGGCGGCAGCGATCTGGTCCCACTGCGCCTTGAGGTTATCGAGGTCCCACTGCAGCTCCTCGGCGCTGCGTCCGACGCCGGCAGTTCGCACGATCGCGCCCATCCCGTCGGGAATCTGCAGCTGGTTCATCACCTCGCGCATCTGGTCGCGGTCTTCACCCTCGATGCGGCGCGAGACGCCACCGGCGCGCGGGTTGTTCGGCATCAGTACCAGGAAGCGCCCGGCCAAGCTGAGGAACGTGGTGAGGGCGGCGCCCTTGTTGCCGCGTTCCTCTTTCTCGACCTGCACGATGAGTTCCTGCCCCTCGAAGAGCAGGTCGCGGATGTTCATCCGCCCGCCCTGGGGTGACTGGCGGAAGTAGTCCCGGGTGACTTCCTTCAGCGGCAGAAAGCCATGCCGTGTCGCGCCGTAGTCGACGAAGCAGGCTTCCAGGGACGGTTCGATGCGGGAGATGCGGCCTTTGTAGACGTTCGCTTTCTTCTGTTCGCGGGAAGGTATATCGATACTGAGGTCAAAGAGCTTCTGTCCATCGACCAGCGCGACTCTCAGCTCCTCTTCCTGAGTCGCATTCACGAGCATTCTTTTCATGTGCCCCTACTGTTGTACGGTGAGGGGCCGGCAAGCACACGGGAGGCCGCGGCGCAAGAGCGCCGCAGCGGCGAAGATTTCTGCGACTCGGCGCGTGAGCTCGAGTCTCTCTCATCACAATGCACGCCACGTCATAGGCGGGTGCCGGAAATCCTTCGACGGTCTCAACCGGAGCCGCCTCGCGCGGAACCTGTTTCAGCGGTTCTACGCCCGGGGCGTTCTTGTCGGCCCGATACGATGGCCTCTCTCATGGAGGTCCAACTAACATGCGGCGGGGGTACCCGCCAACCATTGGTGCGCCCGCGCAGCGGACGGCCGGCGGAGTATACTGCAAGGATTGCTGTAGAAACAGTGTCTTACGCGGAAGAGTGCGGTGTCCGAGACGAATGTGACCGAGGGGCGCACCGCCGTGCGCTATTTGGACGTGGGCGCGGACGAGGCCGGGCAGCGGCTCGACCGCTTTCTCGCCCAGCATCTGCCGGGGGTGCCGCACACGCGCCTGTTCCGCATCATCCGCAAGGGCGAGGTGCGATTGAACGGCCGGCGGACCACTCCGGAGGCGCGGCTCGCCGTGAGCGACCGGATCCGGGTGCCGCCGCTGCGCCTCGAGGCGCCCGGGGCGGCGGCGGCGCGGCGCGGCCCGTCGGCGGAGCTGATCGAGACGGTTCGCCGCGCCATCATCCACGAGGATGCGCGGCTGCTGGTGATCGACAAGCCGGCCGGCATTGCCGTGCACGGTGGCAGCGGAATCGAATTCGGCCTGATCGAGGCGCTGCGCGCGCTGCGTCCGGAGGAGTCACTGGAGCTGGTGCACCGGCTCGACCGCGACACCAGCGGTTGTCTGCTCGTGGCGCGCACGCCGGCGGCCCTGCGCGCCGCGCATGCGGTGCTGCGCGAAGGGGTGAGCGACAAGCGCTACCTGGCGCTGGTGTGCGGGCGCTGGGAACTCGGGCGCAAGCGGATCGACGTGCCGCTGCACACCGAGACCCGGGTGAGCGGGGAGCGGACGGTGCGGGTGGGGGCGGGCGGCAAGCCCTCGGTGAGCGACTTCCGGCCGGTGCAGATCTTCGGGCGGCGCAGCCTCGGGGCGTCAATCGCCAGTCTGCTCGAGGTGACGCTGCATACCGGACGGACGCATCAGATCCGGGTGCATGCAGCGTACGCCGGGCATCCGGTGGCCGGCGACCCGAAGTATGGCGATGAGGCCTGCAACGCCGCACTGCGCGAACGGGGTCTGAACCGGATGTTCCTGCACGCTCACAGCATGAGCTTCGAGTGGCCGGATGGGACGACCTTCAGTGCCAGCGCGCCACTGCCGCCGGAGCTCTCCGCGGTGCTCAGCCGTCTCGAGCGCTGAGGCGCGCGCCGGTGCCCTCGCCGAGGGGCTTAGGGCACCGGGCAGCCGGCGGTGCGCAGTGCCTCGGCGAGCCAGATCAGCGGCAGCCCGATCAGCGCGGTGGGATCGACGCTCTCGATGCGCTCGAACAGCGCGATGCCGAGCCCCTCGGCGCGAAATCCACCGGCGCAGTCGAAGGGCTGCTCGGCCGCGACGTAGCGCTCGATCTGCTCGGGACTGAGGGTGCGGAACGCGACGGTGGTGGTGTCGAGGTGCACCTGGCGGACCGTGCCGCCGGCCCCGAGCAGCGCGCAGCCGGTGAAAAAGCGCACCCGCGCGCCGCTTGCGGCCGTGAGCTGCGCGCGGCAGCGGGCGGCATCGCCGGGCTTGTCGAGCACCTCGGCGCCGAGTGCGGCGACCTGATCGCTGCCGATGACGAGGGCGTGCGGAAAGCGGTCGGCGACCGCCTGCGCCTTGGCGAGGGCGAGCCGTGCGGCCCGGTCGGCCGGCAGCTCCCCGGGAACGTACGTCTCCGGGTCGCCCGGGGCGACGGTGGTGAAGGGTCGTTGCAGCCGTTCGAGCAGCGCGCGGCGGTAGACGGAGGTCGAGGCAAGGATCAGTTCGGGCATGGTGCGGCACGTCGGGCCGATTCGGCTCTCGGAAACAATGACTTAAGGATTCACCGGCTTTTGACTTGCCGGGACCTGATACCTATTATACGCGCCCCATGTCGCAACCCTGGTCCAAGCCGCTCGAGGTCGACCGGCTGTCCCGCGGGGCGGCTGCGCTCGATTTCGATGTGGAATTAACGCAGTTGCCGCGGCTGAGTTCGCGCGTCGAATTGACCGGTGGCGCCGTGCGCGGCACCGTGCGATTCGGACGTGACTCGGGTCGGGCGGTGGCCGACGTGACGCTCGAGGGCGCTGCGCGGATGACGTGCCAGCGCTGCATGCAGCCCATGACGTTGCCCTTGAGTGGGCACGTGAAGGTCGCGTTGCTCGCGAACGCGGCCGAGGCGAGCACGCTCGAGGATGCGCTCGAACCGATGCTGGCGCCCGAGGGGCGCATCAGCGTGGCCGAGTTGATCGAGGAGGAAGTGCTGCTCAGTCTGCCGATCGTGCCGATGCACGAGGCGGGCGGGCAGTGTCCGTCGCCCGGGGCGCACAGCGCCGCGAGCGATGCGCCGGCCGATGCGGTGACGCAGCGGCCGTTTGCGCGTCTGGGTGAGTTGTTGAATCAGAAGTGAGTTTCCGCGCCTCGGGCGCATGAGGACATTATGGCCGTTCAGAAAAGCCGCAAGACCCCTTCCAAGCGCGGCATGCACCGTTCGCACGACGCGCTCTCCGCGCCGGCGCTCTCGACCGACCCGCAGTCGGGTGAGACCCATCTGCGTCATCGCATCACTCCGGACGGTTTCTACCGCGGCCGGCGCGTGATCGAGAAGCCTGCGGACGCCGACCAGGAATAACGCGCTCGCGTGCCTGTGTTGCCGGTCGCCATCGATGTGATGAGCGGCGATCGCCAGCCGCGCGAGTACATCGCTGGGGCGCTCGCGGCGCTCGCCGAGCAGGCGGACCTCACGGTGCTGCTGGTCGGGGAGCGCTCGCTCATTGAGGCGGCGCTCGCCGGGCAGCCGGCGGCGCTGCGCGAGCGCATCGAGATCGTGCCGGCCTCGCAGGTGGTCGACATGGACGAGTCGCCGCGCTCAGCGGTGCGGCATAAGAAAGACTCCTCGATGCGCGTGGCGGTCGAGCTCGTCAAGAGCGCTCGGGCGGCCGCGTGCGTGAGCGCCGGCAACACCGGTGCGCTCACCGCGATCGCCCACTTCGTGCTGAAGACGCTGCCCGGCGTCGAGCGCGCCGCCATCATCTCGGCCATCCCGGCCGCGCACGGCCACACCCAGATGCTCGATCTTGGCGCCAACGCCAAGGCGACCGCCGAGCAGCTGCGTCAGTTCGCCACCATGGGCGCGATCATCGCGCGCGACATCTACGGGCTGACCGCGCCGCGCATCGGGCTGCTCAATATCGGCGAAGAGGACATGAAGGGACACGAGCTCGTGCAGGATGCGCACGCGCTGCTCGGGACGAGCGGTCTGAACTACGTGGGCTTCGTCGAAGGCAATGACATCTTCTCCGGCGACGTCGACGTGGTGGTGACCGACGGATTCACCGGCAACGTGGCGCTGAAGACCATGGAGGGCGTGGCGGCGCTCATCGGGGCGCGTCTGCGCGAGGAGTTCAACGCGTCCTGGCTCGATCGGCTCGCCGGTCTCGCCGCGCGTGCGGTGCTGCGGCGCGCCGCCGCCAGTCTCGATCCGCGCCGCTACAACGGGGCGTGCATGGTCGGGCTGGCCGGGATCGTGGTAAAAAGCCACGGTCGGGCGGACGCGATGGCTTTCGGCAGAGCCGTGATCACCGCGGCGCTCGCGGCGCGTCAGGGATTGACCGCGCACATTGCCCAGGCGCTGGCTGCGCCGCAACCCATCGGGAGTTCGACGTCTTGATCTATTCGCGTATCGCCGGGACGGGGTCCTACCTGCCCGAGAAGATTCTGACCAATGCCGATCTCGAGAAGATGGTGGATACCACGGATGAGTGGATCCGGGAGCGGACCGGGATCGAGCGACGACACATCGCCGCCGAGGGCGAGACCACGGTCGATCTGGCCGAACGAGCGGTGCGAGCGGCACTGGATGCCGCCGGATGCAGGCCGCAGGACGTCGATTTCATTGCGTTCGGCACCACCACGCCGGACCTGTGGTTTCCGAACTGCGGCGTGCTGTTGCAGGCGCGGCTCGGATGTCGCGGCGTGCCGGCGTTCAGCGTCGAGACCGCCTGCAGCGGCTTCATGTACGCGCTGGCGATGGCCGATAAGTTCGTGCGCGCCGGGGAGGCGCGCCGTGCCCTGGCGATCGGTGCCGAGACGCTCTCGCGCATCACCGACTGGACGGACCGCTCCACCGCGGTGTTGTTCGCCGATGGCGCCGGCGCGGTGCTGCTCGAGCCGGCGACGGAACCGGGCATTCTCTCGACCCATCTGCATGCCGATGGGACGTACAAGGACATGCTCTACAGCGGCGGTGGCACCGATGCGAGGAAGACGCGCCGCGCGATCACGATGACCGGCAATGAGGTGTTCAAGGTCGCCGTCAGCACCCTCAGCAAGTCGATCGACGAGGCGCTCGCGGCCAATCATCTGGAGCGCTCCGCGCTCGACTGGCTGGTGCCGCACCAGGCGAACCTGCGCATCATCCAGGCGACGGCGCGCAAGCTCGACCTGCCGATGGAGCGGGTGATCACCACCGTGCAGGACCACGGCAATACGTCGGCGGCCTCCGTGCCGCTGGCACTCGATTACGGGGTGCGCTCGGGCAAGATCCAGCGCGGCCAGCTGATGCTGCTCGAGGCCTTTGGCGGCGGATTCACCTGGGGTTCGGCGCTGATCCGCTATTGAGGCGATTTCGGATCTTCGGGACGAAAAAAAACGCCGCGCATTGCGCGGCGTTTTCGTAGGAGCGCCGTCGCTCTTACTTAGAGATCGAACGCTTGAACATGCGGTCGATCTTCTCGTTGGTGGCGTCGATCGCCGCCTTGTTCGACTGCGCGAGCGAGAGCGCCTCGTTGGCAGTGCTCTGAGCCGCAGCAGACTTCTGGTCGGCAGCGTTCTGCGCAGCCTGGGCGGCGCTGTTGGCCTTGTCGGCAGTGCTCTGCGCGGTGGAGACCTGGCTCTGCAGCTGGGCAACCTGCGACTTCAGGTTGGCGATGTCCGACTTGATGGGGGTCAGGTTCTGGCAGCCGGCGAGACCGGCCACGAGTGCCGCGGCCGCGGCGACCTTTACTACGCTCGCGTACTTCATAAAGTCCCCTTGGGGTTGTTGATTGAGGAAGTCTTGAAAATGCAAACGAACCGAGGTGGAGCAGCCCCCACGACTCGACTTCACAAGTCCAACAAATTTGTGCGGGGAATGCAACCCTGGACATGCTGATTTTATAGGATTTTGGGTTTGTACGGATGCGCAGCGCAGTGCATATGAACGGAGGCTGAATAAAGGGCGCGTGCGCCGTGTCGCAACGAGTTGAGAGGCGGCGCGAAGGCCTGATGAAATGCACCGACGGGTCGCTGATGTGGCGGCCGGGGGACGGCCTCGGGGCGGGCAGCGGCGGGTGATCCGGCGCCGGTTTCAGCCGTGCGGGGCGAGGGACTTGCTGGACGCGTCGTTATGGATATAATCACAGCCTTGTACAAAAGAACAGGCGGCACCATGTCTGATCTCACCCCCCGTCAAATCGAAGTTCTGCGGCTGATCCAGCGCTTCATCACGCACTCGGGGATGCCGCCCACCCGTGCTGAAATTGCCCGTGAACTGGGGTTCCGTTCGGCCAATGCCGCCGAAGACCACCTGCGTGCGCTGGCGCGCAAGGGGGTCATCGCGCTGGTGCCGGGCGCCTCGCGCGGCATCCAGCTGAAGGACACCATCCGCGAGCAGATCGGACTGCCGCTGATCGGGCGGGTCGCCGCCGGCCGGCCGATCTTCTCCGAGGAGAACATCGAGGCGCGCCTGGACATCGATCCGGGCGTGTTCCAGCCGCGGCCGCATTACCTGCTGAAGGTCACCGGCATGAGCATGAAGGATGCCGGCATCCTCGATGGCGATCTGGTGGCCGTGCATCGCACGCCGGAGGTGCGCAGCCGACAGATCGTCGTGGCGCGCCTGGAGAACGAGGTCACGGTGAAGCGCTATCGCCAGGAAGGCACCGTCGTCTGGCTGCTGCCGGAGAACAGCGACTTCGATCCCATCCGCGTCGATCTGAAGGAACAGTCGCTGTTGATCGAGGGCATCGTGGTCGGCGTATTGCGCCGCGGCAAGAGCCACGGCCTCATGTAAATGACGGGAGCCGGCGTGCATGAGCGCCGATGGACCGCGGCGCACTGCGCCGCCTTCGAGTGCCGCACGCGCAGACCCGCGTCTTGAGCAGCTGCTGGCGCATCCGGCGCTGTGGCGCGCCGGGTCGGCTGTACGCGGTGCGGTCTGGTCGAGCGGGTTCGCACCGCTCGATGCGGGTCTGCCCGGGGGCGGTTGGCCGCGCAGCGGACTGATTGAGATTCTTCCCATGCGGTTTGGTCAGGGCGAGCTGCAGCTGCTGCTGCCGGCGCTGGCGTCCCTCACGCGCCGGCCCGAGGCGCGCTGGTGCATCTGGGTGGCTCCGCCGCTGCAGCCGTTCGCCCCTGCGCTGGCCGCGGCGGGTGTTGCGCTCCCTCGGCTGCTCATCGTGAGCGCCCGAGGAGCGGCCGCTCTCTGGGCCTTCGAACAGGCGCTCGGTTCCGGCGCCTGCGATTGCGTGTTTGCCTGGACGAGGCATGCACCCGCGCGGCACATCCGCCGCCTGCACCTCGCGGCGCAGCGTGGTAACACGCTCGGGGTGTTGTTCAGAACGCGCGAGGCGGCCCGCGAGGCCTCCCCGGCGATGCTGCGGGTCGCGCTCGAGCCGCGCGGCGACGGCGCACGGGTTACGCTGCTGAAGAGCCGCGGCGGGGCGCGCGGCGCGCTCGATCTGACCTGGGCGACCGATGCGTATGAACCGCAGAGGATGCCGTGAGGGCGCCGAAAACACTGGACCTGTTTGCCCCGGAGCATCTGCCGCGCCGCGCGGTCCGTCCGCCCGTGCAGCCCGTGCAGCCGCAGGGGGCGCCCGAGCGGTCCACGCGGCCGTCGCAGGCACCGTTGTGGCTCGCGGTGCATCTGCCGCGGCTCGCGCCGGAGTCAGATTCGGGTGTGCCGCGGGTGCTGCACTCGCTCGCCGTACGCGCCCAGCGCTTCACACCCCGCATCAGTCTTGCACCGCCCGACGCGGTGCTGCTCGAGGTGCGCTCCAGTCTGCACTTGTTCGGTGGCGTGGACGGGCTGCGCCGGGCGATGGCCGGGGAGTGCGCCGCACTCGGTCAGCCGGCCATCCTCGCCTTCGCGCCGAGCGCGTCGGCCGCACTCGCCGGCACGCGCGCCGGGCGGGCGTTCACGGTGTTGGAGGCGGGACAGCTGGCCGGTTCGCTGGCGGCGTTGCCGCTCGCGGCGCTGCGCTGGCCGCCGCAGCTGATCGAGCGGCTCGCGCGCATCGGCGTGCGCACCGTCGGGGCGGCGCTGCGTCTGCCGCGCGCCGGGTTCGCGCAGCGCTTCGGTGCGACACGGCTCGCGGCGCTCGATCAGCTGACGGGACGGGCGGCCGATCCGCGCGAGCGCTTCGAGGCGCCGCAGCGGTTTCGTCGCCGCCGCGAGCTGCCCTGCGAGTCCGACAGTCACGCGTTGCTCGCCGTGACGCTGCGCGCGCTGCTCGAGGAACTGGCGCGCTTCCTGGCGGCCCGTCAGAGCGGCGTGCTCGCGCTCGAGTGCCGGCTGTGGCATCGACAGGCGGTGCCCACCCGCTGCGTGCTGCGGCTCGGCGCACCGCTCGCCGATGCCGCGCGGCTCGCCGCGCTGCTCGAGGAGCGGCTGCGCAGTCTCACGCTGCCCGAACCGGTGCGCGCCTGCGAGCTGCGCGCCGGATCGCCCGTGCCGCAGCCGATGCACACCGGCGGCCTGTGGCGGCCGGGAGAGCGGGGCGGACTCGCCGCAGCGCCGGGTGTGGAGCTCATCGAGCGGCTGCGGGCCCGCCTCGGTCCGGAGGCACTCGAGACGCTCTCACTCGTGGCCGACCGTCGCCCCGAGGCCGCCTGGCGCGCCGGTCCGCCCGCGCTGGCACCCGATGCCGAGTCGCAGGCGACGATGCGGGCCGTGCCCCGGCCGCTGTGGCTGCTGCCGGCGCCGCGGTTGCTGCACCAGCGCCGCGGGCTGCCGCGCTGGCACGGGGCGCTGCATCTCGAGGGTGAGCCGGAGCGCATCGAGACCGGCTGGTGGGACGGCCGGGAGGTCGCCCGGGATTACTACAACGCCCGCGATGGACGCGGCCGGCGCCTGTGGCTGTTCCGCGAACGCGAGCCGCCGCATCGCTGGTTTCTGCACGGCGTGTACGGATGAGCGGCGCAGCGGATTCGACGCGGTCCTGCCAGCCGCCGCCCTATGCAGAGCTGCATTGCCTGAGCAACTTCACGTTCCTGCGCGGCGCGTCGCATCCGCAGGAACTCGTCGCCCAGGCCGCCGCGCTCGGCTACCGTGCGCTGGCCCTCACCGATGAGTGTTCGCTCTCGGGCGTGGTGCGTGCGCACGTGGCGGCCAAGGAGCACGGTCTGCATCTGATCATCGGTGCGGAACTGCGGCTGGCGTGTGGCCTGCGTCTCGTGGCGCTCGCCACCGACCGGCAGGGCTACGGACGGCTCTGCCGCCTCATCACACTCGGCCGGCGTGCCGCACACAAGGGCAGTTATCACCTCACGCGCGAGGATTTGGTCGCGACGCTCGAGCGCTGCCTGCTGCTGTGGTTGCCCGGCGAGCGGCCACAGGCCGAGCAGGCGCACTGGCTCGTCGGCCAGTTCCCCGGCGCGGTCTGGATCGCCGCGGAGCTGCTGCGCGATGGCGCGGATCGCGCGCGGCTCGAGGCGTTGCGGCGCATCGGGCGCACCACCGCGCTGCCGCTGGTCGCCAGCGGCGATGTGCACATGCACGTGCGCGCGCGCCGAAGGCTGCAGGATGCGCTGACGGCCGTGCGCCTGAACGTGCCCGTCGCCGAGGCCGGCTGGAACCTCTATCCCAACGGCGAGCGCTATTTGCGCGAGCCTGAGCGGCTCGCCAAGCTCTATCCGCCTGAGCTCATCGCCGAGACGGCGCGCATCGCGGCGCGCTGCACGTTCTCGCTCGATGAGCTGCGCTACGAGTATCCGCGCGAGCTGGTGCCGGCCGGCGAGACCCCCGCGAGCCATCTGCGTCGGCTCACCGAGGCCGGTGCGCAGCGCCGCTGGCTTCAGGGCGTTCCGCCGGCCGAGCGCGCCGCCCTCGAACACGAACTGGCACTGATCGCGGAACTCGGCTACGAACCGTACTTCCTCACCGTGCACGACCTCGTCGATTTCGCGCGGCGCCGCGGCATTTTCTGTCAGGGCCGTGGCTCGGCGGCCAACTCGCGGGTGTGCTACTGCCTCGGGGTGACCGCGGTCGATCCGCAGCGCGGCGCAGGGCTGCTGTTCGAGCGGTTCATCTCCCGGGAGCGCAACGAGCCGCCCGACATCGACATCGACTTCGAGCACGAGCGGCGCGAGGAGGTGATCCAGTACGTCTACGCCAAGTACGGCCGCGAGCGCGCCGCGCTCGCCGCCACCGTGATCCAGTACCGCTCGCGCAGCGCGCTGCGCGATCTGGGCCGGGTGTTCGGGTTCGAACCCGCGGCCTGTGACCGGCTCGCCCGGGTGATGCAGTGGTGGGACGGGAGCGAGGCGCTTGCCGAGCGGTTGCGCGCGGCAGGGTTTGATCCGGAGAGTCCGCCGCTGACGCAGCTGGTGCCGCTCGCACGCGAGCTGCTCGCTTTTCCCGGCTTCCCGCGGCACCTCTCGCAGCACGTCGGCGGGCTGGTGATCAGCGCCGGGCGGCTCGATGAGCTGGTGCCGATCGAGAACGCCGCCATGCCCGAGCGCACCGTGGTGCAGTGGGACAAGGACGACCTCGATGCGCTCGGTCTGCTGAAGGTCGATGTGCTTGCCCTCGGGATGCTCACCGCACTGCGCAAGGCGATCGACCTGGTCAACGCGCTGCGCGGCACGCGCCATGCGCTCGGGTCACTGCCGGCGGAGGATCCGGCCGTATACCAGATGATCTCGCGCGCCGACACGGTCGGGGTGTTTCAGATCGAATCGCGTGCGCAGATGGCGATGCTGCCGCGGCTGAAACCGCGCTGCTACTACGACCTGGTCATCGAGGTGGCGATCGTGCGCCCGGGACCCATCCAGGGCGACATGGTGCATCCGTACCTGAGGCGCCGCCAGGGGCGCGAGCCGATCGAATATCCGAGCGAGGCCGTTGAGTCGGTGCTGCGGCGAACCCTCGGGGTGCCGATCTTCCAGGAGCAGGTGATGCAGCTGGCGATGGTGGCTGCGGGGTTCACGCCGGGGCAGGCCGATCAGCTGCGCCGCGCCATGGGTGCCTGGAAGCGCAGCGGCGGTATCGGACATTTCCGCCCGATGCTCCTCGAGGGCATGGCCGCGCGCGGGTATGCGAGTGAGTTTGCCGAACGGGTCTACCGGCAGATGATGGGGTTTGGCGATTACGGCTTTCCGGAGTCGCATGCCGCGAGCTTCGCGCTGCTGGTGTACGACTCGGCCTGGCTGAAGTGCCACGAGCCGGCGGCCTTCACCGCCGCGCTGCTGAACAGCCAGCCGATGGGTTTTTACGCCCCGGCGCAGTTGGTGCGCGATGCGCGCGCCCATGGTGTCGAGGTTCGTGCGGTGGACGTAGAGGCGAGCGAGTGGGACTGCACGCTCGAGCGCAGTGCGGCGGCGCAGCCGGCGCTGCGGCTCGGGCTGCGTCTGGTGAAGGGTCTGAGCCGCGCCGGCGCGGCGCGGCTCACCGAGACGCGTGCCGCGGGCCCGTTCACTACCCTGACGGACCTCGCTCGGCGCACTGGACTGCGGCGCACCGACCTGGAGGCGCTGGCGGCTGCCGGTGCGCTCGCCGGTTTGAGCGGCAACCGCCATCTGGCCTTCTGGGACGTCGCGGGCGTGGAGCGGCCGCTGCCGCTCGAAGCGGCGAACATGCCGACCGCCGCAGACGCCTCGGCCCCGGCGGCCGATGCGGCCCGACCGCTCATCGGCGCGCCGAGCGAAGCGCAGAGCATCGTGGCCGACTACGCTTCCCTGGGCCTGACACTCGGCCGGCATCCGCTGGCGCTGCTGCGCGAGGGACTGCACGGCCGCGGGGTACGCCGCGCCGAGGAGGTCTGTGCGCGGCCGGAGGGAAGCGCGGTGCGAACCGCCGGCATCGTGCTGATGCGCCAGCGTCCGGGGTCCGCCGGCGGCGTCACCTTCATCACGCTGGAGGACGAGAGCGGGCAGGTCAACGTCATTGTCTGGGAGCGTACCGCACGGGCCTACCGCGAGGCGCTGCTCGGGGCACGGCTGCTCGAAGTGCACGGCCGGCTGCAGCATGCCGAGGGCGTCACGCACCTGATTGCCCGGCGGCTGTTCGATCGCACGGGGCTGCTCGGGGCGCTGGCGACGCACTCGCGCGACTTTCACTGACCGCTGCGGCGGCCGTGCAGCGGATTTATTTTTCCCGCCGCCGCGCCCGCCCTCCGGTGCCGTCCCCGTCGATCTCGTAGTCATCGAAATCGCTGGTCAGCTCGGCGGTGTGCTTCTCCTCGAACATCCGCTCGAGGCGACGCCAAGCCGGCTCTCCGCTCTTCGGACCGCGGTGCTTGGCCAGATCGAGATCCTTGATCACCTGATCGAGATCGACGTCACCTTCCTCGACCTCCGCTTCCTCTTCGTCCTCGAACTCTTCCGATTCGGATTTCTCGCTCATGTGACACGCCGAACTCCCGCCCGCGGGAGGGTGCGCAGATTTAATCACAAGCCGTGCCGGGCGCAATGGGTCACTCAGTGAATCAGATCATCCAGTCGGAAGATGGGCAGGAGCATTGCAAAAACGATGCCCATGACGAACAGCCCCATGACCACGATCAGCAGCGGGCCGAGCAGCCCCACCATCGCCGCCATGATCGCGTCGAGCTCGCGCTCCTGGCTGGCTGCGGCCTGAATGAGCATCGCGTCGAGCTCCCCGCTCGACTCCCCGCTGGAGATCAGGTGGATGGTCATGGGCGGGAACAGTTTACTCACCCCGAGCGAGCGGCCGATCGGCGCGCCTTCGCGCACCCGCTCGGCGGCCTGCAGCACCGCATCACGCATCGGCACGCTGGTGACCACCTCCCCGGCGATGCGCAGCGCGTCGAGCACCGGTACGGCGCTCATCGAGAGGATGCTGAAGGTGCGCGTGAAGCGCGCGGTGTTGAACCCACGCACCAGCTTGCCGGCGAGCGGCAGGCCGAGCACCACCCGATCGAAGCGGCGCCGGGTGGCGGGGTTGCGCAGCGCGCGGCGCGCCAGCACGACTGCGAGCGCCGCGGCGAGCACGATCCAGATGCCGTGCACGCGCAGGAAGTGGCTGGTACCGATCAGGATGCGGGTGATCAGCGGCAGTCGGGCTTTGCTGGCCTGGAACACCGCGACCACCTTCGGGACCACGTACACCATGAGCGCGGCCACGATCAGGAAACACATCACCGTGAGCACGATCGGGTAGAGCATCGCGGCGAGGATCTTCTGGCGGATCTCCTCGCGGCTCTCGGTGTAATCGGCCAGCCGCTCCAGCACCGTGTCGAGGTGTCCGGCCTGTTCGCCGGCGGCCACCGTAGCGCGGTAGATCTCCGGAAAGACGCGCGGGAACTCCGCCAGTCCGTCGGCGAGCGTGTGTCCCTCCATCACCCGCGAGCGCACCCCGAGCAGGATGCTCTGCACCCGGGGTTTGTCGGTCTGCTGCGAGACCGCGAGCAGCGACTCCTCGAGCGGCAGTCCGGCGCGCACCAGGGTGGCGAGCTGGCGGGTGAGCAGCGTCACGTCCGCCGCTGCGACCCGTCGCAGCGTGCCGAAGCCGCGCTGCCGGCCGGCCTCGCGCTCGGCCACTTCGCGCACCGACACCGGCAGCAGCTGGCGCTCGCGCAGCTGCTGGCGGATGTGCCGCGGGGTATCGCCCTCGAGGATGCCCTTGCATTCTTTGCCGCCGGCATCGAGCGCGGTGTATTCAAAGGCGCCCACTTCAGTCCTCCCGCGTCACCCGCAGCACTTCCTCGAGGGTCGTCTGCCCGCGCAGCACGCGCATGCGGCCGTGATCGCGGATCGAGGGGGTGGCATGCCGCGCGTGCCGCTCGATCTGCTGCTCGCTCGCGCCATCGTGGATCATGGTGCGCAGCGTCTCGTCGACCATGATCAGCTCGTAGATCCCCGAGCGGCCGCGGTAGCCGCCCATGGCGTCCTCGCCGGGACGGTACAGCGTCGGGGCCGGGCCGCCGGGGGCGAGGTTCAGCAGCCGTCGCTCGGTCTCCCCGGCGGTGAACGCCTGTTTGGTCTCCGGGTTCAGGACCCGCACCAGGCGCTGGGCCAGCACGCCGATCAGGCTCGAGGAGAGCAGGAACGGCTCGATGCCCATGTCGCGCAGGCGAGTGATCGCCCCGGCGGCGGTGTTCGTGTGCAGCGTGGAGAGCACCAGGTGACCGGTGAGACTGGCCTGCACCGCGATCTGCGCGGTCTCCAGGTCGCGGATCTCCCCGATCATGACCACGTCAGGATCCTGGCGCAGAATCGCGCGCAGTCCGCGCGCGAAGGTCATGTCCACCTTGGTGTTGACCTGAGTCTGGCCGATGCCGTCGATGTAGTACTCGATCGGATCCTCGACCGTCATGATGTTGCGGGTGTCGTCGTTCAGACGCTCGAGTGCCGCGTACAGCGTCGTGGTCTTGCCCGAGCCGGTCGGCCCGGTGACGAGCAGGATGCCGTGCGGCTTGTGGATGAGCTCATCGATCAGCCGTTCGGTGTCCGGATCCATGCCGAGGGCGGTGAGTTCCAGCCGCCCGGCCTGCTTATCGAGCATGCGCAGCACCACCCGCTCGCCGTAGCCGGCCGGGATGGTCGAGACGCGCACATCGACCGCCCGTCCCGCCACGCGCAGGCTGATCCGGCCGTCTTGCGGCAGGCGCTTCTCGGCGATGTCGAGCTTGGACATGACTTTGATGCGCGAGACCACCAGCGGCGCCACGGCGCGCTTGGACTGCAGCACCTCGCGCAGCACCCCGTCGACCCGAAAACGCACCACCAGCCGGTTCTCGAACGGCTCGATGTGGATATCCGAGGCGTTTTCCTTCACCGCCTGGGTGAGCACGGCGTTGATCAGGCGGATGATGGGCGCATCGTCGTCGCTGTCGAGCAGATCAGCCTGCTCGGGCAGCTCCTGGGCGAGGTGGGCGAGGTCCTCGGTCTCGTTGAGGCCCTCGACGGCCTGCATCGCATCGGAGCCGGCCTCGTAGACCTGCTGCAGCAGCCGATCGAACTCCTCGGCCGAGACCTTCACGAGGTGGATCGGCCGGCCGAGCACCCGGCGCGCCTCGGCAAGGCCAAGCGGTGCGGCCTGCTCGCGGTAGACGCACTCGGCGCCATCCTCGCGCAGCGAGCGCACCAGCACGCCGTGGCGCTTGGCGAAGGCGAACGGCAGGCGCGGTTCGGACGCGCTCGGGCTGACGGGAAGCGGCCGGGGTTCGTTCACGGCTGCGGTGGATGCTGCGCCGGCGGAGCCGGGCTGCCCGCCGCACCGGCTGGCGCCGGCGCGCGCGCCGCCGGGGCGCCCCGGGGGTGCGCCTTCGGCGCGGGGGTTGGCGGTGCGGCCGACAGCGGCGGTAAGCTCGGGGTGGGCTCGCCGTAGAGCAGTGGCGGGAACTGGTGCGGCGGCAGCGCGCCTTCCTGCTCGAGCATGTAGCGGTAGTTTGCGCCGCTCTCGCGCGCCGCCTCGCGCTGATCGCGCAGGATGGTCGGCTTGATGAAGATCATGAGGTTGCTGCGCTGGGCCTGATCGTTGCGGGCCTTGAACAGCCAGCCGAGCACCGGGATGCTCCCGAGGTAGGGCATGCCGCTGTGGTTGCGGCTCTGGGAGTTCTCGATCAGACCGCCGAGCACGACGACGCCCTTGTTCTCGATCAGCACATTGGTGGTGATGCTGCGCTTCTGGGTGGTCGGGTCGACGGTCGAGACCGAGTTCGGCAGCACGCTTGAGCTTTCCACCGAGATCTTCAGCATCACCGCGTGGCCGGTCGCCGAGATGGTCGGGGTGACCTTCAGGATGGTGCCGACTTCCTCGCGCTGCACCGTCTGGAACGGCGTGACCGTGCCGCTCGTGACCGTCGAGGCATTGGTGTACTGGCCGGTGACGAAGGGCACCTCGTCGACGGACTTCAGCACCGCCTGCTGGTTGTCCATGGTGACCGCCGAGGGGGTCGCCACGATGTTCGTCGAATTGTTGCCGCGCAGCGCCCGCAGCATCGCGGCGAACGAGATGCCGCCGGCTGAGACCGTGCCGATGCCGACGGTCGTGCCCTCGAGCAGCGAGGTCGTCAGGTTAGCCGGATTCTTGGCCGCATCGACCAGATCGACGATGCTGGTGCCGCCCACGGGCTCGACGAACCCGCCGAGGGGGAGTTTGCTCACCGGGGAGTAGGCCGCCCAGTTCACGCCCAGATCATCGGTCTTGTTGACGTCCACCTCGGCGATGATGGCCTGGACCAGCACCTGCGGGCGCCGGATGTCGAGCTGCGCGATGATGCTGAGAATGGTGCGCATCACTTTCGGCGGCGCGGTGATCACCAGCGCGTTGCTCTGCGTGTCGGCCCAGACCAGCGCATTTTTCTCCGCGGCCGCCTGCACGGTGCCCTTGACGTTGCCGGCGGTGGAGATCTCGGCGAGCTCCTGCATCTGCTCCTTGAGCTTCGGGGCGAGCGCCTTGGCGCTCGCGTAGTGCAGATAGATCACGCGCGTATCCCCGCCGGCGGCCGACGGGGTGTCGAGTTCTGCGACCAGCGCCCGGATGCGCAGCCGCTCGGCCGGATCGCCGCTGATCAGCACGCTGTTGGTGCGCGGATCGGCCACCACCTTGAAGGTGCGGCCCATCTCCGCGGCGGCCTGTCCCTGGTAGAGCTGATTGACCACCTGCACCACCTGGGTGGCCGAGGCGTTCTGCAGCGGCATCACGTCGACGTCCTGATTGCCGACCCGGTCGATGCGCTTGACGATGCGCATGATGCGATAGACGTTGCTCGCCCGGTCCGAGATGATCAGGATGTTCGACGGCGGATAGGCCGCGAGGTGACCCCACTCGGGCACCAGCGGGCGTAGGATCGGCACCAGCTCCGCGGCGCTCACGTTCTTCACCGGTATGACCTGGGTGACCAGCTCATCGGAGGTTGAGTTCACGTGCTTCGGCAGATCGATCTGCGCGCTCACGCGCTCGTTGGCGTTCGGCACGATTTTCACCACGTGCGGACCGGCCGGCACGGCGATGTACCCGTAGACCTCGAGGATCGAGAGAAATGCCTGATAGAACGCCCCCGGGGTGAGCGGCGTCGAGGAGTACATCGTGACCTGGGCATTGACGCGCGGATCGAGGATGAAGTCCTTGCCGGTCGCCGCGCTCACCGCCTGGATGATCTGGCGGATGTTGGCGTCCTTGAAGTTCGGCGTGATGCTGCCGGCGCCCGGCACGGCAGCCCGGGCGAGCAGCGGCACGAGGGCAAGCAGGCACCAGAGGAACTTACGCAGATCTTTCACGAAGGACGTCCTCATCGGGGTGGCACGCGCGCCGGGTGCGGCGAGCCGAAGGGTACGGGGGGCGCGGGGAGCGGGGCGCCGGAGGGACTTGGCTGTGGCGTGGTGAGCGTCTGGGCGGCCTGCTCGACCTGCGCTAAGTTGAGCGTGAGTACGCGTTGGACGCCATTGCGCAGCACGGTGACCGTCGCTTCGCTGGAGGAACCGAGGGTCGCGAAGATCTGCCGATCCTGGCTCGGATCGGTGAGCGGCGTGCCGTTGATCGCGAGCACCAGGTCCCCGGGCACGAGGCCGAGGCGGGCGAAGGCGGCCGGATCGCTGCCGGGGTAGACGCGGTAGCCGAGCGCATGTCCGCCGGAGAACACCAGCTCCGGTCGCAGCAGTTCGGCGAGCACCCCAGGGCGGCTCTGCACCAGTGCGCGCATGCGCGCGGCGAACTGCGGGGCGCTGGTCTCCTCAGGGGGCAGGGCCGTGGCGCTCGGCGGGGCGCCGGCGGTGAGGGATTGCTGCGGCAGTGCCAGGGAGCGCAGCGCGCCGTGGCGGCGCAGCAGCACCTTGCGCGCGAGCACTGCCGCGAGCGTCGCTCCGCCCGGGATGCTATCCCCGACGGCGTACACTTTGGCGCTCTGCGGACTCGGACCGAGGATCGCCAGGCCCCGCTCGGGCGTGCTGCCGGCGATCACGCCGGTGAGCACCAGCGGCAGGCGGGTCTGGGGGGCATCAGCGCTCAGTGACTCAACGCCCGCGGGGGCAATGCCGAACAGGTGCGCCGCCACGATGCCGGCGCCATCCGGGGCGCCGGCGTGCGGATGCCAGGGGCGCAGCGCCGGCGGCCCAGTGTCGTCCCCGCCCGCCAGGTCGCTCACCAGCAGCGCCGCCTGCCCGGCCAGCGCGAGCGCCAGGATGCCGACCACCACGCCCGGCGCGCGGTGGGCGAGCAGCCCGCGCCAGTGATCACGGGATCGCAGTCCTTCCAGCCAGGACGTGCTATTCATGGGTGCTTCGGCATGCTTTTTGAGCTTATGAACCGGCAGACGCCCACAGGGTGCGGCGGCGGCAATGAACGAATGATACGGGGCGCGCGGTTGCGCTCACAAGCGCTTGTTTCTCTTTGAGACCCGGCGCGCCGAGGGGCGCAGATCGCCGCGGCGGCGGGCGGTGCTCTTGTGTTGCGCGGTAACGCCCCCTATAAAGACTCCATGTCCGATCCCCAACCGACCCGTCCCGACTCCGGGGTGCTCGTCGAGGAGGCGCAGCCCGAGGTCAAGCAGCCACCGCTGTTTCGGGTCGTGCTGCTGAACGACGACTACACGCCGATGGAGTTCGTGGTCGATGTGCTGGAGAAATTCTTCAGCCTCGACCGACCGGCCGCGACGCGTATCATGCTCGAGGTGCACACCCAGGGTAAGGGAGTGTGCGGGGTGTTCACCTTCGAGATCGCCGAAACCAAGGTCGCGCAGGTCACCACCTACGCGCGTGACAACCAGCACCCGTTGATGTGCACGCTGGAAGAGGCGTGAACGGCAAGAGGCTCGATTACCGTGTTGTCGAACGAGCTTGAATACTGTCTGAACGATGCGTTTCACCAGGCGCGCGAGGCGCGCCACGAGTACCTGACGGTCGAGCATCTGCTGCTGGCGATCCTCGACACCCCGAGGGTGCGCGAGGTGCTGCGCGCCTGCGGGGCTGACCTGACGCGATTGCGCCAGGAGCTGAAGGAGCACATCGAGCAGTCCACTCCGCGGGTCGCGGACGCCGGGGAGCGCGAAGTGCAGCCGACGCTCGGCTTCCAGCGCGTGCTGCAGCGCGCGGTGTTCCACGTCCAATCGAGTGGCCGCAAGGAAGTGGGCGTGGCGAACGTGCTGGTGGCGATCTTCAGCGAGAAGCAGAGTCACGCGGTGTTTCTGCTCAACCGCCAGCACGTGACGCGCCTGGATGTCGTCAACTACATCTCGCACGGGCTCTCGAAGCTCGCCGAGGAGAAGGGCAGCGAGGAGGCGGTGAGCGAGGAGCGCGAGAGCGAGGGCGGCAGCGCGCTCGAGAAGTACACCACCGACCTGAACCGCATGGCGCGCGAGGGGCGCATCGATCCGCTCATCGGGCGCAAGCTCGAAGTCGAGCGCACCATCGAGATTCTCTGTCGCCGCCGCAAGAACAACCCGCTCTACGTCGGGGAGGCGGGCGTCGGCAAGACCGCCATCGCCGAGGGCCTGGCGCGCCTGATCGTCGAAGGTCAGGTGCCCGAGGTGCTCGCCGACTGCACGATCTACGCCCTTGACATGGGCGCGCTCATCGCCGGCACGAAATATCGCGGGGATTTCGAGAAGCGGCTGAAGGGCGTGATCGGGGATCTGAAGCGCCTGCCGGGGGCGATTCTGTTCATCGATGAGATTCACACGGTGATCGGCGCCGGAGCCGCCTCGGGCGGGGTGATGGACGCCTCGAACCTGATCAAGCCGGTGCTCACCAACGGCGAGCTGCGCTGCATCGGCTCGACGACCTATCAGGAGTACCGCGGGATCTTTGAGAAGGACCACGCGCTCTCGCGGCGGTTCCAGAAGATCGACGTCACCGAGCCGTCGGTCGGGGAGACCGTGGAGATCCTCCTCGGCCTCAAGGGCCGCTTCGAGGAGCACCACGGTATTGCGTACACGAACGAGGCGCTCAAGGCCGCCGCGGAACTCGCCGCACGGCACATCAATGAGCGGCACCTGCCCGACAAGGCCATCGACGTGGTCGATGAGGCCGGGGCGCGCCAGCGCCTGAAGCCCCCCGGGGAGCGGCCCGCGGCCATCGAGGTCATTCACATCGAGGACGTGGTGGCGCGCATGGCGCGCATCCCGCCAAAGAGCGTCTCGAGCTCCGACCGGGAGGTGCTGCGCAGCCTCGAGCGCAACTTGAAGCTGGTGATCTTCGGTCAGGACCGGGCGATCGAGGCGCTCTCCGCGGCGATCAAGATGGCCCGCTCCGGACTCGGCGATCAGCGCAAGCCCGTCGGCAGCTTCCTCTTCGCCGGTCCCACCGGGGTGGGCAAGACGGAAGTCACCCGTCAGCTGGCCATCACCCTCGGGGTGGAGTTCCTGCGCTTTGATATGTCCGAGTACATGGAGCGCCATACCGTCTCGCGCCTGATCGGCGCGCCCCCGGGCTACGTCGGGTTCGATCAGGGCGGGCTGCTGACCGAGGCGGTGACCAAACACCCGCACTGCGTGCTGCTGCTCGATGAGATCGAGAAGGCGCACCCGGATGTGTTCAACCTGCTGCTGCAGGTGATGGACCACGGCACACTCACCGACAACAATGGCCGCAAGGCGGACTTCCGCCATGTGATCATCGTGATGACCACCAACGCCGGGGCGCAGGAGATGGCCCGGCCGTCGATCGGGTTCACTCAGCAGGACACGGTGAGTGACGGCATGGAGGCGATCCGGCGGCTGTTCAGCCCGGAGTTTCGCAACCGTCTCGATGCCATCATCCAGTTCGCCAGTCTCGATGCGCTCACCATCGAGCGGGTGGTGGACAAGCTGATCCTCGAGGTGGAGATGCAGCTCGAGCAGAAGGGCGTGTCGATCACGCTCGATGATGCCGCGCGCCGCTGGATCGGCGCGAAGGGCTACGATCCGAAGATGGGCGCTCGTCCCATGGCGCGCACGATCCAGGAGTACATCAAGCGGCCGCTCGCCGAGGAGCTGCTGTTTGGACGCCTGGTCGGCGGTGGCCAGGTGCGAGTGTCCGTGGCCGAGGACGGCTCGCACCTGGATCTGCAGTGCACGGCGGCGGAACGGCCCGAAGTGACCGCCTGAGGCGCGCCCGGCGGCGCGCTCAGCGTCCGCGGTAGACGATGCGTCCTTTGGTCAGGTCGTAAGGGGTCATTTCCACGGTGACCTGGTCACCGGTGAGAATGCGGATGTAGTTTTTGCGCATCTTGCCGGAGATGTGCGCGGTGACCACGTGGCCGTTTTTCAGCTTCACGCGGAAGGTGGTGTTGGGCAGTGTTTCCACCACCTCACCCTCCATTTGGATGGCGTCTTCTTTGGACATATGACCCTTTGCGTTGCGAGGGCGCGAATTGCAGCACAAATGACTGCAGCTGTGCAATTTCGCCGCTCAGGGGGACCCGGACGCCCCCGAGCGCCCCTGCGGCACCCAGCGCTCGAGCAGCCCCTGGAACTCGGCGCGGGGCAGGGTGCGCGCCCCGAGGCTGCTCAGATGGGCCGAGGGCATCTGGCAGTCGATGAGCGCGATGCCGCGGTCCGGGGCGCTCGCGGCCAGATGGGCGAGGGCGATCTTCGAGCCGTCGGGCGCCCGGCTGAACATCGATTCGCCGAAGAACACCCCGCCGAGCCGTACCCCGTAGAGGCCGCCCACGAGCGCACCGGCGCGGCGCACCTCGATGCTGTGCGCAAAGCCGAGGCGGTGCAGTTGCACGTAGGCGGCGCGCATCTCCGGGGTGATCCAGGTCCCCGGGCTGTGCGCGCGCGGCGCGGCGCAGGCGTCGATGATGGCTTCGAAGTCTCGATCAACAGAAATTTCCAAGTCCTTGTTCCGCATGGTCTTCGCCAGGCTGCGGTGGCGGCGGAAGTCCGCTGGGAACAGCACCGTGCGCGGATCGGGACACCACCAGAGGATGGGCTGGCCGGGCGAGTACCAGGGAAAGATGCCGCGCCGGTAGGCCGCCAGCAGCCGCTCGCTGGAGAGGTCCCCGCCGGCGGCGAGCAGCCCGGGCGGATCCTGCAGGGCCTGCTCGAGCGGCGGAAACCACTCGCGCGCGGCCTGCGGGTCGAGCCAGGTGATGCGCCTCATGGGCCGTCCTGGCGAAACGGGACGTGCGCGCGAACCTCCCCGACGTAGCCATCGACCCACTCGGCCTCGCGCACCAGGTACTGGCCGATGGCCTCGCGGAAGCGCCGGTCGTGGATCTGGTGTGCCGACCAGGTGAGCGTCGGCTCGAAGCCGCGGGCGATCTTGTGTTCCCCCTGGGTGCCGGGCTCGAAGCGCTCGATGCTCTGCTCGATGCAAAACTCGATGCCCTGGTGATAACAGGTCTCGAAATGCAGGCTGTGATAGTCCTGGGCGGCGCCCCAGTAGCGACCCCAGAGCGCCTCACGGGACCGGAAGAACACCGCGGCGGCCACCGGCTGCGAGCCGTGCACGGCGATCTTCACCATCAGCGCATCGCCCATGGTGCGGGTGATTTCCTCGAAGAACGCTCGCGTGAGGTAGGGTTCGTGGCCGTGGCGGCGGAACGTGTCGCGGTGAAAGGCATAGACCTGATCGAGCAGCGCCGGCTCCAGCTCGCGCCCGAAGCGGGTGAGGAACTGAATCCCCGCCTCCGCGACGCGGCGCCGCTCGCGGCGCGCCTTCTTGCGCTTCTCGGCGGTGAATCCGGCGAGGTAGTGCTCGAAATCGCGGTAGCCGCGGTTGCGCCAGTGGAACTGGCAGTCCCGCCGCAGCAGCCAGCCGGCGCTCGCGCAGGCGGCGCGGTCGGGTTCCTCCAGAAACAGCGCATGGACTGAGGAGCAGCCGTGAGTCGCCGACAGCGTCGCGAGCGCCCCGAGCAGCCGATCGCGCACCGCGGCCGGGTCCAGGTCGGCGCGCACCAACAGGCGCGCACCGCTCGCCGGGGTGAACGGTACGGCGACGGTGACCTTCGGGTAGTAGTCGAGGCCGTGGTGCGCGTATGCCTCGGCCCACGCGAAATCAAACACGAACTCCCCGAGCGAGTGGTCCTTCAGGTAGGCGAGCGCCGCGCCGGCGAGGCCGTGCTCATCGCTGAGGGTGACCGGGCGGGGCTGCCAGCCCTGCGCCGCCCCGACGCATCCGGTGTGCTCGAGGGCGGCGAGGAATTCGTGGCGGATGAAGGGATTGCGCTCCCCGGCGAGGGCGTTCCACGGGCCGGGCGCGATCTGATCGATGCTCGAGTGGACGGCGAGCTTCATCCGCTACGGTGTGTGGCCCGCCTCCAGCGTCTCGAGGTAGCGGTCCGCATCGAGTGCGGCCATGCACCCGGAGCCGGCCGAGGTGATCGCCTGGCGGTAGATCGGGTCGGCGACGTCGCCGGCGGCGAACACCCCCGGCACGCTGGTGGCGGTGGCGTAACCTTCCGTGCCGCTGCGCACCTGCAGGTAGCCGGACCCGTGCATGGCGAGCTGGCCGGTGAACAGGCCGGTGTTCGGCGCATGGCCGATCGCGATGAACACGCCGGTGACCGGCAGCTCGCGCAGTGCGCCGCTGTGTACGTGCGCGAGGCGCACACCGGCAACACCCTGGGCGTCGCCGAGCACCTCATCGAGCGCGTGGTCCCAGACCAGGGAGACTTTGCCGGCCTCGGCCTGGCGCGCCAGCCGATCCTGCAGAATCTTCTCCGCGCGCAGCCGATCGCGCCGGTGCACTAGCGTGACGTGCTCGGCGATGTGCGAGAGGTACAGCGCCTCCTCGACCGCGGTGTTGCCGCCACCGATCACCGCGACGCGCTGGCCGCGGAAGAAAAAGCCGTCGCAGGTGGCGCAGGCGGACACCCCGCGGCCACGGAAGCGCTCCTCGGAAGGCAGGCCGAGGTACTTCGCGCTCGCCCCAGTGGCGATGATGAGCGCATCGCAGGTGTACACCCCGGCGTCCCCCGTGAGGCGCAGCGGTCGGCCGCTCAGGTCGCAGGCGTTGATGTGATCGTTGACGATCTGGGTATTGAACCGCTCGGCGTGTCGGCGCAGCCGCTGCATCAGGTCCGGGCCCTGCAGACCTTCCACATCGCCCGGCCAGTTGTCGACGTCGGTGGTGGTCATCAGCTGCCCGCCTTCCTCGACGCCGGTCACCAGCAGCGGGGCCCGATTGGCGCGTGCGGCATAGACCGCGGCGCTGTAGCCGGCCGGTCCAGAGCCCAGAATGATCAGTCGGCTGTGCTTCGGTTCGCTCATGCGTGTCGGTTCTCAGAAGTCTGCGCAGGGCCCGCGGCGCACGCGCACAGCGGCGCGCGGGGCAGGGCGTTCATAGTATCAAGGGTAGCCTGACGGGTACTGCGCTAAAATCGGACTCTTCGTTCTGCCCCGGATTGTGGAGCCGCACCCATTGAGTGAGTCCCAGGCGCTCGCGCGCCGCACGCCCCGTTTCACCGCCGCGGTCACGCGTGCGCTGCGAGAGAGCGCGGTCATCGCCCTCGGGGCGTTCGCGCTCGTGGTGCTGATCGCGCTGATGAGCTACAGCCCGAAGGATGCCGGCTTTTTCTTCAGCGGCGCCGGCACCGGGGTGCACAACCGCATCGGCCCGGTGGGCGCCTGGCTCGCCGATGGCCTGTTCGGCCTGTTCGGCTTTCCGGCCTACTGGCTGCCGCTGATGCTGGGGCTTGCCGCTTGGCGATTGCACCGCAGCGCGCACGAAGAGCCGCTGAGCCGCGCCACGCGACTGGTGCGCGCCGGCGGACTCGCGCTGCTCTTGATCGCCAGCTGCGCGCTGACGGCACTGAGCTGGTCACAGGGCACGCTGCACGAGGGCGCCGGCGGGCTGCTCGGTGCGCTGATCGGCGGCGGATTCGGCCGCGCATTCGGCTACGTCGGGGCCACTCTGGTGATGCTGGTGGCCTGGATGGCCGGCCTGTCGCTCGGTTTCGGGGTGTCCTGGTTCACCATCATGGACCGCCTCGGGGCGTGGGCCTGGGCGGCCTTCGCCTGGCTGCGCGCGCGCCGCTCGGTGGCGCGCGAGACGGCCGTCGGCCGCGAGCGCCGCCAGGCGCGCAAGGAAGCGGTCGCCGTCGAGGTCAAGCGCAGCGCCACCCGCACCCCGCCGCGCATCGCCACCCCCGCGCCACGCATTGAGAAGAGCGAGCGGGTCGAGAAGGAACGTCAGGTCTCGCTGTTCGATCCGCCGAAGTCCGGGGAGCTGCCGCCGCTGTCGCTGCTCGATGACCCGCCAGCGCGCGAGGCGCTGTATTCCCCGGAGGCGCTGGAGGGACTCTCGCGCCTGGTGGAGATGAAGCTGAGGGACTTCGACATCGAGGCCGAGGTGGTCTCGGTGCAGCCCGGCCCGGTGGTCACCTGCTTCGAGCTGCGCCCGGCGCCCGGCATCAAGGCGAGTCAGATCACCAGCCTCGCGAAGGATCTGGCGCGTGCGCTGTCGGTGCTGAGCGTGCGCGTCGTGGAGGTGATTCCGGGCAAGAACGTGATGGGTCTTGAGATCGCCAACGAGAAGCGCGAGATCGTCACGCTCGGGGAGATCATCCGCTCCAAGGCCTACGACGAGGTGCACTCGCCGCTCGCGCTCGCGCTCGGCAAGGACATCGGCGGGGCGCCGGTGGTGGCGGACTTGGCACGCATGCCGCACCTGCTGATCGCCGGCACCACCGGCTCGGGCAAGTCGGTTGGCATCAACGCCATGGTGCTCTCGCTGCTGTACAAGGCCGGCCCCGAGCAGGTGCGGCTGATCATGATCGATCCGAAGATGCTGGAGCTGTCGGTGTACGAGGGCATCCCGCACCTGCTCTCCCCGGTGGTCACCGACATGAAACAGGCGGCCAACGCGCTGCGCTGGTGCGTCGCGGAGATGGAGCGGCGCTACCAGCTGATGGCCGCCGTCGGGGTGCGCAACATCACCGGGTTCAACCGGCGGGTGAAGGACGCCAACGATGCCGGCAAGCCCATCATCGATCCGGTGCTGATCGCGCGCGCCGCCAACGATCCGAGCATCGATCAGAGCCAGATCCCGAACCTCACGCCACTGCCGTACGTGGTGGTGGTGATCGATGAGCTGGCCGACATGATGATGATCGTCGGTAAGAAGGTCGAGGAGCTCATCGCGCGCCTAGCGCAGAAGGCGCGCGCCTCGGGCATCCACCTGGTGCTCGCCACGCAACGCCCCTCGGTCGATGTGATCACCGGCCTGATCAAGGCCAACATTCCCTGCCGCATCGCCTTCCAGGTCTCCGCCAAAGTCGACTCGCGTACCATCCTCGATCAGATGGGCGCCGAGACGCTGCTTGGGCACGGTGACATGCTCTACCTGCCGTCCGGCACCGCGTTGCCGAAGCGCGTGCACGGTGCGTTCGTCTCCGACCAGGAGGTGCACCGGGTGGCCGAGGCGCTGAAGAAGATCGCTCCACCGAACTACGTTGAGGAAGTGCTCGATGGCCCGCAGCAGCCCATTCCGGGACTGCCCGGGGAGGAAGGCGAGGGTGGCGCGGTGGCCGATCCGGAACAGGATGCGCTCTACGACGAGGCGGTCCGCATCGTCACCACTGAACGCAAACCGTCCATCTCGTACGTCCAGCGGCGTCTGAAGATCGGCTACAACCGCGCCGCGCGGTTGCTGGAGGCGATGGAAATGGCCGGACTGGTCGGCCCCCTGCAATCGAACGGGGCGCGCGAGGTGTTGGTGCCGGCGCGCCCGGAGGACTGATACCCATGACCACTCGAGTCTCCCGGATGGCCCTCGTTGCCGTCCTTGGCGGGCTGCTGCCGACCGTGCTGCCGGCAGCGGCCGCGCCCGTCGCACCGCGTGCGCAGGCGCCGACGCCGCTCGATCAATTCCTCAGCCGCCTGCATACGCTGCGGGTGAGCTTCCGCCAGACGCTGGTCGATGCGCACGGCGCGCTGTTGTCGCGCTCGGCCGGTACGCTCATCGTCGAGCGACCAGGCAAGTTCCGCTGGAGCATCCATCCGCTGCCGGCGGCGCATGGGGCCGCTGCCGCCGGCGCCGGGCAGCTGATGGTGGCCGACGGGCGCAACCTGTGGTTCTACGACCGGGATCTGGCGCAGGTGACCGTGCAGCCGGTGAGCGCGGCGCTCTCGGCGACACCGGCGATGCTGCTGTCGGGCACCGTGGATGTCCGCTCGCACTTCACCGAGCGCCCGGCCGGGGTGCGCCAGGGGCTCACCTGGGTGTTTGTCGAGCCGCGCCATGCCTCACGGGCGGATTTTCGCAGCGCGCTGTTCGGGTTCGCGCACGGTACGCTCAAGCGGATGATTCTCGAGGACACGCTCGGGCAGGAGGCCACCATCGTGTTCGAACACGTCGCCGTGAACGCCCCGGTGCCGGCCGCCACGTTCGAATTCACGCCGCCGAAAGGCGTGGACGTGATCGGCAAGCCGGCGCGGTGAGCGTCGGGCAGACACCTCGAGCCGATGCGGCGCGGCCGCTGGCCGACCGGATGCGCCCGCGCACGCTCGATGAGGTCATCGGCCAGGCGCACCTGCTCGCACCGGGCAAGCCGCTGCGTCAGGCGATCGAGTCGGGGCGGCTGCATTCGCTCGTGCTCTGGGGGCCGCCGGGCACCGGCAAGACCACGCTGGCGCGGCTGATCGCGCAGAGCAGTCACGCGCAGTTCATCGCACTCTCGGCGGTGATGGCCGGTGTGAAAGACATTCGTGCCGCGGTGGATGCGGCCCGTGCGGAACGCGAGCGCAGCGGACGGTCCACGGTGCTCTTTCTCGATGAGGTGCATCGATTCAACAAGGCGCAGCAGGACACGTTTCTGCCGTACCTGGAGGACGGCACACTCACCTTCGTCGGCGCCACGACCGAGAATCCGTCATTTGAAGTGGTCAGCGCGCTGCTGTCGCGGGCGCGCGTGTATGTGTTGAAGCCGCTCGGGGAGGAGGATCTGCTGCGTCTGTTGCGCACGGCACTCACCGACGCGCAACGCGGTCTCGGCGCGCTCGCGCTCGAGGCCGATGCGCAGGCCCTCGAGCTGATGGCGCATGCGGCGGACGGCGACGGCCGTCGCGCACTGAACATGCTTGAGCTTGCCGCCGCGCTCACCGAGGCCGCCGGCCCCGGCGCGCACCTCACGCTCGAGCGCGCGACCGAAGTGGCGAGCGGCACGCGCCGGCGGTTCGACAAGGGCGGTGAGCAGTTCTACGACCAGATCTCCGCGCTGCACAAGGCGGTGCGCGGCACCGATCCGGATGCGGCGCTGTACTGGTTCGCGCGCATGCTCGATGGGGGCTGCGATCCGCTCTACATCGCGCGCCGCGTGGTGCGCATGGCGGTCGAGGACATCGGGCTCGCCGACCCGCGCGCCTTCGCCCTGGTGCTCGATGCCTGGGAGGCCTACGACCGCCTCGGCAGCCCCGAGGGTGAGCTTGCGCTCGCCAACGCGGTGGTGTATCTCGCCTGCGCGCCCAAGAGCAACGCGGTGTATGTCGCGATGGGGGAGGTCAAGGCCGACATCGAGCGCTTCGGGACCCTCGAGGTGCCGCTGCGGCTGCGCAATGCGCCGACGCGCCTGATGGAGAACCTCGGCTACGGCCGCGGCTACCGCTACGCGCACGATGAGCCGGGCGGCTATGCCGCCGGGGAGCGCTACCTGCCGGATGAGCTGCCCGATCGGCGATACTACCGGCCCGTGCCGCGCGGCTTGGAGATCAAGATCGGCGAGGCACTGGCCAAATTGAGGAATCTGAAGTCATGATCGATCCGAAAATGGTGCGGTCCGACCCCGAGGCCGTGGCGCACAACCTCGCGCGGCGCGGGTATGCGCTCGACGTGGCCCGGCTGCGCACCCTCGAGGAGCAGCGCAAGGCCGCGCAGGTCGAGGCCGACCGGGTGCGCGCCGAGCGCAACGCGACGGCCAAAGCGGTCGGCATGGCCAAGGGCCGCGGCGAGGATGCGAGCGCGCTGCTCGCGCGCGGCGAGCAGCTGACCGGTGAACTCGCGGCGGCCGAGCAGGCGCTGAATGCGGTGCAGGGCGAGCTCGAGGGCTGGCTGCTGACGCTGCCCAACCTGTTGCACGAGTCGGTGCCGGCCGGCGGCGGCGAGGACGACAACCTCGAAGTGCGTCGCTGGGGCGCGCCGCGCGCCTTCGAGTTCGAGCCGCTCGATCACGTGGCGATCGGCGAGCGGCTCGGGGGCCTGGATTTCGAGGCGGCCGCGCGCATCTCCGGGGCCCGCTTCGTGGTGATCCGCGGGGAGCTCGCCCGACTGCACCGGGCGCTCGCGCAGTTCATGCTCGACCTGCACACCCAGGAGCACGGCTACACCGAGGTGTACGTGCCGTACCTGGTGCAGAGTCAGGCGCTGATCGGCACCGGACAGCTGC
>JAKBBE010000248.1 GCA_021826035.1 Pseudomonadota bacterium | reverse complement strand
GCAGCGATCGGACCACCGCCGGTGGGGACGTGTGCAACAAGGTGGGCACGTATCTGAAGGCGCTCGCCGCCCATGACAACGGCGTGCCGTTCTATGCCGCGCTGCCGGTGAGCACCATCGACTGGACCCTGGAGGAGGGGCGCGCCATCGAGATCGAGGCGCGCGACCCGAGCGAAGTCACCCACATCACCGGACTCGGCCCGAGCGGCCGCCCGGAGCGGGTGCGAGTCGTCCCGGAGGCGAGCGCTGCGCTGAATCTCGCCTTCGACGTGACGCCACGCCGTCTGGTGACGGGTCTGATCACGGAACGGGGGGTCTGTGCCGCGAGCGCCGCGGGGTTGCTGCAGTTGTACCCGGAGCGGGCCGCATGAGCGGCGCGGCACGTGATCGGCAGCTGTGCGAGGCGTTGATCGAGGCCTGCCGCGACCTGCCGCGGCTCGCGTTGACGCACGGCACCTCGGGCAACGTCAGCGTGCGTCGGGATGCGGACTCGTTCTTCGTCAGTCCGAGCGGGCTCGCCTATGCGACGCTCGAGCCCGAGGACATCCCGCTCATGCGGCTCGATGGACGCTGGTACGGCCGGTGCCGGCCGTCGAGTGAGTGGCGCTTCCATCGTGACATCTTCGCCGCGCGGCCCGAGGTGGGCGCGATCGTGCATGCCCATCCGCGGCACGCCACGGCCCTCGCCTGCACGGGGCGGGGCATTGCGGCCTTCCATTACATGGTGGCGGTGGCCGGCGGGGCCGACATCCGCTGCGCTGCGTACCATACGTTCGGTACGCAGGCGCTCTCAGAGGCCGCCGTGGCCGCCCTCGAGGATCGTCGGGCCTGCCTGCTGGCGCATCATGGGATCATTGCGCTCGGCGCCGACGTGCACGCCGCGCTCAGCCTGGCGGCGCAGGTCGAGGACCTCGCCGCGCAGTACGTCACGGCGCTGGCGATCGGCGGCGTGACGGTGCTCGATGCGGCCGAGATGGCGCAGGTGGTGGAGAAGTTCCGCACCTACGGGCGTCAGGATGCGCACGATGCGGGCCTGACCCAGGTCGCGCCGTCCGTGCCGGCCGACTGAAGGGGCGCCTCAGTGCTGGCGCGCGCGCCGATCGAGCACGACGCGCGCCAGGATGTTGATGATCAGCACGAATCCGGTCACGAGCAGCGCTGCGGCGTAGGCGAGCGCGTTGGCCGAGGCGAACGGCTCGTTGATGAACGTCCAGATCGCGTACGTCAGATAGCCGATCGGCGAGTGCGTCAGGTGCCCGTCCCACAGATAGTTCGACCAGCCCGCGGTGTACAGCAGCGGGGCGGTTTCCCCGACCGACACGGCGAGCGCGAGCAGGATGCCGGTGAGGATGCCGGGCAACGCCGCCGGCAGACACACCCCGAGGATGACGCGCCGGTCATCGGCGCCGAGGGAGTAGGCCGCATCGCGCAGATCGTTCGAGACCTGGCGCAGCGCGAGCTCCGTGGTGCGGCAGATGTAGGGCAGACTGATGATGGCGAGGGCGATCGAGCCGGCGGCCACCGAGAAGCTCCAGCCGAGCCACTCGACCATGCCGACGTAGCCGAAATACCCGACCACGATCGAGGGCACGCCGACCAGTACGTCGGCGAGAAAGCGGATCGTCACGGCCCAGCGGCTGAAGCGGTACTCGGCGGAGTAGATGCCGGCGGCGACGCCGAACGGTACGGCGAGCAGCAGCGCGCCGCCGGAGAGCACCAGCGTGCCCTCGATGGCATTGAGCAGTCCGCCGCCGTTGCCCTGCGTGATGGTGGTGAGCACCGAGAACTTCAGTGCGCTGATCCCGCGCACGAACACCACCTCCAGGATCCACACCATCAGCACCGAGAGGACGATCAGGCACGCGCCGGTGAACGTCCAGCCGCCCAGACTCGCCAGGCGGCGCGAGAGGCGGATCTGATGCGTGTTGCGGGCCGGGGCGAGTGTGTTCATCGGATCAGACCATCACCGAGCGCTGGCTGTTGTTCCACACCATCAACAGCACCCGGGCGAGTGCGTTGACCAGGATCGAGATGATCGCGAGCACGAAGGCGATCTCCGCCAGCGAGCGCACCGCGAGTCCCGTCGGGTCCTGCAGCGCGCTGTCGAGCTGCGAGACGATGAATGCGGCCATGGTCGAGACCGGGTCGTAGATGCGGTGCGGCAGGTAGTTCAGCGCGTTGCCGCTCACCATCAGCACCGCCATGGTTTCCCCGAGCGCCCGACCGAGGGCGAGGAACGTCGCGCCGATCAGCGTCTTGCGAGTGCCGGGCAGCATCACCTTCCAGAGCGCCTCGAAGCGCGTCGCGCCGAGTCCGAGCGCCGCTTCGCGCAGCGAGGCCGGCTGACTCACCAGCGCATCGCGCAGCGTCGCGGCAATGATCGGCACGATCATCAGCGACAGCACGATGCCGGCGGTGAGCAGGCCGTAGCCGCTGCCGGTGGGTGTGGCGAAGAACGGGATGACCTTGCCGACCGTGCGGCCGAGGAGCGGGTAGAAGTGCTGGCCGAGGAACGGGATCACCACGACGTAGCCCCACAGTCCAAAGACCACGCTCGGGATCGCCATCAACAGCTCGACGAAAAAGGAGATCCACGGGCGCAGCTGGGCGGGGACCGCCTCGGCGAGGAAGATGGCCGCGCCGACGCCCATCGGCAGGGCGATGAGGAGGGCGATCAGGGTCGAGAGCAGCGTGCCCACGACCAGGAAGAGGATGCCGTACGTGGCGCCCGGCTGCACCTGCACGCCGTGGCGCATGACCGGATCGGCGTAGAGGTTACCGAGGTTCCAGACGTCGCGGATCACGAAGCCCCAGCCATTGAAGTGCATGGCCG
>JAKBBE010000010.1 GCA_021826035.1 Pseudomonadota bacterium | reverse complement strand
GACCCGTTCGGGGATCACAATGCCACCTGCTGGGGCCGAAATCGTTAACACCCTAAAAATCACGATTTCGCCAATACATTCAGTCAGTTATCGGCGTACCGCCGATCAACGTTGGGACAGGCCTGATTCAGGCTAGAGATCCCCGAAACGCTGCTGCAACAGCGCGAGCACCGCCACGGCCGCCGTCTCGGTGCGCAGCACCCGCGGACCGAGCCGCACGCAGAGGAAGCCGTGCTCGACCGCGGCGTGTATTTCAGCGGCGGCGAGTCCGCCCTCCGGACCAATCAGCACCAACACCTGCTCTGCGGTTGCCGGCAGCGCAGCGAGTCCGGTGTGCGCCTGCGGGTTCGCCAGCACGCGCAGCGTCCCGGTGCCGGCGCCGGCGCCGAGCGCCGCGAAGAACATCGGCAGCGGCTGCGGCAGATCGATGGTCGGCAGACGGCTGCGCCCGCTTTGTTCGCAGGCTGCCACCGCGACGCCGTGCCAATGGCGCTGCTTGTGGCGCGCCTGCTCGGCATCGAGGCGCACGACGCTGCGCTCGGTCAGTACCGGCACGATGCGCGTCACACCGAGTTCCACGGCCTTCTGCACCACCCAGTCCATGCGCTCACCGCGCGAGATCCCCTGCGCGAGCGTGAGCTGCAGGGAGGATTCGGTCAGACCCTCGCGGCGCGGCCCGAGCGCGACCTGCACCTCGCCCTTGCGCATCGCCTCGATGCGCCCGCTGTACTCCCCACCCTCGCCGTCGAACACCTCCAGCGTATCGCCCACCTCGAGGCGCAGTACGCGGGCGAGGTGATTGGCCGCCTCGCCGCGCACCGTGCAGGCACCGCCCGCCTGCGGCGGCGCGCTCACATGGATGCGCGTCAGTCGCACGTGGCCCGCTCGATGCCCTCGCGGGCCACCTCGACCATCAGGTCGATCTCCTCCGGGGTCACTACGTAGGGTGGCATGAAGTACACCACGTTGCCGACCGGGCGCAGCAGCACCCCGCGCTCGAGCGCGTGCTGGTAGATCTTCAGTCCACGCCGCTCCTGCCAGGGATACGGCTCGCGCGAGGATTTCTCGCGCACCAGCTCGGCGGCGACGATCATGCCGTGCTGGCGTACCTCGGCGACATGCGGATGCGCCTCAAGCGTACGGGCCCGCTCCCCGAGGTGCGCGCTCAGGGCGCGGTTGCGCTGAATCACTTCCTCGGTCTTGAAGATCTCCAGACAGGCAAGCGCGGCGGTGCAGGCGAGCGGGTTGCCCGTGAAGCTGTGCGAGTGCAGGAACGCGCTGAGCTTGGTGTACTCGTCGTAGAAGGCCGCATAGATCGGTTCGGTGGCGAGCACCGCCGAGAGGGGCAGATAGCCGGCGGTGAGACCCTTCGAGAGACACATCAGATCCGGACTGATGCCGGCCTGCTCGCAGGCGAACAGTGTTCCGGTACGCCCGAAACCGACCGCGATCTCATCGGCGATCAACAGCACCTGGTGCCGGTCGCAGGCCGCGCGCAGCAGCCGCAGATACACCGGATCGTACATGCGCATCCCACCGGCGCACTGCACCAGCGGCTCGAGGATCACCGCGGCGCACTCGTGCGCGTGCCGCTCGAGTGCCGCCTCCATGTGCGCGAACTTGCGCCGTGAGTGCGCCGCCCAGCTCTCCCCGTGCTCACGCTCGTAGCAATCCGGAGAGGGAACAGTGATGACGTCCATCAGCAAGGGCTGGTAGATGTCCTTGTACAACTCGACGTTGCCCACGGCGAGCGCGCCGAGCGTCTCGCCGTGGTAGCTGCCTGAGAGCGTGATGAAGCGGCGCTTGTTTGCGCGGCCGAGATTGCGCCAATAGTGAAAGCTCATCTTCACCGCGACTTCGACCGCCGAGGAGCCGTTATCGGCGTAGAAGCAGCGCGTCAGCCCGGGCGGGGCAACCGCCACCAGCGCCTCGGAGAGACGAATGACCGGTTCGTGGGTAAACCCGGCGAGGATCACCTGCTCGAGGCTCTCCAGCTGGGCGCGCACTGCGGCGTTGATGCGCGGGTTGGCGTGACCAAACAGGTTTACCCACCAAGAACTGATGGCGTCGAGATAGCGCTTGCCCTCGTAGTCCTCAAGCCACGCACCCTCGCCGCGGCGCACCGGAATGAGCGGCACGCGCTCATGATCCTTCATCTGCGTGCACGGGTGCCAGACATGCGCGAGATCGCGCTCAACGTAGGCGGCATTGTCGGTTCTCATGCCGCGATTGTGGCATGATCGGCCGAGAAGGCGGGATGCGTCCCCCGCCGCGGCGCCGAGCGCCCGTCCGAACGCAGTGAGCAGCTTCCCCCGCGCCGTTCAGATCGATACCGCCACCGGCCTGCTGGCGGGCGTGCCGCAGGTGCTCTCCCCGCACTGCGATGCACGCCCGGCGGGCGGGCGGCCGGAATTGATCGTCATCCATGGCATCAGTCTGCCGCCCGGGCAGTTCGGCGGGCCGTGGATCGACCGGCTGTTCACGGGCAACATCCCGGCCGATGCGCCCGCCGCACTGCGCGATGTTGCGCATCTGCGCGTCTCGGCCCACGCGCTCGTGCGCCGCGACGGCGGGCTGCGCCAGTACGTGGGGTTCGGGCAGCGCGCCTGGCATGCGGGCCGCTCGCAGTACCGCGGCCGCGAAGCGTGCAACGACTTCTCGATCGGCGTCGAACTCGAAGGGACGGACCACAGGCCGTACACCGATGCGCAGTACGAGAGCCTCGCTGCGCTCGTGGCCGGACTCCTGGCGGCCTATCCCTCACTGTCGCCGGAGCACATTGCCGGACATAGCGACATCGCACCGGGCCGAAAAACCGATCCCGGGCCGGCCTTTGACTGGGAACGCTGGCGCAGCACGCTCACGGGCCGACTGAGCTGACCCGCTCCAATTCGTTGCGCCACGGCAACAACATATTCAAAGTGCTTGACGGAAGACCCCAGACAGATACCATGAATGCAACAGCGCCGGGACAAGCACACCACGGGCCGGCGCCGATGAGCACAACAAGCAGAGGATTGCGCCGGTAGACCCACCGGGCACAGGTCGAGGGGGGAGACAGGGCCGCGTGAGCGATCACGCGGCCTTGTTTTTTTATCGCTGCGGCGGGATCCATCACACGCTCTGGACCGGAACTCTCGCGGCCACGCCGGTCAAACTCCTCTGGCGGCGCCGGCAGCGTGGCACTGCGTCTCTCGCTTGAGAGACGCACCTGTCTGCCTCGACGGCGCAGAATGGCTTGGCGCCCACCGGCCGAGCCGTCTCAGCGCTGCGGTGTGCGGGCGCGACGGAGGACTATATCGATGTTTGATTCAGAATCGGAAGGCGCCGAACACGCCCTGCTCGCCAGGCCCGGCGATTTGCATCCCGCAGCGCGCGCGTTCGCCACCAGCGATGCACCGCGACGACCGGCGCCGCCGCACACTCACCAGGTCGCCCCGACCGACCCGGCAGCCCTCGTGATGACCGACTTCGCCGCCCAGACCCCGGTGCTCGTGACGGCCGAACGACCGATCGACGATGCGCTGCGCGACATGATGGTGGCCGGCGTACGCGCACTGCTCGTCACGCGCGGGGAGAAGGTGATCGGCCTGATCACCTCGTACGACATCCAAGGCGAGCGGCCGCTGCAGTTTCTCAACAGTTCCAGCTTCACGCGCCATGATGAAATCCAGGTCGGCCACGTTATGACGCCCTGGGAGCAAGTGCCGATGCTCGAGTGGAACATGGTGCGTACCGCAAGCGTGGCAGACATCGCCGAGCGATTCAGGGCACACCGCGCGATGACGCATATCGTCGTATTGGAGCGCGCCGCGCAGGGCGGCACTGTCGTGCGCGGCCTGTTCTCACGCACACAGCTGGAGCGGCAACTGGACGCCTGACGGGCTGCCGGGGACAAAAGGAACCGCGCCGCTCGTGCGCGCCGCGACGTGGCCGCGCCACCCGCGGCGGCGCTGCGAAGCGCGCGTGTTCAGCCGGCGGCAGGCACGCGGATCACGTCGCCGGCCCCTTCGATATGAGTCGTGACGTGCGGTGGATCGGAGTGTAGGCGTACGGTCCCGGCCCCGGCGATGTGCACCGAGACGCTCTCGGTGGGCGCGATCGAGACCGTACCGCTGCCATCGATGCGCACGCGGGCGCGCTGTTCACTCATGTGCGCAAGGCGCACGGTACCAACACCGTCGATCCTCACGAGAAGCGCCTGCACCGTGCCGCTGCCATGAACTTTCGCGCTGCCGTCGATCTGCACGGCGAGGCGGTCCTGGTGAACCTGATCGAGCGCGAGGTCCGCAGAACCGTCGAGCTGGATCACTCGCAGCGCCGGTCCGCTGATGTACACGTGCACGGTGTGGTGGATGTCGGTTCCGAAACTCATGCAGAACGGGATCAGCGAAAAGCAGGTATGCGGCCTGGCTCTGATCCGCCGGGCGCCGACCACGAGCTCACCGAGCGTCCGTTTCGGCGCGCTGATCGTCAGGCTCCAAGTGGGCGCCGGGTGGTAGCGAACGTCGGCAGGCACCTCAATGATGAGCTGATCGGAGTGCCAGAGGTAGGTGCGCGTGACCACCGTACGGTCACCGGCATGCGCCGCGCCAGACGGCGCTGCGAGCGCGGTGAGCCCCAGAAGCAATCCGGCCAGTGCGGCGCTCGGCGTGCGATTCATGCATGTCTCCGGTCCAAAGTACCCGCAAAACACATCCGCACACCGAAAGTTGCAGCGCCGGCGGAATCCCTCAGCGCGAGTGCCGCCAGAGCACCTCGCTGCCGCGCTCGTGACGCGCGAGCACCCGGGCCAGCACGAACAGCAGATCCGACAGCCGGTTCAGGTAGTGCAACGCATGCGGATTGACCGGCTCGCCGGCCGCCAGCGTCCAGACCCGCCGTTCCGCACGCCGGGCTACGGTGCGGGCCAGATGGCAGGCGGCGGCGGCCGCGCCACCGCCCGGCAGGATGAACTCCTTCAGCGGCGGCAACGCCTCATTGAACGCATCGAGAGTATGCTCCAGGCCCTCCACCTGTGCGGTGCCGATCACGGTGTGGCCCGGGATGCACAGCTCCCCGCCGAGATCGAATAGCTGATGCTGCACCTCGGTCAGGCACTCGCCCACCGCCGCAGGCAACCCCGGCACCGCGAGCAGCACGCCGAGGGCGCTGTTGAGCTCATCGACCGTGCCGAACGCCTCGACCCGCGCGCTGTCCTTGGGCACCCGCGTCCCGTCGCCGAGGCCCGTGGTGCCCTCATCACCGGTACGCGTATAAATTTTGCTCAGTCGATTGCCCATGGTTCGCCTCGCGGTGCATTGTGCCAGAGCGCGCGATTGACAGGTGCGCCCCGGAGCGGCAATTTGACGGCCCCTCACCCGACCGAGCCGCATGCCCTCACCTGAACTTCAAGCCGCCCTGGAGGCGGCACGCGCCGCCGCCGAGGTGATCAGCGGCTACTACCAGCGCAACCTCGAGATCCGCACCAAGGCAGACCAGACGCCCGTGACGGAGGCGGACGTGCGCGCCGAGGAGACCATCCGCACCCTCCTCGCGCGGCGCTTTCCAAACCATGGCTTCTACGGGGAGGAGACCGGTCAGCACGACCTCGGTGCCGAGAGCGTGTGGCTGGTCGATCCGATCGACGGCACCAAGTCGTTCGTGCGCCAGTGCCCATTCTTCTCGACCCAGATCGCGCTGCTGCGCGGCGGGCGGCTGGTGCTCGGCGTCTCAAGCGCCCCGGCTTACGGCGAGATCGCCTGGGCGGAGCACGGTGCGGGAGCTTACCTGAATGATCGTCCTATCCACGTCAGCCCCACCCAGGAACTGGCCGCCAGCATCGTCTCGACGGGCAATCTGAAGACGCTCGCCCATTCAGCGCAGTGGCCGAAGCTCGGCGCACTGATCCGTCAGGTGAGCCGCATCCGCGGCTACGGGGACTTCCTGCATTACCACCTGCTGGCCCGCGGCGCGCTCGAGGTGGTGATCGAGTCCGACGTGAACATCCTCGACATCGCCGCGCTGGTGGTCATCGTGCGCGAAGCGGGCGGCACCTTCACCGACCTCGCGGGCGGGGAAGTCACCCTGGAAACGACCTCAGTGCTGGCGAGCAACGGACGGCTGCACGCACCCGTGCGCGCAGTGCTGGAGTGAACAGCCCGTCTCAGGCACCGGGGAGAGCTTCAAGCGCGTCCGGCCCGTCCGCGTCCTGCCGATACGGCTTGCGCTCATACATCGCATGGTCGGCCGCCGCGTACAGCCGATCCGCGTCATCGCCGTCGGCTGGATACAACGAGAACCCGACGCTGGCACCGAGCCTGAGCTGACGCCCTCGGATGATCAGACCGTCGGCCAGTGCGCCGCGCAACTCCGCCGCGACCCGCTCGGCGGCCTCCCGCCCCTGCAGCTCGGTGAGTACCACCGCGAATTCATCACCGCCGAGCCGCGCCAGCACATCGTGCGGCCCGAGCCGCGTACGGAATTGTCCCGCCGCCCATTGCAGCACCTCATCGCCCACCGCATGGCCGAAGGTGTCGTTGATCTCCTTGAACCCGTCAAGGTCAATGACCACCAGCGCCAAATCGGTACCGGCCGCCTGCACCCGCGCCATGGCCTCGTGCAGACGACGCACCAGCAGGCGCCGGTTGGGCAACCCGGTGAGCGCATCATGCTGCGAGGCGTACTCGGCCTTCGAGAGCTGCTCCTCCAGCAGCGTGAAGGTCATGCCGGTGGCGACCAGGAACTTCGGCAGGTTCCAGACCTCGGCATCGACGTGCGCGTGCGGCCAGAGCACCGCCATCAGGTCTGCGGCCGGAAACACGAACGCCCACGCAATGAAGCTGATCATGGTGAAGCGCACGCTGGCCGAGGCTCGAGGCGCGGTCATCCGGTACAGCGCAGCGACCGCCAGGTAATGCCAGGTGAGCATCCAGGTCAGCGCCTCATTCGGGTGGCCGAAGGCGAGCAGCGTGCCCTGCACGGCATAGACGGTCAGCACCAGCGAGGTGCGCCAGCGCAGCGTCGGCTGACCGTTTGCGCTGCGCCAGGCGCGCATCATCCACAGCATCGAACCGGCACCGGCGACGGTCGTTGCCGCGTACACCCAGGGGGCACTGACGCCATACTGCACGCAGCTCAGCAGCACCGCGTCGGGGACTGCGCTGAATACCGCAATCGAGAGGGTACGGGCGCGGATCTCCAGCTGCTCGCCGCTCGCCCACATAAAAATGTTGGCAATCACCACCAGCATGGCGACCGCCACGGAATAGGCGCCATCGGCATTGCCAGGGGTGTTCGCGGCGACGAACAGCGCGATGATGTGCACGAGCAGCAGCACCCAGCCGACCAGCCAGAAATTCAGGCGGCTCTGGCGGGTGCGGCGCAGCAGCGTCCAGAAGACGGCGACCAGTCCGCCAATCGCCACGAAGTCGGGTAAAGCCGAGAAGTTCACACGGCGCCGAGGACCTGTCCTGCACGGGGGTTCGTTGGAGGCTGCACGGCATCCCAGCCGATGGCCCGCAAGACCCGCGCGATGCGGGGGTGATCGATTCGATCCCTCTCAAATACTCATCGGCTGCGCGCGCCGGACCTTGAGCGGTTTTTCAAGCCCCGCCCGCGGCCACGCTCCGCTCCACGGACTCAGGCCGCGAAGCGCGTCTCGTCCGCAATCAGCGCCTCGAGGCGCTCCAGATCCGGCACCAGCGGTGTCTCGTTGGCCATGCGCAGCTGGCAGAGCACCGGGACGCGCTCGGGAAATGTGGCCCCGCCCGGCCGGATCACGTCCGAACTGAGCCGCACCAGCTGCGGGAACCCCTGCGAGACGATGGCGAAATGCGCCAGGCGCGTCCCCAGGCCCACGAAGACCACCATGCGCGCGCGGCCCGAACCCGGCGGAATGCTGCGTCCGCAGACCCCCTCGAAGGACACCAGCGGCACCGCCCGGCCATTCCAGGGCACCGTGCCGATGTACCATGGCGGCGCGCCGGTCATCTCGGAGGGAACCGGCAGCCCGGCGACCTCCGCAACACAGGCGCGCGGCACGAGCAACCGGCCTTCCGCGAGCGGAATGAGCAGGCTGTAGATTTCCTGAACCCTCTCGGCCATCGTTCCCCCGTCACTCGCCCTGCGCCGCGGCCGAGTCGGCCGCGCCGAAGTCCTCGCCACGGTATGTCCCGCGGGCGCGCTCGACCAGCGGAGCGATCGCCTCGAGCAGCTCGGTCTCCTGATACGGCTTACCGAGATAGTCATCGACACCGAACTCGATCGCCCGTGCGCGATGCTTCTCCCCGACCCGCGAGGTGATCATGATGATCGGTACTGCGCGCAGCCGCGGATCGTTGCGCACATGCGCCGCCACCTCGTAGCCGTCCATACGCGGCATCTCAATGTCGAGCAAGATGATGTCGGGTACCTGATCCTGCAGCAGCGCAACTGCGTCCATGCCGTCCCGGGCGGTCAGCACCCGCATGCCGTTGCGCTCGAGCAGCCGCTGCGTCACCCGCCGCACCGTGATCGAATCGTCCACCACCATTGCGAGGATGCGCCGGTCGGTCTGATCGCGCTCGGCGGGCACCAGACCGCGCCCACGCCACTCGGCGCGCACCAGCGCGCCGATGTCGAGAATGATGACGATCCGGCCATCGCCGAGAATGGTCGCCCCGGAGATACCGCGGATACCGGCGATCTGCGGTCCGACCGACTTGACCACGATCTCACGGTTACCGAGCAGTTCGTCGGCCACGATTGCCGTGGAATGTTCCCCGGCTCGCACCAGCACCACGGGCACCGTGGTGTCCTCGCTCGGCAGCGGCGAGGGCGGCAGGCCGATGAAGACCGCCAGATGCTGGAACCGGTAGCGCTGCGCGCCGTACTCGAACGGCGCGGAGTCCGCCTCGAGATACTGGTTCACCTGCTCAAGCGGCAGCCGCAACACCCCTTCGACGGTCGGCAGCGGCAGCGCATAGAGTTCATCGCCCGCCCGCGCAATCAGCGCATGACTGATCGCGAGGGTGAACGGCAAGCGGATCGTGAACTCACTGCCCTCGCCCGTGAGCGACTTCATGTGCAGCGCACCACCGAGGCGTTTGATCTCAGTGGCCACCACATCCATGCCGACGCCGCGGCCGGCCTGCTGCGTCACGCTGCCGGCAGTGGAGAAACCCGGCTCGAGGATCAGCTGCAGGGCTTCCTCGTCGCTCACCCCTGCGGAGGAAATCAGTCCGAGCGCGAGCCCCTTGGCGCGGATCGCCTGCAGGTCCATGCCCGCCCCGTCATCCGCGAGGCGCACCACCACCTGCGCCCCATCGCGGCGCAGTTGCAGCTCGATGCGCCCCACCGGTGGCTTGCCTCGGCGCAGACGCTCCTCGGGCACCTCGATGCCATGCACCACGGCGTTGCGCAGCAGGTGCTCAAACGGCGGCAGCATGCGCTCGAGCACCTGCCGATCGAGTTCCCCGGCTGCACCCTCGACGATCAGTTCGGCGCGCTTGCCGGTATCGGCGGCCGCCTGGCGGACGATGCGCGAGAGACGCTGCACATGCTGCTGGAACGAGACCATGCGCGTGCGCATCAGGCCATTCTGCAGCTCCGTCATGGTGCGCGCCTGCTGCTGCAGCAGCGTGTGCGCATCCTTGGTCAGATTCTCCAGCAGCTGCTGCAGGCTCGCCACGTCGTTGGCCGTCTCGGCGAGCGCTCGGGAGAACTGCTGAATGGAGGAATACCGGTCGAGTTCGAGCGGATCGAAATCGCCGCGGTGGCCGCTGTCCGGCTCATGCCGGTGCAGGATCTGCGCCTCCGTCTCGATCTCCAAGCTGCGCAGCTGCTCCTTCAGACGCGTGACCGTGCGCGACAGCTCCCCGAGGTTGAAATCAATGGAGCTGATCTGCTGGTCGAGCCGCGAGCGCGCGATGCTTGCCTCGCCGGCGACATTGAGCAGCTTGTCGAGCAGCTCGGCATCGACGCGCGCCATCTCCTGACGCTCCGCGGGCGCGACCGGTTCGCGGCCCGGGGGCACTGGCTGCGGCACGGCGAGCGGCGCGGCATCCGGCTCGCTCGCCAACGCTTCCGCTGACACCGGCGGCAGATCCTCGGCGAGGACCGCCGGCTCAAGCGCCGCAGCGGGCTGCAGCACCGGAACCGCCTCGGGATCGAGCTCGACCGGTGCGATGCGTTCGGCGAACACCTGCGGTTCGTCCGCCGGCGCCTCAAATACGATCGGCGGTAACGCCTCAATGCCGGCTGGCACCAACACCGGCGGCTCGTGTGCCCCGCGCTCATCAGGCGCCGCGATCTCGGGGACCTGCGGCGCGGGCGTCTCGCGCGCGATCGCCACCGGTTCGGATACCTCGGGGACGGCCTGCGCCTCGGGGGCGGCGAGCGGCGACTCGACGCTTGGCGCACTCTGCGGCTGCGTCAGTGCGCGGATCCGCCCGATCATCGCCTGGGCCGGCGGCACGGCCTGCCCATTGACCACCGCTTCGCGCATGCCGGCGAGATGATCGAGGCTCGCCTGGATGACGTCGAACACCGTCTCGCCGGCGCTCAGCGCGCCGCTCTCGGCCTGGCCTACGAGCGTCTCGAGCTCGTGCGACAGATCGCCCATGGTCATGATGCCGGCCATACGCGCCCCGCCCTTGAGCGTGTGCAGCGCGCGCTTCAGCGCGAACGCGCGCTGCGCATCGGCCGGCGTCGAGCGCCAGTCCCCGAGCGCGCGCTCGGATCCTTCGATCAACTCCAGCGCCTCCTCGGTGAAGACCGCGGCAACTTCCGGATCGTAATCAACGGCCGGCTCCACCGACGGCATCGGCGCGAGCCGTTCGATCGGGGCCGCAGCCGCTGGCGCCGTGACGGCCGCAGCCTCTTCCTGCGCCGGCGCGGCCGCGGCGATACGCTCATCGAGCGCATGCTCGGCCTCCCCTAGCCGTTCGATCAGCAGCAGGTGACTGGCAAAGTATCCGGTGGGTTCCTCGAGGTGTTCGGCCACCGTCTCCATCGCGCCCATGCAGTCCGCGAGCAGCGTCAAATCGGCGCTGCTCAGACCGGCACCGCTGGTGAATGCACGCCGGATCCAGTGATCCAGCGGCTCGGCCAGCCGCACGCCGTGGCGCGCCTGCGCGGCCTTGGAGCTGCCCGCCAGCGTGTGGCAGGCCCGATAGACATCCTCGGGCAGTGGGTGCGGCTCGGGCGCCTGCGCTTCACTCTTGAGGTAGGAGCGGATCGCGGCCACGTGGGTTTCAGTTTCGCGGGCATAGATCTCCCGCAGCGCCTCGTCCATGCCGGTGACGGCGGCCGCCGGCATGGCATCGAGCACCGCCGCTTCGCTCGCGACGGTCTCGGCGGGACCCGGCGGCGGTTCGCTCTCGCGGCCGGCGGCCATGGCGTGCGCGGCGGCCGTGATGCCCGCCACGTCGCTCGCCACGGGGCGACCGGTCTCCAGATGCTCAATCAGCTGCGGCAGGGCGGCAATTGCCTCGCGCAGCTCCTCCAGGATCTCGGGGCTGCGCGTCAGGGTGTTGTCGAGCAACCGGTTGAGCAGGCTCTCGACGGACCAGGCGAGCTCGCCGAGCTCGCGCGCACCCACCATGCGCCCACTGCCCTTCAGGGTATGAAAGCCGCGGCGCACGATCTCGAGCGAATCACGATCGAGCGGATTCTGGTCCCACAGCGGGAAGTGGCGCCGGATGCGCGCCAACTCCTCACGCGCCTCCTCGACGAACAGCTTGATCAGCTCCGGGCTGGCGCTTTCGGCGAGCGCCGCCAGCTTCGCGGTCGAGGCCGCGGTGAGCGCCACGGGTGGCGGGGCGGCCGCCAGCGGGACATCCGGGATGGTGGCACCCGCCTGGGTCTCCCCGCCCGGCGTCATGAGCACCGTCTTGGCAAACGCAGACGGCTCGATGGGCGCCGTCGGCAGTGCCTGCGGCGCGCGCTCCAGGTATTGCAGGCACGACTGAGCGTTGTCGAGCATATACCAGGGGTCGCTGCGCCCTGCCTGCAGCGTCTCCATGTAGTACTCGATGCTGACGATCGCATCGGCCAGACGATCGAGCCAGCCCGGTGGCACCGGGGCCGCGCCCGGCCGCATGATGCGGCGCAACTGCGTAGCAATGCCTTCGACGACCTCTACCGCACGCGCCTTGCCGAGCATCAGCAGCGCGGCCTTCAGTCCCGTGATCAGCCCCTGCCAGCTATCGAGCGCCGCCGGATCAGGCGAGCCGCCGATGCTCTGAGTAACGGCCTCCTTGATCCAGGCGAGGTTCTGGATGCACTCACGCAGGACCGCGGACTGCACCTGCTGGAATTCGCGATCGCCCTGCGAGGCGTCGCGCTCAGGGCCACCGACCGGCAGGATCATGCCGACCAGGTTGTCATCCAGCCGGTCTTCGACCGCGATCAGCGCGGCGGCGACTTCCACCAGCACGCCTTCCCCGAGCGGCTCAGCGCCCCCGAGAATGCGCTCCAGGCGATCGGTCTGCGCCTGCACCGCGGCACGCTGCGCGCCGAGTCCGAGCACCCCGAGCGTATCGCCGATCTTGCGCAGCAGCGCGACCTGGCCTCGCAGCTCCTCGCCATCACTGCCGCCGCGCCGTCCGAACTGCTCCAGCACCTCCTTGACCTTGGCCAGATCCTCGCGGATCGCCACCGCCACGGTCTGCATCAGTTTGATGTTAGGTGCCGAAAGGCTCTCGCGCTCCTGCTCGACGCTCTCATCCACCGGCAGCAGCTCGCTCAGGCGGAACGAGGCCCGCACCGCCGCGACGCGCGTACCGCCGTTGGCGGAGCGGCCCACGTAGTAGAGCAGGTTGTTCAGCAGGTCGACCGGCGGACTCTGGCAGTAGCGCGGCTCGCCGAGCTCGTAGAGGCGGCGGATCTCGCGATCGGCCAGTCCCAGCAGCCGTTTCACCGACACGCCGCCCTCGAGACCACCGTCGCGCAGCGCCTCGATCACCGCGCCCACGACCCACCAGAGCTGGAACACCGGCTGGCGCGTGGCAGAGCGCTCGAGTTTCTCGGCGACCGAGGCGAGCGTGGCGAGGTTCTGCTCGATGCGCTCGCCGCGAATCCAGCCGATGAGGCCGGCCTGGAACTGGGTGCGCAGCCGTCGGGCCCATTGCTCGACGTTCAAGATCGGCTCCCCGGGGACGGGAGTCTGAGGCTGGGCCTGCTTGTCCGACTTCAGGTTCAAAAGCAGCAGCGTGCCCTCGGACAGCAGCGCGCTGCCACGCACGGCCCGCAGGTCATTCAGCAGCGGCAGCAGCACGAGCGCGATGTCGCGCCCGCCGGCGAGCACGCGCTCGAGGTACCCCGGCAGCTGCACCAGCGCGCGCAGCAGCGCATCGAGACTCTCGGCCTGGCCCTTGCGCTCATCGTAGGTGGCGAGCAGGTAATCGGCCACCAACTCCATTTCTTCGGCGAGCAGCGCCGCGCCGTAGATCTCCAACATGCGCAGCACACCCTGCGCCTGATGCAGCTCGTGCTTGCACCGCTCAAGCAGCGTGACGTTGTCCGGCTGCTCGAGGTAGCTTTCGATGGCGGCGCGCGCCTCCCCCAGCGTGTGGGCGAGTTCATGCCCGACCAGCTCGAGCGTCTGCGAGGCAACTTCCGACATCCAGCAGCTCCGGACGGTAGGCTCAGTGACCGCCCGCGGCGGTGACGGGGGTGGCGGCGGCGGGACGGCTGGCAGCCGCGACACCGTCGGGGCGCTTGTACGCGCCCGTGGCGCCCGGGTGCGCGCCGCCGGGCAGGCGGAACCCGGCCGCCGCGCGGCGCAGGCCCGCCGACAGTTCCGCCAACTGGGCGATGGCCGCCGAGGTGGCGTTGGTGGACTCGGCGGTCTGTACGCTGATCTCGCGCAGCACCTGCATGTTGCGCGCAATATTCTGCGCGCCGCTCGCCTGAGCGCGCGCACTGCCGGAGATGTTCTGAACGAGGCTCGCGATCTGGTTGGAGACCTGCTCGATCTCATCGAGTGCCGCGCCGGCGTTCTCCGCCAGCAGCGCACCGCCGACCACATCAGTGGTGCTGCGCTCCATCGACACCACCGCCTCGTTGGTGTCAGTCTGAATGGTGCGCACCAGCACCTCGATCTGCTTGGTGGCGTTGGCAGCACGCTCGGCGAGCCGCTGCACTTCATCGGCCACCACCGCGAAGCCGCGTCCGGCCTCCCCGGCCATCGACGCCTGGATCGAGGCGTTCAGGGCCAGGATGTTGGTCTGCTCGGCGATGTCGTTGATCAGCTCGACGATGTTGCCGATCTCCTGCGAGCTTTCCCCGAGTCGTTTGATCCGCTTGGAGGTCTCCTGGATGGTCTCGCGGATGGCGTTCATGCCATCGATGGTGCGGCGCACCGCATCGCCACCCTTGTGGGCGATCTCCACCGAGTGGCGCGCCACGTCGGACGCCCGCTCGGCGTTGCCGGAGACCTCAGCCACTGAGTTGGCCATGCCCGAGGCGGACTCGGTAGCCGAGGCGATCTGCTTTGACTGCGCGCTGCTCGCCTTGGCCAGGTGCTGCGAGAGCGCCTGGGTCTGGCGTGCGGCGCTGTCGAGCTGGATGGCCGAATGATTGATGGTCGTCACCAGGCCGCGCAGCGCATCGACCGCGTAGTTGATCGAATCAGCAATCGCTCCGGTGATCTCCTCGGTCACGGTCGCCTGCACGGTGAGATCACCGTCGGCGAGGCTCGAGAGCTCATCGAGCAGGCGCAGGATGGCCTGCTGGTTCCGATCGTTCTCCTTGCGTTGGGTCTCGGCGGCGAAGCGCTGGTCCTGGACCGTCTTCTCTATGCGCCCGGCGAGCACGATGCCGGCGCCGAGCAAGGCGGCCGCGAGCAGCGCCAGGGCGAGCGGCCCGAAGCGCGCTATGGCCGGAGCGGCGCTGCCGGCGGCAAAGTAAGCCACCGCCGCGGCGAGCAGCATCAGGCCGGCGCCAGCGGCGAGCACCGTGGTGAGCAACCGCGACTGTGCGGCCAGTGCGGGTTGCGCGCTCATGCCGCGGCCTCCGCAAATGCCGCACTTTCGAGCAGCGCACGCAGACTGAGCACCGGCCATTGCTCGGTGCCGCGCCGGAACGCCCCGGCGAGATAACGCTCGCAGCGCGCCATGGTCGGGGGCGCCTCGGCGCTGAACTCCCCTTCGGCGAAGCGGCGAAATCCGAGCACCTCATCGACGAGCAGCCCGGCGGGGATCTCGCGGTGATTTACGGCCACGACCCGGGTATTGCGGCTGATCGGCGTGGCGCCGCTGCCGAGAAACTGACGCAAATCGATGATCGGCAGCAGCTGCCCGCGCACATTCGCCAGCCCCTTGATCCACAGCTTCGCGCCCGGCACGCGGGTCATGCCGGCCGGCACGCCGAGCACCTCGCGGGTCTCCTCGCGCGCCACCAGGTATAAATCCCCGGCCATACGCAGCGCCACGCCGACCCACTCGCGCTCGGCGGCCCCCTCCTGGCCGGGCTGCGCCGAGACGGCGCGGGCGCGCCGCTCGAGCTCACTCAGCAGCTCGAACGGCCGGTCACGCAGGGACTGCAGCGACACCGCCTCACTCATGGGGACACTCGGCCCGTGCGCAGGCGTGCAGGTGAAAACAACGGTACACCATGTGTGTGCGTCAACTCGCGAGCGCCAAGCGCGCCTTGGCGATCAGCTGGTCGGGCGAGACGGGCTTGACCATGTAATCGACCGCACCCTGGCGCAGCCCCCAGATCCGGTCGGTCTCCTGCCCCTTGGAGGTCACCATGATGATCGGGATCTGCCGAGTGCGCGGATCGTTCACCAGCGCCCGGGTCGCCTGATAGCCGTTCATGCCCGGCATCACGATGTCCATGAAAATCAGGTCCGGACTCATCTCCCGAGCAAGCCGCACGCCCTCGGCGCCATCGCCGGCCGCGGCAGTGCGAAAACCGTGCTTCTCGAGCGCCGTCTGCATCACGTGCACTTCCGTCGGCGAGTCGTCGACGATGAGAATCAGCGCCATGGCCGTCATCTCCCGATATGCGTCTCGATCGCGCTCAGCAGCTCATCCTTGGTGAAGGGCTTGGTCAGATAGTGCTCGGAGCCGACGATCCGCCCGCGGGCGCGGTCGAACAGGCCGTCCTTCGAGGACAGCATGATCACCGGGATGGCGCGAAAGACCTTGTTGTGCTTGATGAGCGAGCAGGTCTGATAGCCGTCGAGCCGGGGCATCATGATGTCGACGAACACGATATCCGGCTGGTGATCGGCAATTTTCGACAGCGCGTCGAAACCGTCGATAGCCGTGTAGACCTCACAGCCCTCTTTGGCGAGAAGCGTCTCCGCCGTGCGGCGGATGGTTTTGCTGTCGTCGATCACCAGAACCTTCAGGCCCTGGAGTTTCTCGTTGCTGGCGTTCACGGCCACGCAACTCCTTATATGGTGAGGCTCGAACGGCCGCCCCGATGGCGGTTGCCGCCTCGAGTCCCGAGCGTACACGCAATACCCGAAGCGGCGCCATTGGCTGTGCGGGCCCCGAGAACTGACGCAGGTTTTCTTTTAACATATCGGCCTGGGCCTGGCCATGCTGCTTGCATCACGGTTCCGGTCAAACGGTGCGCGCGGCGCAGCCGGCCCGGACAGGCAGGGCCGCTGCTGGCATCATTCCACCATGTCCATCCGTCTCGGCGTGCTCATGGATCCGATCCACGCCATTCACTATGCCAAGGATTCGACGCTGGCCATGCTGCTCGCCGCCCAGGCGCGCGGCTGGTCCCTGTACTACATGGAGCAGCGCGATGTGTGGCTGCGCGAGGGTATCGCCTGGGGCCGGGTCCGGGCGCTGAGGGTCGCCGCCGACCCGCAGCACTGGTTCGAGCTCGGCGAACCGCAGACGATGCGGCTCGGGGATCTGGAGTGCATCCTGATGCGCAAAGACCCGCCGTTCGACACCGAATACATCTACACGACCTATATCCTGGAGCGGGCCGAGCTGCAGGGGGCGCGGGTGGTGAACCGCCCGCGCGGGCTGCGTGACATGAATGAGAAGGTCTACACGGCCTGGTTCCCGCAGTGCTGCGCCCCGACTCTGATCACGCGCGACATGGGCGACATGGGCGCCTTCCTCGCCGAGCACGGCAAGATCGTCTGCAAGCCGCTGCACGGCATGGGCGGACGCTCGATTTTCGTGCTCGAGGCGCAAGACAAGAACCGCGGCGTGGTGTTCGAGACACTCACCGATTACGGCCAGCGCTTTGCGATCGCGCAGCGCTACCTGCCGCAGATCGCCACCGGTGGGGACACCCGCGTATTGCTGATCGATGGACAGCCGCTGCCCTATGCGCTCTCGCGCATCCCGCTGCCGCACGACAACCGCGGCAATCTCGCCGCCGGCGCCCGCGCCGAAGTCCGCGAACTCAACGAGCGGGAGCGTTGGCTGGCCAATGAGATCGGCCCGACCCTCGCGGCGGCCGGCATGCTGTTCGTCGGTCTCGATGTGATCGGCGAGTTCGTCACCGAGATCAACGTCACGAGTCCGACCGGCATCCGCGAAATCGAAAAGAAATACCCGATCGACATCGGCGGACGGCTGATGGCGGCGATCGAGCAGCGCCTGGCGAGCCCCGAGCGGTGATCGTGCGCCGATGAGCCTGCAGTCCGCTTCGGCCCAGGCCGCCCGTACCCCGCGCGAGCGACTGATGGCGATGCTGTTCCTGGCAGCCTTGCTGCACGGGCTGCTCATTCTCGGGGTGACGTTCAACAGCCCGCTCGCCGCGGGGCGCGGTGCGCCAGGACTGCGCGTACTGCTGGTCTCGGATCAGCTACCGAGCGCCGCACACAACCCGACGGCGGCCTACCTCGCGCAGCGCACGCAACTGGGCTCGGGCAATACGCGCCGCGATGTACAGCCGAACACCCCGGCACTGCGGACCGGAGCACCGGCGAGCGCCGAGGGCGGGCCGCACCGCTCGGCGCCGCCAGGCCGCCCGGCGCACGGCGGGACCGAGCGGGTGCTGACCACGACCGCCTGGAGCACCCGCGTCACGTACCGCATCAGCAGCGCGCCCGGATCGTTCGCCGGGACGCTCGCCGCGGGCGCCGATGGTGCGCGCGGGGCGCGCACGGGTGGCCCGGTGCACCTCAGCGGCCCAAAACGCGCACTGTGGGTCAGTCCCGACACGCGCTCGGCGATCGTCGCGCCCTACCTGGTGGCGTGGCGGCGTAAAGTCGAGCGCATCGGCACACTGAACTTCCCTGTGGCCGCGCGGCAGGCCGCCCACGCCAACCCGGTGATCGAGGTGGCGATCGACGCCGACGGCCGGCTGGTCCGCGCGGTGATCCGCCGCTCGAGCGGCGACCCGGCGCTCGATCAGGCGGCGCTCGCCATTTTGCGCCTGGCGAGTCCTTTCGAGCCGTTCCCGCCCAACCTCGCGCAGCGCTACCGGATGCTGCGCTTTACCTACGAGTGGCAGTTTGAGGACGGCCGGATGCGCGGCTCGGTGCGCATGCCTTGAGCCGCACGCCCACCGTCCCCATACTGAGGGTATGAGCGAGCAGAGCAGCAAACCGGGCCGCGACGGTGCGCCCGAGGTGCAGGCCGGGCGAGGCAGTGCCTCCGGGAATGCCCGCCGTGGCACGCAGAGCGAAGCGGCTGGCGTGGCCAACCTCACCAATCACCTGCTGATTGCCATGCCCTCGCTGGCCGATCCGAACTTCTCTCAGGCCGTGGTACTCGTCTGCGAGCATACAGATCGCAGCGCGCTCGGCATCGTGCTGAACAAGCCCCTGCCGATGCACCTCGCGGACGTGTTCTCGCAAATGCAGCTCACCGCCTCAAGCGAGCGCCTCGCCGAGCAGCCCGTATTGCGCGGCGGCCCGGTGCACACCGACCGTGGCTTCGTCCTGCACCGACCGGGCGGTCACTGGGATCATACGCACCGGGTGTCAGAAACCATCCAGGTCACCACCTCGCGCGACGTGCTGGCCGCGATGGCGCGAGGCGAGGGTCCCGAGGACGCCTTCATCGCCCTCGGTTATGCCGGCTGGGATTCCGGGCAGCTCGAGCGCGAGATCCTACAGAACGCTTGGCTGTCGGTACCGGTCGATGCCCGAGTGGTCTTCGAACTGCCCTTTGAGCAACGCTGGAGCGGAGCCTGGGACCTGCTCGGTATCAGCGTCGGCCAGCTCAGCCCGACCGCCGGACATGCCTGAACCGATCCTGCGCGTCCTCGCCTTCGATTTCGGATTCACACGCATCGGCATCGCCACCGGCGACACCCTCACCGGCCGGGCCGCACCGCGGCCCGCCGCGGCGGCGCGCGACGGCGCACCGGACTGGGACTCGATCGGGCGTGAGGTGCGTGCGTTCAATCCCGACCGTGCGGTGGTCGGCGCCCCGTATAATGCTGACGGTACCGCCGGTGCTCTGCTGCCGCACGCGCGGCGCTTCGCCCAAGAGCTCAAGCGCCGTTTCACGCTGCCCGTGAGTCTGATCGACGAGCGCTTCTCCTCCCTGGAAGCCGCTGAGGCGCTGAAGGAACGGCGCGCACGGGGCGAGCGGCGGCGGGTGCGCCGCGAACACATCGACAGCGCCGCGGCCGCGATCATCCTCGAGCGCTGGCTGTCCGGAGAGCCTGGAGAAGAACTGCCATGAACCCCACACTGCTGCCCGCCTGCCGGCGGTCGCGGATCGAGCCGAAACGCAGCCCTGTCCCGGAGACCGCATGAACGATCAGTTCCGCACCGATGGCTCGCTGCGTCATCTGCTCACCCTGGAGCATCTGCCGCGCCCGCTCCTTGAGCGCCTGCTCGAGCGCGCCCAGAGCTTCGTGCGCCCGCTCGGGGCGCGCCCGCCGGCGAGCCGCGTGCTCAACGGCTGCACGGTGGCGAACCTGTTCACCGAGCCCTCGACCCGTACCCGGGTGTCATTCGAACTGGCCGCCAAGCGTCTCGGGGCGGACGTGGTGAACCTGGAGGTACAGCTGTCCTCGCGCGTCAAGGGCGAGAGCATGCTCGATACCGTCTATACCCTGCAGTCGCTGCACGTCGATGCGATGGTGATTCGCGATGCCGAGATCGGCGTACCCGCGACGGTGGCCGCGCATGTGGCCGATCACGTCAGCATTCTCTCGGCAGGCGAAGCGCATGTGGCCCATCCGACCCAGGGCCTGCTCGATGCGCTGACGGTACGCCAGCACAAGCAGCGCTTCGATACGCTGAGCATCGCGATCGTCGGGGACCTGCGCCACTCGCGGGTCGCCCGCTCCGCCTGGCATGTGTTTCGCGCCCTCGGCGTGCCGGACCTGCGCATCGTTGCGCCGCCAGCGCTGATGCCGCCGGCGGGCGAGTTCGAGGGGTGCTCGCGCCACACCCGGCTTGAGAGCGCCCTGCCGCAGGCCGACGTGGTGATGATGCTGCGCATCCAGAAGGAGCGCATGGCCCAGGCCGAACTGCCCGATGCCGACCGGTACTACGCCAGCTACGGACTGACCCCCGAGCGTCTCGCGCTCGCCCGTCCGGATGCGATCGTCATGCACCCGCAGCCGATGAACCGAGGCATCGAGATCGCCTCCGAGGTCGCCGACGGTCCGCGTTCGGTGATCCGCGACCAAGTGCGCAACGGCGTCGCCGTGCGCATGGCGGTGCTTGCCGAGGTGCTCGCCTGGAGAAGCACGGTATGAGTCACGCCGACCGCGGCACACTGCACCTGGAAGATGCACGGATCGTGCGCCAGAGCGCGTACGAGGGCGAGCAGTTCGTGTTGCGCCTGCAGGCGCCGGCCTGCGCCCGACGGGCCGAACCGGGCAGCTTCGTGCACCTGACCTGTGATCCGTCCATCCCCATGCGTCGACCGCTCTCGATCATGCGTGCCGATCGCGAGGCCGGCTGGATCGAAGTGCTCTACAAGATCGTCGGGCCCGGCCTGCGCGCCCTGGCGGGGCGCACACCGGGGGAGACCGTCAGCATCATCGGCCCGATTGGCAGGCCGTTCACGGCCCACCGGGAACGACCGCGCACCGTGTTGATTGGCGGGGGAGTCGGCATTCCGCCGATGATCTTCCTCGCCGAACGTCTGTGCGCCAGCCCCGAGCCGTGGCGGCCGCTGGTGCTCATGGGCTCGGAGATTCCCTTCCCGTTCCATCCGCGGCCCTCCACGCTGGTGGTGCCGGGCATGCCGGCGGGCACCATCGCCAGCATGCCGTTGCTCGAAGCGTGGGACATCCCGAGCCGCTTGGCGAGCCGGGCGGGATTTCCGGGCTGCTTCGACGGTTACGTCACCGAACTGGCCGGGGAATGGCTCGGCTCGCTGCCCTCTGCCGCGCTCGCCGAGGTGGAGCTGTTTGCCTGCGGACCGACCCCGATGCTGGCAGCTGCCGCCCAGCTCGCCCGCCGCTACGCGTTGCCCTGCCAGGTGTCCCTCGAGGAATTCATGGCGTGCGGCGTCGGCGGCTGCGCCGGCTGCACGGTGCGGGTCCGTACCGCAGAGGGGGATGCGATGAAGCGGGTGTGCGTCGACGGTCCGGTCTTCGAGGCGCTGCAGGTGTTCTGAGCGGCGGCGCTCTCTGGGGCCGCACGGAACATCAGCCGAAGTTGATCTTCGCCTCGAGATTGGCGCGTGAGTCGGCATTGGCGAGCGCGTTGGCCAGCTCGACCCGACCCTCCTTGTACAGCTCGTGCAGCGCCGCATCGAAGCTGCGGATCCCCTGCTCGGCGCTGGCCGCAATCGCCTCCTTGACTCCGACCACGTCGCCCTTGTTGATCAGGTCCGCGATGTGCGGGGTATTGATCATCACCTCAACCGCCGCGACCCGATGCCCGTCCTTGCCCATCACCAGGCGCTGCGCGAGGATGCCGCGCAGGTACTGCGAGAGGTCGAGGAAGATCTGCGCGTGCTGCTCGGGCGGAAACATATTGATGATGCGATCGAGCGTCTGGGCGCAGTTGTTCGCATGCAGCGTCGCGAGCACCAGATGCCCAGTGCCAGCAAGGTGGATCGCCGCCTCCATGCTCTCGCGGTCGCGGACCTCCCCGACCAGGATCACATCCGGGGCGGCGCGCAGCGCACCGCGCAGCGCACGCGCAAACGACTTCGTATCGCTGCCCACCTCGCGCTGATTGACGATCGAGCGCTTGTTGGTGTGCAGGAACTCGACCGGATCCTCAATGGTGAGGATATGGTCGGAGGCGGTCTCGTTGCGCAGGTTGACCATGGCCGCGAGCGTCGTGGACTTCCCCGATCCGGCCGCGCCCACCACCAGCACCAGGCCACGCTTGTGCTGGGCGAGCTGTCCGACCGCCTCGGGCAACCCCAGCGCTTCGAACCGCGGCATCTCCGCGGTGATATAGCGCAGCACCACCGCCGGGGAGCCGCGCTGCATGAACACGTTGACGCGGAAGCGGCCGAGGCCCGGCTCGGAAATCGCAAAATCGAGCTCAAGCTCGCGAGCGAACTCCTCGCGCTGCTCAGCGCTCATCAATGCCAGCGCCGCCTGGCGCACCATCGCCGGACTCAGCACCTGTTTGTTGATCGGGTAGATCTGCCCTTCGATCTTAATCTTGATCGGCGCGTTGCTGGTAAAGAACAGGTCGGACGCGCGCCGCTCGACCATCAGCTTGAACAACGGCTTGGTGTTGATCTGCAGCGTCGCCTCATCGGCGCGCGGCTCGGCCCCGGACTCGAACGGTTCCGCGCTGGACGCAACGCTCATGACGGCCGATCCTCCTGCTCGTCCATGATCGCCAGGCTCGCCTCATCAAGCGAAGGAGCGTCACGATGACTCTCGAGCTTCACGCGCAGGCGCAGCTCATTCTTCGAGTCCGCATTGCGCAGCGCATCCTCATAAGAGATGAACCCCGCCTCGTACAGCTCAAACAGCGACTGGTCGAACGTCTTCATGCCGAGGCGGTTCGAGCGGGCCATTACGTCGCGGATCTTGACCACCTCACCCTTGAAGATCAGATCCTGAATCAGCGGTGAGTTGAGCATGATTTCCATCGCGGCGATGCGGCCCGAGCCGCTCTCGCGCGGCACCAGGCGCTGCGAGACGAAGGCGCGGATGTTCAGCGACAGGTCCATCAACAGCTGCTCGCGCCGCTCGTCGGGGAAGAAATTGATGATGCGATCGAGCGCCTGGTTGGCGTTGTTCGCGTGCAGAGTCGAGAACACCAAGTGGCCTGTTTCGGCGAACTGCACCGCGTATTCCATCGTCTCGCGGTCACGAATCTCACCGATGTAGATGACGTCCGGCGCCTGGCGCAGGACGTTCTTCAGCGCGATCTGCCAGGACTCGGTATCGACGCCGACGTCGCGGTGCGTGATGACGCAGCCGCGGTGCTGGTGGATGAATTCGACCGGATCCTCCACGGTGACAATATGCCCGCGGGTCTTCTCATTGCGGTAGCCGATCATGGCCGCGAGCGTCGTCGACTTGCCCGAACCGGTGCCGCCCACCACCACCACGAGTCCGCGCTTGGAGAGGGAGAGTTCCTTCAAAATCGGCGGCAGGTCCAGATCCTCGAAGCTCGGGATCTTGGCATTGATCATGCGGATGACGCAGCCGGCGGCGCTCTGCTGCATGAAGGCACTGACGCGAAAGCGCCCGATGCCCGGCGGCCCGATCGCGAAATTGCTCTCCTTGGTGGCGTCGAACTCGCGCGTCTGACGGTCGTTCATCAGCGAGCGCACCAGCGTGGCGGACTGCTCGGCGGTGAGCACCCGCTCGCTCTGCGGTCGCACTTCGCCGTCGATCTTCAGCGCCGGCGGAAAGCCCGCCGTGAGGAACAGATCCGAGGCCTTGCGCTCGACCATACGCCGCAGCAGATCATGGATCAGCTTGATGGCTTGATCGCGGTCCATGGGCATCAGGCATTACCCCTGCGGTTCACGGTTGAGGTGCTCGGGGCGGCCTCACAGGCTGTCCTTGTTCTGGGCCTTGAAGCGGGCCTCTTCCTTGCTCACCTGGCCCTTGGCGAGCAGTTCGGCCAGACACTGATCGAGCGTCTGCATACCCGAGGCCTGGCCCGTCTGGATCGAGGAGTACATCTGGGCGATCTTGCCTTCACGGATCAGATTGCGGATCGCCGGGGTGCCGATCATGATTTCGTGCGCCGCGACCCGGCCGCCCCCCATGCGCTTCAGCAACGTCTGGGAGATCACCGCGCGCAACGACTCCGAGAGCATCGAGCGGACCATGTCCTTCTCAGCGGCGGGGAACACATCGACGATGCGATCGATGGTCTTGGCGGCCGAACTCGTGTGCAGCGTGCCAAATACCAGGTGGCCGGTCTCCGCGGCGGTCAGCGCCAGGCGGATCGTCTCCAGGTCGCGCATTTCCCCGACCAGCACCACGTCGGGATCCTCGCGCAGCGCCGAGCGCAGCGCCTCGCTGAAGCCGAGCGTGTCGCGGTGCACTTCGCGCTGGTTCACCAGGCAGCGCTTAGATTCATGCACGAATTCAATCGGGTCCTCGATCGTGATGATGTGATCGGGCCGGTTGTCGTTGCAGTGATCGACCATCCCGGCGAGCGTGGTCGATTTGCCCGAGCCGGTCGGGCCGGTGACCAGCACCAGTCCGCGCGGCAGCATGCACAGGTCGCGGAAGATCTTCGGCGCGTTCAGGTCATCGAGCGAGAGGATGCTCGAGGGAATCGTGCGGAACACGGCGCCGGCGCCGCGGTTCTGGTTGAAGGCGTTGACGCGAAAGCGCGCCAACTTCGGGATCTCGAAGGAGAAATCGGTCTCGAAGAACTCCTCGAATGCCTTCCTCTGCTTGTCGTTCATGATGTCATACACCATGCTGTGCACTTCCTTGTGCGCCAGCGGCGGCATATTGATTCGCTTCATGTCGCCGTCGACGCGAATCATGGGCGGCACGCCGGCCGACAGGTGCAGGTCGGAGGCGTTGTTCTTGACGGCGAAGGCCAGCAATTGCGCGATATCGACCATCGGGTCTCCGTAGCGGAGTCGGGTGGGGCGCTGTCTGCGCCGGACCGGTCGTTGCAGTATAACGGAGGGGTTCGGTCATCCATATGATAAGGGCTTCGCAGAATTTGCCCGAGCGCGTGCAGTCGGTGCGCGCCGAGATCGCCACCGCAGCGGCGAGTGCCGGACGAAATGTGTCCGACATCACACTTCTGGCCGTGTCCAAGGCTCAGCCCGCCGAGGCGGTGCGCGCCGCCTTCGCCGCGGGGCTCACGGACTTCGGCGAGAGCTACCTCAACGAAGCGCTCGAGAAGCTCGAGGCGCTCGAGGACCTGCCGCTCACCTGGCACTTCATTGGGCGGCTGCAGGCGAACAAGACGCGCCCGATCGCCGAACGCTTTCATTGGGTCCACGGGGTCGATCGACTGCATATCGCCGAGCGGTTCGCGCTGCAGCGCCCGGTACATGCCCCGCCCCTGAACATCTGCCTGCAGGTCAATCTCGCCGGCGAGAGCACCAAGGCCGGCGTGACGCCGGCGGAACTGCCCGCGCTCGCCGCCGCGGTCGCGGCGCTGGCGCGAGTGCGTCTGCGCGGACTGATGTGCATCCCGCCGCCGCAGAGCGACCCGGCGGGCCAGCGCGCCTGGTTCGCGCAGTTGCGTCGGCTGCGGGACGGACTGAACGCCGAGGGCGCAGCGCTCGATACGCTCTCGATGGGAATGAGCTCGGACTTCCAGACCGCCATCCTCGAGGGCTCGACCATCGTGCGCGTCGGCACCGCCCTGTTCGGCGCGCGGCCGGTAGGCGCATGAAGGCAGCGCGGTGCTGCGCGCCAGCCGCTACAATCCTCCGTCTATGAATCACCTCGATCTGGCGGTACTCGGCGGCGGCAACATGGGCCGCGCCCTGATCGGTGGGCTGTTGCGCCAGGGCTTGCGCCCTGAGCGGCTCACCGTGGGTGAGCGCGGCGAGGCGGCCCGTGCGACGCTCGAACGCGAATTCGGCCTCGTGGCCACGACCGACAACGCCGCCGCCGTGCGCACGGCCAAGGTGGTCGTCGTGGCGGTGAAGCCGCAGCACGTGAGCGAAGTGCTGCAGCCGCTCGCCGAGACGTTCGCGCGCACCCGGCCGCTGGTGGTCTGCGTCGCCGCCGGCATCCGCGTGGCGGCCCTGCAGCAGTGGTGCGGGCCCGAGGTGCCGGTGGTGCGCGCCATGCCCAACCGGCCGGCACTGCTCGGCGCGGGCGTCACCGGACTGTATGTGCCCGAGGGCATCACCGCGGCGCACGCGCAGCTCGCCGAGCGCGTCCTGCGCTCGGTGGGCGAGGTGGTCCGGGTCGAGTCCGAGGCGGCACTCGATGTGGTCACGGCGCTCTCCGGCAGCGGACCGGCCTACTTCTTCCTGCTGGCCGAGTTGATGGCCGAGGCCGGCACCGCGCTCGGGCTGAGCGCGCAGGCCGCACGCGCACTCAGCGTGGGGACGCTGCACGGCGCCGGCGAACTCGCCTGCAGCGGCGACGGCGATCTCGCGCAGTTGCGCGCCGAGGTCACCTCCAAGGGCGGCACCACCGAGGCGGCGCTGCGCACCTTCGCCACGGCGGGCCTCGATCAGATCGTCTCGCGCGCGGTCGCCGCGGCAGCGCAGCGCAGCCGGGAACTGGCCGATCAGTATGGGGCCGCCTGAGCGGCCCCGCGGATACCGACATGAGCGCCCTCATCTACATCATTGAAACTCTGCTCGAACTGGCCTTGTTCGTCGTGCTGGCGCGACTGCTGCTGCAGCTGGCCCGCGCGGACTTCCGCAACCCGCTCTGCCAGGCGATCGTCCGCCTCACCAATCCGCTGATCATGCCGCTGCGGCGCGTGCTGCCGCCGGTCGGGAAGGTCGATACGGCCTCCGTGGTGGCCGTCGTCCTGCTCGCGGTGCTGCAGGTCGCCGCAAAATTCGCCTTCGAGGGGATCATCCGCGCCAGTCCCTGGTTCTGGGTACACGCGGTCGCGCTCGACCTCGTGCGCATGGGGTTGTGGACGTATTTTTACGCCATCGTCCTCTATGCGCTGCTCAGCCTGGTCGCTCCCGGCGGTTACTCACCCCTGCAGTCCCTGCTCGCCACGCTGTGCGAGCCGGTCCTGCGCCCGTTCCGCCGGCTCATTCCGGCAATCGCCGGTATCGATCTGTCACCGCTGTGGGTGTGCATCCTCATCCAGGCGCTGCTGATCCTGCTGCGGACCTGAGGTGCAGCGCGCGTGGCGAAACTGAACCGCGCCATGCACGACACATCAACCAACGCTGCCAAGGCTCGGAACGGGTTGGAAATTCGCGGCAGCGACTGTGTGCTGCACATTCGGATTCAGCCACGATCTTCGCGTGAAGGCATCGACGGGTGGCGCGACGGCAGAGTTCTCGTGCGGGTCAGCGCACCGCCCGTCGACGGCGCCGCCAATGATCGACTCATACGCGTTCTCGCACATGCACTTGGCGTGCCTAAGACGCACGTTTCGCTGCTTCGCGGCCTGAAAAGCCGCGACAAAGAGGTTTTGATCCGGGACGGGGCGGCGGCGGCGGCACAACTCTTCGCCGAAATCTGACCCGCAGAACAGCACGCGACGCAAAACCCTTTGAAAAAAGCCCTTTCGGCACTCGTGTAAGCAAAAAAAGCCATTGCGCAGGTGCGCTTATGTGCTATTTTCCGCGGCGATTCTTAGCTTTGCGTCGCTGCACAACAGCACGCACATTCATTTATTCGAGGAGTGGCGCAATATGGCGAAAAAGGGTAGCGCTCCGACCAAGTCGGAAGTCCTGACTCAAATTTCCAAAGACACGGGGCTCTCGCGCAAGCAGGTCGGCAGCGTGTTCGATTCGCTGAACGGCGTGATCAAGAAGAGCCTGCGCAGCAACGGCCTGTTCACCATGCCGGGTCTGCTGAAGATGAAGGTCGTGAAGAAGCCGGCCACGAAGGCACGCGAAGGCGTCAACCCCTTCACGGGCGAGAAGATGATGTTCAAGGCAAAGCCGGCCAGCAAGAAGGTCCGTGTGATGCCGCTGAAGAACCTCAAGGCGATGGTCAATTCCTGATCACGCTGAGCCGTAAGGTTCGACGGGGTTCGCGGAGCGAACCCCGTTCATTTCTCGGCGCTTACGGCGCCGCTCGCCGCCTAAGTGGCGGCACTCATGAACTGCACGACTTCTTGGCGTAACTCGTGCAACCGTCCATGGAAGAAGTGCCCCGCGCCTGAGAATGTGCGGAGCACTGGCGGACGCGACTGGCGCGCCGCCCACTGGAACACCTCCTGCGGCTCAATGACCTCGTCTGCATCACCTTGGATCAGCATCCAGGGGCACTGCGGCGCGGGTACCCCCTGCATCACCACTCGAGTCACCCCGGGCGCCACCAGCACCATCCGCGCCGGCACAGCTTGCGCGGCGGCGCGCACCGCGACAGCGGCTCCGAAGGAGAAGCCAGCCAGCCACAGTAACGCCCCGGGCCAGCGCGCGCGCCCGTAGGCGATCGCCGCGAGCGCATCGTCCGTCTCGCCCCGACCCTCGTCGTAATGCCCCGCGCTCGAACCAACACCGCGGAAATTAATGCGCACCACGGGGGCACCACATTCCTCGAAAGCGCGCGCCAGGGTGTAGACGACTTTATTGTCGAGCGTCCCGCCGTAGAGCGGATGGGGATGGCACACCACACCGAATGCCGTCGGCGCGGCAGGCCCGGCCGCCGTGGCGAACGGCGTCTCCACCACGGCCTCAATGTCGCCCGCTGGCCCGCTGATCACGAGCCGTTCGGCGTGCGGCGGCTTCATGCGCAGTGCCCGGCCGCCAGCTCCACCAGCAGGCGGTTCAGCCGCTGGACGAAATCCGCCGGGTTACCGAGCTCTCCACCCTCGGCGAGTTCGGCCTGCTCGTAGAGCAGCAGCGAGAGCGCCTCGAACCTTCCGGTATCCGTGAGGCCGTCGAGGTACTTCACCAGCGGATGCTGGGCATTGAGTTCGAGCGCCGGGATGCTGTCGGGCACCTTCTGTCCGGCCGCGGCGAGAATCTTGCGCATACTGGCACCGAGTTCCTGCTCGCCGCGCACCAGGCAGGCCGGGGAGTCCTTCAATCGCGTGCTGAGGCGCACCTCGGTCACGCGCGCCCCGACGGCATCCTTAACCCGCTTCAGCAGCCCTTTGCTCTCCTTCAGCGCTGCGTCGCGCTCTTGCCGTTCGGCGTCACTTTCCAGCGGGCCGAGCTCGAGCTCACCGCGCGAGGCATCCTTGAATCGCTTGCCCTCGAACTGCTCGATCTGGCTCATCATCCACTCATCGATCCGCTCCCCGAGCAGCAGCACCTCGATGCCGCGTTCGGCGAGCTGCTCGATGTACGGGCTGCGCCGCGCGGCCGCGACGCTCTCGGCGGTAACAAAATAGATGCGTTCCTGGCCGGCCTTCATGCGCGCAACGTACTGCGCCAGGCTCACCACCGGTTCATCACCCGACTCGTGCGTGCTCGCAAAGCGCAGCAGCGGCAGCAGCGCCGCTCGGTTCGCGATGTCCTGGCCAATGCCTTCCTTCAGAACGGTGCCGAACTCCTTCCAGAACTCGGTATAGCGACCCGGCTCGTCCGCAGCGAGCTTCGCCAGCATGTCGAGCACGCGTTTTGTCAGACTGCCACGGATGGCATCGACCTGCGGTTCGCGCTGCAGCAGCTCACGCGAAACGTTCAACGGCAGATCGTTCGAATCGAGCACCCCTTTGACGAAGCGCAGGTACAGGGGCAGAAACTGCTCGGCTTCGTCCATGATGAACACGCGCCGGACGTACAGCTTCAGCCCGTGTACCGCATCACGCTGCCACAGATCGAACGGCGCACGGCCCGGAATGAACAGCAGGCTGGTGTATTCGCGCTTGCCCTCGACGCGGTTGTGGCTCCAAGCGAGCGGATCGGTGAAGTCGTGCGCCAGGTGCTGATAGAACTGGCGGTATTCCTCGTCACTGATTTCGGCACGCGGGCGCACCCAGAGCGCCGTGGCCTGGTTGACGGTCTCCTCCTCGAGCGACGCTTCACCCTCCTTGGGCATGCGCACCGGGAAGGCGATGTGGTCCGAGTAGCGCCGGATCAGCGCGCGCAGCCGGAACGGATCGGCGAACTCCGTCGCTTCTGGCTTCAGGTATAGCTTGACAGTAGTGCCACGCGCCTCGCGCGTCACCGACTCGACCGAGAATTCCCCATCGGCGCGCGACTCCCAGCGCACACCGTCCGCCGCCGGCTGCCCGGCACGGCGCGAGAGCACCTCGACACGATCGGCCACGATGAACGCGGAGTAGAACCCCACGCCGAACTGCCCGATCAACTGTGCGTCTTTTTGCTGGTCTCCCGAGAGCGAGCGAAAGAACTCCGACGTTCCTGAACGGGCGATGGTGCCGAGATTAGCGACGGCCTCCTCACGGGTCATGCCGATGCCGTTGTCGGTGATCGTGACCGTTCCGGCGGCCGGATCGGTCTCGACGCGGATGGCGAGCTCCGGATCGCTCTCGAGCAGCGCGGGGACGCCGATGGCCGCGAAGCGCAACCGGTCATTGGCATCCGAGGCGTTCGAGATCAGCTCGCGCAGAAAGATCTCCCTGTGGCTGTACAGGGAGTGGATCATGAGCTTCAGCAGCTCGCGCACCTCGGCTTGAAAGCCGTGCGTCTGACGGTCGGTCGCTGGGCTCGAAGGGGTCTCTGGGCTCGTCACGGTCCGCTCCTGAATCATTCCGGAGCGGTGCATTGTGGGCGCGATCCGCCGATTTTCAATCGGCAACTGCCGGCCGCCGCGAAACCTTACGCCCGGGACCGCTCAGGCGGCGGCCCGCAGAGTCTCACGCCGGCAGGCGCAGCCACTGCCCGATCAGCGTGCCCCAGGCCGGCGGCGGCGGGAAGGCACTGATTTCCTCGAGTGCCGCGCGCACGAGGTGGCGCATCGCGGCCGCGAGGTCGTCGAGCTCATCCCACCAGAGCAGGATGCGTTCCATCAGCGCTCTCCTGCACTCAGTGATTCGGGGGCACCGGAGGATCGGTGAACGACGCGGCGGCGTCCTCGGCCGCGGGCGTCTCCTCGCTCCAGGCCGTGCGCACACGCTCGGCCCAGTTCTTGTAGTTCGACCAGGTATTGAGGTTGCGGGTGATCGCATCGTGCCGCGCCCGGACGTTTTGCACACGGTCGAGCCAGCTCGGAAACGGCGCCGAGGGCGTACCGGCCGCGCCAGCGCTGCCGCCGGTCTTCTCTGGAGCGGGGGGCGGAACGCTGCGCTCCCTGAAAGATGAACTCATGAACGCACCTCGGACAACCAGTCCTCAGGGTACGACCCGCCCGCTCCGTGCGCAGGTACTGGTTCACAGGCGTCCTTTCTCGCGACATGCGGCGGCAACGTTATGCAACATCACTCGTCATTATGTCATACGCCATCCGCGCATGGTGCTCAGGCTGGAGCACAGCTAGCCCACCAGGCGGTATACGGGACGATAGACACTGCCCGGCAGCTTCATGCGGCCCTGCTCGACGAACGCCGAGAGCAGATCGTCGAGCAACCGCATGATTTTCGGGTCACCGGCGAGTTCGTACGGTCCGAGTCGCTCGATCGCATGAATACCGTGTTCCTTGACGTTGCCGGTGACGATCCCGGAGAAGGCGCGCCGCAAGTTGGCCGCAAGCGCATGCACGGGCTGATCACGGCCGAGCTCCAACGCACGCATCGACTCGTGGGTCACGGCGAACGGATGTTGGAACTGCGGCGGAACCGAGAGCAGCCAGTTGAAGTTGTACGAATCCTTCATGCGGTGGCGAAAATCCCGCACTGACTGGATGCCGCGCACCATGTATCGACCGACTTCGGCCGGGTCGTCGATGATGATCTTCAGCCGCTCGAGCGCCGCCTCACCAAGGATGCCGCGGATGAAATGGCGGATCTGCTCGAAATACGCCGCGCTCGTGCGCGGCCCGGTGAGCACCACCGGGAAGGGCTGCTCCCGATTGCGCGGATCGAGCAGGATGCCGAGCAAATAGAGAATTTCCTCCAGCGTACCCGCCCCGCCCGGAAACACGACGATGCCGTGCCCGAAGCGCACGAAGGCCTCCAGGCGCTTCTCGATGTCCGGCATGATGACCAGGTGATTGACGATCGGGTTGGGCGGCTCGGCGGCAATGATGCCGGGCTCGGTGATGCCGATATAGCGCCCTTGCGCGATGCGCTGCTTCGCATGTCCGATGGTCGCGCCCTTCATCGGCCCCTTCATGGCGCCCGGCCCGCAGCCGGTGCACACATCAAGCCCGCGCAGACCGAGTTCGTAGCCGACGCGTTTGGAGTACTTGTACTCCTCGCCACCGATGGAATGCCCACCCCAGCAGACCACTAAATTCGGATGCGTTCGACACTCGAGCAGCTGCGCATTGCGCAGGATGTGGAACACGGCGTTGGTGATCGCCGCGGAATCCCCGAGATCAAAGCGGCCCGAGGCCATGATCTCGTTCGAGGTGAACACCACGTCGCGCAGCACCGCGAACAGATGTTCCTTGATGCCGCGGATCATCTGCCCGTCGACGAACGCAGCGGCCGGTGCGTGATGCATCTCGAGCCGCACGCCCCAGGGTTGGCGCATGATGCGGATGTCAAAGTCGCGGAAGCGGTCGAAGATTTCTTTTGCGTTGTCCGTGTTCGCGCCGCTGTTGAGCACCGCCAGGGCGCACTTGCGAAACAGGGAATACAGGCCACCCTGCCCGGAGTCGAGCAGCTTGGCAATTTCCTCTTGCGAGAGGTTCTCGAGACTGCCGCGGGGATGAACGCGTGCTTCGATGAACTCAGGTTCGGAGTCGTGATTTTCCATCAGATAGCGCGCACCGCCTCAAGGCTGGATATCGATGGGCATGCCGTCACGCGTCATCATCCAGATCTGCATCATGTTGGCATCCGACACCGCGATGCAGCCGTCTGTCCAGTCGCTGTGCAGATAGTACGAGAGCGGACTGTGCAGATGGTTCGGCAGCCCGTGAATCATGATCTGTCCACCTGGCTGCCAATGGTGCGCACGGGCGCGGGCACGATCGGCACGGTTCGGGTAAGAAATCTGGATCGAGAGAAAGAACTCGCTGCGCGGGTCGCGCCGCACGAGGTGGTACCAACCGACCGGCGTGCGGTAGTCCCCGGAGCGCTCCTTCGGTCCGTTCGGCATCAGACCCAGATGGATGCGGAAGGAACGCACCACCTGATTCCCGTTCATCAGGTAGAGACGGCGGGCGGATTTCTTCACCAGCACATACTGCACATGCGGCAGAGCTGGATCGGAGAGCAGCGGCACGCGTCCGATGCGCGGAGCCGGTGCGGCCTGGGCGGCGGCGCCTACAAGCAGCATGAATGTCAGGGTGATCTTGGGCAGTCGCAGGGTTCGCATGATGGGTATCGCTCGAGTCCGACAGGTCCGCTCAGCCGGCGGCGGCAGCCGGCACGATGCGGGGAATCACCAACGCCGTCCCGGGGTGCAAGGTGAAGAAGTCCGTGTGCGGGTTGTACTGGCGCAGCAGCCATGCCGGTAGATCACTGAAGCGCCGCGTCAGGGTCCACAGGGAATCGCCGCTGCGAGTAACGTATTTACGCGTTCCGTCGATCCGATACCGGGCAAAGTAGCTCTGTTCGAGCGCCTGATGGTAGGCGAGGCGCCGGGCAGTGAACTGCTGGGGCGTCACAAAATGAAAATCGAGTCGGATGCGCTCCCCGATCCACACCGGCTGATGAAAGGCGAGATGATTCAGGCGGCGCAGATCCATCGCGCTCACGCCAAGCCACTGTGCGTAGTAGCCGAGCGACTCCGCCGGTGCCACACGGATCGTGTCGTTCGCGGCCACCTGGTAGTTGGCCGGATCTACGCTGGGCGCCGGATCGGCCTCGGGCCCGAGCATGGGCCCGAGGGCCTTGGCCTGACGTGCCGAAACCGGCTGCGGATCGTCGACCGGCGGCGTGAGCGGAGCAGGTCTGGCGGTGACGTCCGCAGCCAGAACGGCGGCGCTCGGCGCGTGGCCCGGCAGATGCAACGACTCGCCGACCTGCAGGAGCGCATTGATCCGAATTCCGTTGCGTTCGGCTAACGCGCGCAGGCTGATGCCGTAACGTGCAGCGATCCCACTGAGCGTATCGCCAGAGCGCACTCGGTAGATCGCCGCCAGCGCGGCGCTTGTGCCAGACGTGGGCGCCGCCAAGCGTAGCGGTTCGCCGACCTGCAGAAGCGTATTGAGGCCAATTCCATTGCGCGCGGCCAATGTGGCCGGGCTGATGCCGTAACGCGCCGCAATCCCGGTGAGCGTGTCGCCAGGACGCACCCGGTAGAGCGTCCCGGGTGCCGCACTCTCCGGCGCCACCTGGGCCACGGCCTGTACCGGCGGCGGTGGCGCGCCGGGCAGACGCAGTGACTGACCGATGCGCAGCATCCCATCGACAGGCATGCCATTGAAGCGTGCGAGAGCCCACATGTCGATGTGGTAGCGCGCCGCAATGCCCGAGAGGGTATCGCCCGGCTGCACGCGGTAGACCGGCGGGCGAAGTTGCGCGGCAAGGATCGCTTGCGCACCGAGGCGCGCCCGCAATGTGGCCACAGTCCAACGTACACCGCCGGCCGGCAGACGCAGACGGTAGCCCTGCGGCACATCAAGCTCACCGTCCCACACCGGAGGACGCAGTCCCGGATTCAGCTCGCGTAGCCTCGCCACGCCGACGTCGGCGGCCCGCTCGATAGCCGCCACGGATACGTAACCCGGCAGTGTCAGCTCCTGGAAATGCTCCTCCGGCAGCCGCCGCAGCGGCCCGAAATAGCGCTGTGCATGCTGATCGACGTACAGGGCCGCAAGGAACGATGCGTAGAAATTGCGGGAGGCGAAACCGAACATCGCCGTGTGATACCGCCGCACGATCACGCCCAGGTCGCGGGTGCCCTCGGCGTGCACGGCGCGCAGCATGCCGGCGACGCCCTGATTATAGGCGGTGATCGCCAGCGGCCAGGTACCGAGAATGCGGTAGTTGTACGAGAGCAGCTGCGCGGCCGCCACGGTGGCGCTGAACGGATCGAACCGCTGATCGAGCGCCGCGTCGATGTGCAGGAATCGCTCGGCCGTACCGGGCATGAACTGCCACAGACCCGCCGCGCCATCCTTCGAGTACGCTCGTGGGTTGTAGGCGGACTCCACCAGCGGCAACGCGGCCAGTTGGGGCGGCAGTCCGTGCGCGGCAAGCGCCCGGGCAATCGCGTGCCGCCAGGCGCCCGAGCGGATCAGTCCCGCCTTGAATCGGTTCGACTGGCCGAGCTGAAAGCGGATCTCGCCGGCCGCCTCACGCAGCTGGGCCGGACTCGGGTGCGGCCCCCACAGCGCCCGAAGGCGCCGCTCCTCGGGCGTGAGCGGCCGTACACCGGCGGCGATGCTGCGCAGCTGCGCGGCGATCCGGTCGCGTTCGCGATCCACGATACGCTGGCGTTGCGACGGCGGACTATCCGGAGCAAAGCGTACGGTCGCGTAGACGACCCCGAGATGGTTCGGGTCGTGCAGGAACCCTTCGTTCGTGTCGATCTGCGTATAGACGCGGATCCAGAAGTGCACCGCGGTGCGCAGCTGGGGCGGACAGGGCAGCACCGCATCGGCCGCGAGGGCCTGAGCGGCGAATGTCGCCAGAAAAGCCGTCCAGAGCAGGCGCAACACGCCGGGCACCATCCTAAAGTTGCCCGTCGATTTCATTTACACCTCAAACTATGCGTAAATAGTCTTCAAACTCAATGACTTAACGACAACATCACGTTTTTTTGGCGGTTTCGGGCATCTGGAATCAGTCGAATTTTTTTACAATCGACTGATTCTCGGCGCTCCGCACCCCTGGGGACCGCATCATCGCGCAAAGAATATGGGAAATCATTTCGCGCAAGTGGACATTACGTCACATTCGGACGCCGATACAGTGCCGATATGTCATCAGGCCGGCATCGAAGGACTGCCTGGCACAAGGTTTGCTGGTATTTGCCCACTGCGGGCCGCCGGGCGGCCCGGGGGGAAGAACAAGCGATAGCAAGGAAATTCCGAGAAAGCACGGGCACGCTGCGAACACAGACGTATGCCGCACCGTGCCACGTTAGAAAAATAAAGAAGCACGACTCGATGCAAGCAAGCGACCGACCCCGCCCGCGCGGGGTCTTCTTTTTTTATGCGGCACCCTAGGCCGCGGATCGTTGGGCAAAAAGCTCGACGCTGCCGAATACCAGGGTAGCGAGCAACGCGGAAGCGAACGCGTAGGCATACGGTACGGCCGGCCCGAACACGAATAGCAGCCCCATGACCAGATTCGAGAGGAACTGTCCGAGGGCGCGCGAGACCGACAAGAACCCCATGCCGCGACCGAGGCGGGTGTGGCTGACGAGCGAGGACACGAGGGTCGGCTCGAAAGTCTCTACAGCTCCCATGCCGAACCCCAGCACCGCGACGGCGAGGTAGATCGCCGCCGGCTGCAGATGCAGCGCCACGCTGAGGCCGATCAGACCCGATCCGAGCGCCGAGGGCAGATAGCCGAACAGCCACACGGCGCGGCCTGAGGAGGTGCGCCGCGTGCCGAGCACGTAACCGGTGAGCGCTGAGACGCCCAGGTAGACCACATAGGCGAACACACCCCACTCGTAGCGTGCCGCGGCATGCTCGGCGGTAGCGGTGATGATCGGAAAGCCCAGATTGTAGAAGCTGAAGCCGTAGAGCGTGGCAGACACAAGCAGCGCGAACAGCACAGTCTGGCGCGGCATTCGAGTCTGGGTGCCCGGGGCACCGGGGGTCTGCTGCGCATACACCTCGTCGCGACGCACGAGCAGCAGCAGACCCGTCGAGGCGACCAGCGGCACAACGGCCCAGAGCATCACCGTTGCGATCGGAATCTTCATCCACAGCGCCGCGAGCGCCAGCAGCGCCGAGAGCATCCCGCCGCCGATGTCGAGCGCATGAAGCGTGCCGAAGGCTCGCGCGCGCTCCTGCGGCGGCGTAGCACTCACCAACAGCGCGCGGCGCGGGGGACTGCGAAAATACCGTGCCCACCAGCCGAGCACATACAGCAGTGCCGAAAAAACGAGTGAGTGCGCAAGCCCGGCGAGCGCCATCAGCGGGATCAGCGCATTGCCGGCAATCGCCACTTGCTTGCGGTCGAAGCGGTCTCCAGCCAGTCCGCCGAGATAACCCACGAACGCCCCGCCGCCAAAGGCAATTGCGGTCACGACACCATACGCATAGAGCGATGCGTGCAGTTGGAACACCAGGTACAGCGGGAACAGCGCCGTGACCCCCTGATAACCGAGATCAGCGCTGAAAGCGGAGAAGCACAGCAGCCAGGCATCCCGAGGCAACGATCGCGTATTCATCAGGGTCACTCTCCTACGGCTGCGCACCCGGCCGTCACCAGGCGCGGCGCATGGAAGCGATCAGGCCGCAACCGGCCGAGACGTCGATGATGCCCGAAAATTGCCGACCGGGCCGCACGTGACTACGGTTTGCGTGCCACCGCATCAATGAGCGCGGAAAGCCCCCGGTGGGCGCTGCCTTCGCCGAGCACCGCATCGTGCTCACGCAGCTCAAGCCACTGCGCCTGCGGCAGCAGTTCGCGCAAAAGATCAGCCGTATACAGATGATCGAGCTGCTGCGGACCGCCGGTCCGGTACTGCAGCTGCTTCGGGGTGTAGCCCTGAATCAACAGCAGGCCGCCGCGCTTGAGGGTCTGCCACATACCGGCGAACAGCGCCGCTCGTTGCGCCGGCGCGGCAAACTGGACGAAAATCGCCGCGACCGCATCGTATTGCGCAGCACTCCAGGTCCAGGTGCCGGCGCTTGCGATCTGATACTCGACCGAGACGCCCAGCTCGGCCGCCAACGCGCGCGCCTTGTTCACCGCAACGGGAGACAGATCGAAGGCGCTCACCTCGTAGCCGCGCGCGGCGAGCCAGGTGCTGTTACGGCCCTCCCCGTCCGCCACGCACAACAGGCGCGCGTGTGACGCCAGCCGCGCGCTCTGCGTGACCAGAAAGGCATTGGGTTCACGCCCAAAAAGATAGCCCGGTTGTGAGAAGCGCTCATTCCAGCGCTGCAGCGCATCATCGGCATCTGGCGGGGAGGCGGCGTGCATGCGAGAAAGCTTACCAGCGGTACACCGCAGGGCAACCCTCACTGCAAAGCCCGCAGCGGCGAGCGCGCCAGCGTGATGCTTTTGCCACCCAGATCGCGACCCGGCATGAATCAAGCGCGTCCTGAGGGAACCATCTGGCCCGCAACCCTTCTAAGCCTCGACGGGTACCGCGCCGCGGGCCATCCCGCGGTGTACGGTGCCCGTCGATGCCGGTTCAGCACATTCGAGCCTGAAGGTCGGTACCTTGCCCCAAAGGGCCGTGCGGACCGGATCAATCGCACCGCGGGGTCTGGAGGCCATATGAACGCAGCCGTCGGAGTGGAAACCGCAATCACCGTACGGCGCAACGCGTTGCGCAAGATGCTGCCGGCGGTGCCCCTGGTCATGCTGCAGCTGTGCGCACCGGTGCGGGCAATGGCTGGCGAAGCGCACCGGAGCGGATCCGCACACTCGAACTCCGCTGCAGCGTCTTCAAGTCCGGCCACGGTCAAAAAGATGCATCTGGGCGCACACGCATGGTGGCGTAAGCGCTGGGTACTGCCGACGGCAGGCGCCGTCGCCTTCCTCGCCGCCATGCGCATCCACGAGGGCAGCAGTCACGGACCCTTCGGCATCGATTACAAGCTCTCACCGCAGGACAATAACGGTTTTTTTTCGCGGCCAAATCAACTTGGACTGGAATTCGGCACCGTCGCCTTCGAGGCGGCCGGCGCGTTGTTCCTCGGCAATCACAAGGGACTCGGTCACGTGTTTTGGCAGTCGGCCGACGCATCGGTGTTCGCCGGCTTCGCGGCAGATGCGCTGAAATACACGTTCCGGCGCGCGCGGCCCTACCAGAATCAGGGTCCGAACGCCTTTTTCAGCGGCACCGACCAAAGTTTTCCGAGCGGCGAAGTCACGCTGCAGGCCAGTTTCGTCACCCCCTTCATTCTGCACTACCGGCATCGGTATCCGTGGATCTGGGCCGCTGAGCTGCTGCCGATCTATGACGCCTATGGACGCATGAAAAGCCAGGGCCACTGGCAATCCGACGTGCTTACCGGCTGGCTGATCGGCACGGCCTTTGGCTATTGGGCATCGCAGCGCAAAATCCCCCTGTTGGTCGAGGTCCTGCCGCGCGGCGTGTCCGTCGGTTTCTACAAGAGATTCTGAATGCGCCTGCTCAGGGGGCTCGCGCTGCTCGGGGCACTCGCGCTCGGCGGTTGCGCGACGCTACCGGGCGCTGCGCGTTGGGGACAACATGTCACGGTGCGGCCAGGTTGGGCCCGCGTGCGCCGAGCTGCCGTCACGGCAGCGTCCGACCCCTGGGTCTGGGGTCCGCTGGCCGGCGCGGCGCTGCTGCAGGTGGATCACTTGGATCAGCGCATCTCCCGGTGGGGACGCACGCATACCCCGGTTTTCGGCTCCGAAGCCAATGCCACCCGATGGAGCTACCGGCTGCGCAGCGCATCGGTCGGTGTCGACATCGCTGCGCTGTTGTTTGCCCCAAGCGGCCCATTCGGCAAGACTTGGCTCGAAGATAAGGCCAAGGGCTATCTGGTCAACTTGGTTGCAGCGACGACCGCGATTGAATCGAATACGCTGATCAGCCGCATGGTGCACCGCGAGCGGCCAAACCGGGCCAATGATCACAGCTTTCCGTCCAATCACACTACGGCCTCCGCCGTGTACACACGGCTCGCGATGCTCAACCTGCGCGAGATTCCGGTCACCCACGACGAGCGGCTCGCGATTGATGCCGGCCTGCACGGGCTGACTTTCGCCACCGCTTGGGCGCGCATCGAGGGCGGCTGGCACTATCCTTCGGATACGCTCTTCGGCATGGCGCTCGGCAACTTCTGCGCCGAGTTCTTCACCGATGCCTTCATGGGCTTGAACCGCAGCCCGCGCCAACAGGTCGCGTTCTCACCGCTACCGGGCGGCGGCCTGCTCTCCTTTTCGATGGCGCTCGGGCGCTGAGCGCACCGCACGCCAGCAGCCGGTTCATTCCCAGCTCACGCTTCCATCAAACATATTGCTGCGGTGCAAGACGGTCCGATCCGTCAGTCCGCGCCCCCTGATTCGGCGGCTCCGGGGTGTAAACCTGGCGGCGCGACGCTGTAGGCAGCGGCGCATCAGATGGCTCTGCGGAGATGTCCATCCGCGCTCCGCGCTTTTGGATCAACGGTAGCGCCCCCACGCGCCGGCGGTCAGGGGCGTTTTGAGCGATTGCCACCGCGTTCATCCGGTGAGCAGGCTGTACAGCTCGTCTTCCTGCGCGAAGTGCAGACTGAGAATGGCGTGCAGGCCGTAAAGCAGGCGGTGCATGTCGCGCAGGTCCTCCGGCGAGGGGCCGGCCGGCGGCAACTGCGCGACCCGCCGCGCAAACAATCGGCTCAGGCGGCGGATCTCACCGTGTGTGTGGATCAGCGGACCGGTCGGGTTTTCCCCCACCAGCAAGCTCTCGAGGATGGGATAAACCGTCTGCTGCTCGTGATTCTCGTGAGGCAGCAGTTCCTCCTCGAGCATCTGCACCGTCCGCTGCAGCTGGGCACGGGCCTCCGCCGGCGGCAGAGTATCGAGGCGCACCGCCAGTTCAGCGAGTTCGCTGACGCGCGGGCGCAACGATTGGTGCGTCTTATCGAGCGCCCGCGCAAGCCGAACCGCTTCGGGGCTCGCCGCCGCGCCCGGCATGCGGCCGCCGAGTGCCCGCAGGGCATTCAGAATGACCAGCACGTCGATCGCCTCCTGCAACAGGGCTCCGGCGATCGGCGGAATGAAGCCCGCGGCGGCGAAACCCATCGCAAGAATGGACAGACCCATGCCCGTCCATACGCTCTGCAGCGCGATGCGTCGTGTGCGCTGGGCGATACTCAGCGCACGCGCCACGTCCTCGAAGCGGTCCGAGGTGAGGACGATGTCGGCGGCCTCGGAGGCGGCTGTGGCGCCTCTGGCGCCCATGGCGATGCCGACATCGGCCAGGGCCAGAGCGGGCGCATCGTTGATCCCATCCCCGACCATCGCAGTGATGCCTTCGCGGCGTGCCGTACGCACGACTTCCACCTTGTCCTCCGGCGCGCGTTCGGCGAACACCCGGTCGATGCCGAGCGCGTCGCCGACCAGTTCCGCCACATCGGGATGATCACCGGTGACGAGGTGAATCCGCCGCACGCCGCTCTGGCGCAGCGTACGCAGCACACGGGGCGCTTCGGGCCGTATGTGATCCTGCAAGAGCATCGCGCCGGCAAGCGCACCATCGATTGCGACGAAAGCGCACGAGGATCCGTCAGCCGCCGCTCGAAGTTCGATGGATCGGACGGCCTCCGTCCGGCCGACGCGGGGCGCCACGTACTCGTACTGTCCAACGGCAACGCGGCGTCCGGCGACGGTTCCGCTGATGCCGGAACCCATCTGCTCGCGGACATCCCCGGGGAACTCCAGCGTCAACTGCCGGGCGCGGGCTGCCTCCAGAATCGCGGGAGCAAACGGATGAACCGACATTTGTTCAAGCGCCGCGGCATGGCGCAGGAGCACATCGACCGAAAACTCCCGGGTCGTTTCCACGGCGACCACGGCGGGACGCGATGCCGTCACGGTCCCGGTCTTATCGAGCAGCACGACCTCAGTGCGTGCTAAACCCTCCAGTGGCGCTCCCCCTTTCATAATGATGCCGCTGCGAGCGGCGCGGGAGACCCCGGCCATGATGGCCGCGGGCACAGCAAGAATCAGCGGACAGGGCGTGGCCACGACCAGCACGGCGAGTGCGCGTTGCGCGTCGCCAGACACCCACCATGCCAGCGCAGCCACCGCCAGCGTAGCGGCCAGAAAGGCGAGCGCGTATCGATCGGCAAGACGCGCCACAGGCGCCTTGGAAGTCTCCGCGGCTTGCACCAGGCGCACGATCGCGGCGTAGGTACTGTCGGCTGCCTTAGCCGTAACCCGAAGCTCAAATGGCCCTCCGGCGTTGCTCGTACCGCTGCGCGCCAGCGCGCCAACCGCGATTTTCACCGGCCGAGACTCACCGGTAATCGATGACTCATCGACCACCGCGCCTTGCGGACCGACGATACCGTCGACTGGAACGACCTCGCCCGATTTGACCAGCAGGACATCCCCGACCGCGACATCCTGAATCGCCACATCGGCGTATGCGTCGGCGCTCCCTCGGTGCGCGATCCGCGGTGCACGGCTGACCAGGCTGCTCAATTCCCGGCGAGCGCGCGCCGTGGCGTACTGTTCGAGCGCCCCGCCGCTTGCCAGCATGGCCGCGATAATGGCGCCGGCCAGATACTGCCTGAGCAGCAGTGCACCGAGCATCGCCAGCAGCGCGATCAGATCGACCCCGATGTCTCCTCGGAACAGACCGCGCACGGTGTGATACGCGGTGACCGCGAGAACGACGCCCGTGACGGCTTCGAGAAAGATCCTGCTGAGCGCGCCGTCACCAAATGCAGCGGCCGCGCCCGCGGCCGCCAGCACGGCGAGCACCAGCCCGAGCAGCGTGAACTGCCGGATCTCAATCACGCGCAGCACGACGGTGTCGGTAGATGAGCTCAATCGACTTGCGTCTTCACAGCGTGCGTTCAGACCGGCGGATGATCACCTCGCCGGGGCTGATGTTCGCGCTGTTGCGGCTGCTGTCGATGCGGGCGCTGTGGATAGCGCGGCTGCGGACCGGGACGTCCGCGGCCTTGAGAATCGGGATGCTGCGGGAAGCGGTAATAGCGATTCTCCAGCCTGCGCTGCTCACCGGGACCCGGGTAGCGCTGCTGCGGATAGCCGCGCTGATAGCGCGGCAGCGGTGCGCGGGACGGTGGCGCGCCTCGGTTCCTGCGGTCCCAATCTGGGCGATTGCGCCGCCAGCGCGGCCCCCAATGCTGTGCCCATCGCGGCGGCTCATTGCGGTTCCAGTGCAGGAAATACGGTGGCGGGCGCCGGTAGAAGCCTACCGGAACACGCAGAATGAAATCCGGCACTCGCTCCGGCGGCACCAGATACCAAGGACCGTTGTACCAAGTGCTCGAGTACCACGCATCGTTCGTGAAGGTCCAGTAGAAGCCATTATAGAAGAACAAGTTGACGTCGAGATCCGGGGCGTAATAGACAGGAAATCCCGGCACCGGAACCAGATCAGGATACGCTGGGACACTGATTCCGATCCGCACGCCCGGCACGGCGACACCCACACCGATACTCACCTGCGCGAAAGCTGCGCTCTGCATACCGCCAAGCACGCACGCGGCGAGCGCTGCACTTTGCAAGACGCGCCTGAAGAGTTTCGGTGCCACGGGTCCACCCCCAAATCGAAACGGATTGCAGTCCGATCCGCGCGCGGCGGTTCGCGCACCCTTGTTCGAGCACAGCGTCCGACCGCCCACCATGCCTCATGCACTTTCCTACTCTCCGGGGGAAAGCGCATCAGAGAAACTACGTAGGCAGGCACAAAGCGCAGCTTCAATGCCACCCCGGTGAGAGCCTCGGTAGAGTCAGCTGATGCTGCGAAATTCCTCTGCGGTCAGCACGATGGACGCCGCAGCGATATTCTCCTCCAAATGCGCCATCGACGCGGTTCCCAGAATCGGCACCACAACGGGGGCCCTCTGCAGCAACCAGGCGATCGCGGCCTGCGCAGTGGATATCCCGCGTCCCTCGGCGAGACGTACCAACGCCGGCGCAATGTTCGTACCAACCGCATGTCGGCCTGACCCCAGGGGCGCCCAGGGCAGAAATGCAGAACCAGATGCCGCACAGTGCTCGAGGACATCCTCGCCGTGGCGGTCTTGAAGATTGAAGCGATTTTGCACTGCGACCACCGGCACCACGCGCTCGCAGCGCCGCAACTCCTGGAGCGTCACGTTAGAAACTCCGATATGACGCACCTTTCCCTCGGCGCGCAACAGGGAAAGTTCGCCAACCGATTCTTCCAGAGGCACCGCCGGATCCGGAGCATGCAACTGGTACAGATCAATACAATCGCGTCGGAGCCGCTTAAGGCTGGCCTCGCACGCCGCGCGCAGATGAGCTGGCCGGCCGTCCCGAACCCACTCCCCGGGGCCAGGGCGCACCAGCCCTCCTTTGGTGGCGACGACCAGATCCGCAGGATAGGGATACAACGCACGGGCCAGGAGATGCTCACTGACCTCCGGCCCGTATGCATCGGCCGTATCGATGAAATTCACTCCCAGGTGCACTGCCCGGCGCAGCACCCGTACGGCCATTGAAATGTCCGGCGGGTTGCCCCATACGCCGGGTCCGGTGATACGCATCGCCCCGAATCCGAGGCGATTGATGATGAGATCACCGCCGAGCGCAAGCTGCCCGCTGGCAGCAGCATCGAGAGTCGAACTCACAGGAAGCCTCCTTCGCCACTCGCACCGCGCGTCTCACACACCGGCAGTGACGCTCCAGATTGCACGCCCGATCGTCTTGCGGGTCAAGACTCCGAACGTCCGTCACTCACAGCGAGGTGTCATCAGTTCAGCTCTGCCGCAAGCGCGCCATCCGCACCGTTTCAAGGTGCAGGCTCCAGATTTTCCGGATACACACTGGAATCGACGCCGCTTGATCCGAGCGTCTTGACCCGATCCGCACAACGCTGTGCTTCCTCGGGCGTCTGCCCCGCCCGCACCGCGAGCCACAGCATGACGAGACTGAACCCGGCGATGATCCACATACCCGTGAAGAAGCCAATTATTCCACGACCACCCATCACCCCGCCCGGGCCGATATAGCTCACAAGCCACATGCCGCTTAGATACGGAAGCGTCCACCATGCCTGTTGCCATCCGAGCTCACTCACAGGTCGGCGACGGATAAGGAAAAACCACAGAAGGTACGCGACGATGTAGATGAAAACCGCACTGAACATCCATTTTGCAACTGCGTATCCGGTCCAGTAAATGATCCAGTTTGACGCGATGAACGCGACGGGCGCAAGCACGCCGGCCGCCTTGAGGCGAAACGGGCGCGGCGCATCCGGCAGCGATGTGCGCAACCGCAGGAGAATCACTGGACCTATGCTGTATGAAAGCACGGTGATCAACGAGACCGCTGACACCAGCTTTTGCCAGGATGGGAAAGGAAAGAAAAACATTACACCCACGACGTAGCTGATCACCAGCCCTACCCATGGCACTCCGTGGCGGTTCAATTGCGTCACGTGCTGCGGCGCGTTACCCATCTCACCGGCTGCCATGATGATGCGTGGACTCGCCGTGATATAGATAAATGCCGTGCCGAGCGGCGAAATGAGCGCATCGACGTACAGCAAGACTGCCCACCAGACTGCGCCCACCGTCACGGCGATCGCCGCCAGCGGGCCGAACATCCCGGTGAAGTGCAGGTGATTCCACCCGGCGCTCATGTCCTGCGGCCGCAGCGCGGTGATGAATGCGATCTGCAGACCTACATAGATCAGCATGCCGATCAGCACCGAGCTGATCAAAGCAATCGGCACGTATTTGCTGGGATTTCGTGTCTCACCCGCCAGAGCGATGGCCTGCTGGAAGCCAACGAAACTGAAGACGATCCCAGCCGTCGCGACCGCGGTGAACACGCCACTCACCGGCGTACTGTGTACATGCGAGACCATGTTGTGCGGGTGGAACGAGTACGCCATCAAGATGGCGATAGTCGCGATCGGAATGATCACCTTCCACCAGGTGGCTGCGCTATTGATGGCAATCACCCATCGAACAGCGAGAAAATTCAGTGCCACCACGCCGGCAAGCATGAGCGCCGCGAGCCCCATGCCACGAGCGGTCATCAGCCCGGAGTGGGGGTGAATGAGTCCCGGCATATAATTATTGGCGTAGGTGAGCACAGCGGTCACCTCGACCGGCGGGACCGACACGAACGCCAAGAACAGAATCCAGGTCCAGATCTTTCCGACCAGGTCGCCATGACTGACGTGGGTCATATGCACCAGAGCGCCCGAATTCGGGAACATCGTCGAGAGTTCCGCAAACACGAAGGCGAGAAAGAGAACTGATACCGCGCCGATGACCCACGAGAGCACGCTACGCGGCCCGGCCTGCACCGCCGCATGCAGCGCGCCAAAGAGCCAACCAGAACCGATGATGCTGCCGAGACTGGCGTAGAGAAGCCCAATGACTCCCGCATCGCGCCTGAGTTTGGCTGGACCTGCCATGGGTACACCTCAAACTAATTCGTGGGATCGCGAATGGCCATTCGCGGACAAATGGGAAATATGCAAATCATCGTCAAACACGCCGCGCCGTATAGCTCGCGCCGTACCGCCGCCGGCATGAGCCGAGAGCGGTACGGCGCGCACACATTAGACGAATTCAGTGCCTCGCGGCGGGAATCGTGGATTTTCGCAGGGCTACTGGAACGTTTTTGATGCCGAGATTATAGGCCTCGAATCCCCAGACATCCGCCGACTGGGCAATGTGCTTGTCGAGCGGCATATAGATGTGACTGGTCGCACCCGTCGTGTGCAGCAGGATCGGATTGGCGCAGGCCTGCGCATGCTGCAATGCCGCGGTGAATTTGAACTCATGCATCGGCACCACGCGGTCGTCGTCCCAGGACGTCGTAATCAATGTCGGCGGATAACAGGTGCCTGCCCTGACATTCTGCAAAGGCGAGTAGGCGTACAGCCACTTGAATGCATTGGGGTTGCTGGAGAGTCCATATTCAGGCGCCCATAGCGCGCCGCCGGAGAAATCCTGGTACCGAAGCATGTCGAGGACGCCGTGTCCGATGTACGCCGCACCGAACAGCTTCGGCCGCTCCGTGATTGACGCACCAGTCAACAGGCCGCCGTTCGAGTAGCCTTGGATGCCCAAATTGGGCGTGGAAGTATAGCCGTTTCTGATCAGGTACTTCGCGGCCCAGGCAAAGTCATTGAAGACGTTCTGTTTGTTGCCAAGCATTCCGGCCCGGTGCCATTTCTGTCCATAGACTCCGCCACCACGTATGTTCGGAACTGCATAAATGCCGCCGAGTTCCAGCCAAACTGGCAGCATGGGATCGAAGTACGGTGTGATAGTAATGTCGAATCCGCCGTAGCCATACAGGATAGTCGGATTGTGTCCATCGAGCTTAACGTCGCGTGCCGAAACGATGAACATCGGCACTTTGGTGCCGTCCTTGGAATGATAAAAAACTTGCCGAACTTCGTACGGCGCGGCATTGAAGTTCACCTTGGGCTTAAAGACGGTCGTCGCTGCACCGCTGCGTACCTCGTAACGATAAATGCGCTTTGGATACAAGAACGATGTGAAGCCATAATAAATCGCGGGCGAACCCATGCGCGCCGATACCGAAGTAACGGTACCTAGCGTCGGCAACGGCACCTCACGCAACCTCTTACCATTCAAGTCGTATAGGCGCAGCCGACTGGTCGCCACAACTTCCGTCTCGACCAGCAAATGACCGCCGGCGAGCGCTGCCCCCTGGATGACCCCTCTGCTCTGCGGCACGACGGTTCGCCAGTGATTCGGCGCCGGTGAGCGCAGATCCGCCGCTACGATACGCCCCCGTGGCGCACCCAGGGTCGTCTGCAGGTATATCGTGCGGCCCACAATTCCGACGAAGGTATATTCGGCGTCGTTTTTCGTATAAAGCGGTCGCAACCTCGCAGTCACATTCGGCCGCAACGGATTGCCGATATTCGCGACATAGAGTTCATTGCGCGTCGACGTTCCGTTGACGAGCGTAATAAACAGATAGCGGCCGTTCTCGCTCACCTGCCCCTCGATGATCCAGCGCGGCAAATCCGGTCGTCGGTAGATCAACTTATCGTCGCGCTGCGGCGTACCGAGCGCGTGAAAATAGAGCGCTTGATCTACCACAGCGTCATTGATCCGGTCATTCTTCGGCGGTTTTGGATAGCGGGAGTAGAAGAAGCCGTTATCTCCATTCGTCCACGCAATATTCGAGAACTTTACCCACCGCACTGCATCAGGCAGTGTTTTGCCCGTCGCGACGTCCATGACATGGACCGTCTCCCAATCCGAGCCGCCCTTGGACAACGCATACGCAAGATATTTCCCGTCCGGCGATGGCTCAAAATCTGCCAGCGCGATTGACCCATTCGGTGAGAGCTTGTTCGGGTCGATCAGGATCCGTGGCTTTGCCGTTGGCGAATCCTGCACGTAGAGCACCGATTGGTTCTGCAGTCCAGAGTTGCGCCGAAAAAATATCCGTGATCCGGCAACCTGTACTGGTGTCGTCTCTTTAGCGTAATTCGCCAGCTGTGTCAGCCGTCGCTTGATCCAATGACGTATGGGAATTTTCGCCAAGTACGCGTTCGTGAGGCGGTTTTCCGCTCGTACCCAGCGATGCAGCGCCGGACTCCGCATATTCTCCATCCACCGGTATGGGGCCGGCACGCGTGTTCCAAAATACACATCGACGATCTTGTCTCGTCGCGCATGCGGGTAATGCAGAGAGGCCCGGTGCGTCGCGTGCGAACTCGAGCAGCCCGCAAGCAGAATCAGCAGAGACGCAGCGGCGATTACGACTTTCATTTAGGTACGGCCCCAATGTCGACTGCAAGTCTTTGATCATAGCACAGGCGATCGGTGCGTCTGGGTATCGGGTCTGATTGGATGTGCCGCCTCGAGTGCCGCTGAAGGGCGCAGGCCACCGGGGGAGACAAACCCGCATTGAATCCAAAACAACGAGGGCACCCGCGGACTCTGGGTTGGTTGACGTTCACCGCGCAGTTACTTAGCGTGCGCCAGGCGAATATCACTTCCGGAGGCTTCGCATGAATCACGAGGGCGCGTTACTCGCAGTCGATCAGGGGACAAGCTCAAGCCGTGCCATTGCATTTTCGGTCTCCGGCGAGATCCTCGAAGTTGCGCAGCATCCCTTCGTGCAGCTCTATCCGCGTCCGGGCTGGGTCGAACAGGACCCCGAAACCCTGATTGCGACGACGTTGAAGTCCATTCGTGAAGTCCTCGATCGCTTGCGGCAACGCGGCGTGAGAGTCATTACAATCGGTTTGACCAATCAACGGGAAACGACTGTCGCATGGAATCGGCGCACCGGCACCGCGATATACAACGCAATTGGCTGGCAAGACCGCCGCACAGCTGACTGGTGTCAGCAGCTCGCGATGCAGGGCGAGGAAGAGCGAGTCTCGGCGCGAACCGGGCTGCGCCTGGATCCGTATTTTTCGGCAAGCAAGATGAATTGGATCCTGGAACACGTGACGGATGCTCGCGCGATGGCGGCGCGCGGCGAACTGGCGATCGGCACCGTCGACTCATTTCTAATGGCGCGGCTGACGCACGCCGCACTTCATGTGACCGACGCCTCCAATGCAAGCAGGACTGCGCTCTACGATATTCGCTCCAACCGCTGGGACGCAGAACTTTGCGATCTGTTCGACGTGCCGATCAATTGCCTGGCTGAGGTGCGCGACTGCGCGGGTGAATTCGCCACGACGGACCGTGCAGCCCTTGGGGTGCGAATTCCAGTCACTGGAATCGCCGGCGACCAGCAAGCCGCCCTGATTGGCCAGGCGGGACTCCACGAGGGAGATGTGAAGGGCACGTACGGCACCGGCGCATTCCTGATGCTAAATACCGCAGAGCGCTTCGTGCGGTCCAGTCGGCGGCTCTTGACCACGATTGCCTACCGGGTCGCGGGTCGCACGACTTATGCGCTCGAGGGCTCCATCCTTTCCGCTGGCGCGACCGTTCAGTGGCTGCGCGACGGTCTGGGCTTATTCGAGCATACCGAGGACATAGAGCAGTTGACGAATTCGACGTCTGACAGCGGCGGAGTGTATCTGGTGCCCGCGTTCTCAGGACTTGCAGCGCCGTATTGGGAGCTCGGTGCGCGCGGCGCAATCGTGGGCCTGACGCATTCGAGCAATCGTGCACACCTGGCGCACGCCTGCTTGGACAGCGTAGCGTTCCAGACTCAAGACCTTCTTGATGCAATGCGCGTCGATGGCGTGACACCCGCGGCCTTGAAGGTTGACGGCGGGATGGCCCGAAATGCCTTTTTGCTGCAGAGACTTGCGGATATTCTAGAGCTTCCGATCCAACGGCCCAGAAACGTAGAGGCCACTGCCTGGGGAGCCGCATGCCTCGCGGGCCTGGGCGCCGGTGTCTACCGCTCCCTCCATGAAACATGTGCATTGTGGCGCGCCGAGAACACCTTTGCGCCAAAACTCGATGCTCTGTCCCGCCGACGAGAGCTCGACGGATGGCATACTGCACTCGGAGTCGTTCTGGGAAAACGACAATGATCGCTGGCTGTCAGGGCCGCATCCACGGCGCCGCGCGCGGCAGCCGCAGCCTCGCATTGGACAACCACTCCTCCACCCGCTGAGCATCGGCAGGATCGACGTACAGACCCAATTTAGTGCGGCGCCACAACACGTCTTCGGCTTGCCAGGCCCATTCAGCGTCGATCAAGTACTGAAGTTCCGCCTCATACAGCCCCGGGGCAACTTGCACGCCAAGATCCGCGGTGGCACGAATCGAGCCCATGATCCGCTCGATCCGCGTGCCATAAGCTCGGCACATTCTGCGAATCATCGGGTACGGCGCCAAGGGATACCTTGCCGCCTGCTCGAGTGCAAATCTATCGATGTCCCGACCGGGGATGTCACCGCCAGGCAATATCGCCGCCGCGGTCCAAGAGCGTGCCGCGTACCCCAGTCTTGGCAAGAGCTGCTCCAACACATGCTCTGCGAGCCGCCGGTACGTCGTCAGTTTCCCGCCGAACACCGACAGAATTGGCGCCTGATTCTCGGGCGCATCTAGATCAAACACATAATCTCGTGTCACAGTCGAGGCACTGACGCTACCGTCATCATACAGCGGACGCACGCCAGCATAACGCCACACCGCGTGTTCAACCTTGGGGGCAGCACGCAGGTATTGTGCAACGCTGCGGGACAGATAGTCCAACTCCTTCACGCTTGGACAAACTTCAGCCGGGTCACCGTCGTACGGCTCGTCGGTAGTCCCAATCAGCGTAAACTCATCCTGGTACGGGATGGTAAAAATGACCCTACCGTCGCTACTCTGGAGCGTGTACGCGTACGTGCCCTGGTAAAGTCTGGGCACCACCATGTGACTACCCTTGACGAGGCGGGGCGCTCGGTGCGGCGAGAGGCCGGCGCGCTTTAGCACTGATTCGACCCATGGCCCAGCGGCATTGATCAATGCGCGCGCGCAGACACGCTGCACGTCTCCGTGGCGAGCCTCTAGATCGATGCGCCACAGCGTTGATTCCCGCCGAGCGCGCACCAGTGTCCATCCGGTGAGAATGCGTGCACTTCGTTCCTGCGCATCTATGGCGTTTAGAATGACAAGTCGCGCATCATCGACTGAACAATCGGAGTATTCGAACGCGACACGGATGTGCTCGTGCAGCGGAGTCAGCGCCAGATCGCGTGCGCGGCGCAACGTGCGGGTTGATGGAAGAGAGCTCCTTGAGCCGATATGGTCGTAAAGGAACAGTCCCGCACGCAACATCCATGCTGGCCGCATTCCGGAGCTCACCGGAAGCACGAAGCGCAGCGGATGTACGATGTGCGGTGCAGCTGCCCAGAGCACCTCTCGTTCGCTCAGGCTCTCGTGCACCAGCCTAAATTCGCTGTGTTCAAGGTAGCGCAGTCCGCCATGAATGAGCTTGGATGAGGCCGATGACGTTGCGCCAGCAAGGTCGCTCCGTTCGATCAGCAGCACTGACAGTCCGCGGCCAGCCGCGTCACGAGCAATCCCCACTCCGTTGACGCCACCGCCGACGACGACGAGATCGTAGACTGCGCCATTCCCGGGCATTTCAGTGATCCGCACCGACCATCCTCCGTCCGCACCACTCAAAAGGCATATGATAAATTCACTGCAGGAATTGGCGCGACATTTACCTCGTGCCGCACGTTCGGCTCAATCCGGAACCGGCGCGGGTATATGCGGACTCGCGGTCACTGTCGCACCAAGGGAAGCCACGACTACTAGCAGGATAGCCACACACTGCGTCCCGGTTAGCGCCTCACCTAGAAATATCAAGCCCGAAAGCGCCGCGATAGCGGGTTCGAGGCTCATCAGCACGCCGAAGGTGCGCGTCGGCAAACGAGTCAGCGCCATCATCTCCAGCGTGTACGGCAATGCAGTGGAGAGAATTGCCACCGCCAGCCCGGGCAACAGGACCTGCGCAGTAAAGAGATTCGGCGGGGCGTGCAGCAGACCGAAGGGCACAATCAGCGCGGCCGAAATGAGGCTGCCCAGAGCTACGCTTTGCGTACCAAGGTGGTATCCGACCTTCTGGCCAAAGACAATATAGACAGCCCAGCAGCAGCCGGCACCGAGGGCGAATAGCGCCCCCGGGAGATTCGCGTGCCGAGCTTGCGAAAACGCCGGCAAGAGAGCGATGAATCCTATTGCAGCGATCAATACCCATAGGAAGTCTACCGGACGCCGGGAAGAGAAAACTGCGACCGTGAGCGGCCCGAGGAACTCGATTGCCACCGCGACACCGACCGGGAGGCGATCGAGTGCCTGGTAATACAGGAAGTTCATCGTTCCGAGTGCGAGTCCATACGTCACAAGAGGCAATAACGCCCGGCGCGTCAAGCGTACCCGCCAGGGCCGTAGAACGGCACAAAGAATCACGGTACCGAAGCCGATCCGAACCGTCACCATCCCCACCGGCCCGGCGACGGGGAACAGGGATTTCGCGAGCGACGCGCCGCTCTGGACTGACACCATGGCTGCCACTACCGCGGCAATGGGCAGAAAGGAGCGCAATGAACGGTGACGTGACTGCACGCTGGAATTGTACCGTTCAGACCTAGAGCCGCACGAGGAATTGCACGCGCCATCGGGGCAGCCATAGACGGCACCTATGGGGCGCATAGAACGAACCGAACACCCCTCCGGAGCAGTTGGTCTAAAGTTTTTCCTCGCCGCGGCACGCCCTTTGTCAGACAAGGCGTGCGAGGGCAGAAGATTCAGCCCGATTTGAGGAGAACTTTCATGTCGAGTAATTCAAAGTGCCCGTTCAATCATGCTGCCGGCGACGGCACCTCGAACCGGCAGTGGTGGCCTGAACAGCTGAATCTCAAAATTCTGCACCAGCATTCGTCCCTCTCTGATCCGCTCGCGGGCACTTTCGATTACGCCCAGGCATTCAAGGCGCTTGAGCTAGCCGACGTCAAACGAGATCTTTTGGCATTGATGACGGATTCGCAGGACTGGTGGCCGGCGGACTTCGGTCATTACGGGCCGCTGTTCATTCGCATGGCGTGGCATAGTGCTGGAACCTACCGTATTGGCGATGGTCGTGGCGGTGCCGGCTCCGGACAGCAGCGTTTCGCGCCCCTGAACAGCTGGCCGGATAATGTCAACCTAGACAAGGCCCGTCGCCTGCTCTGGCCAATCAAGCAGAAGTACGGGCAGAACATTTCCTGGGCCGACCTAATGATTCTCGCAGGCAATGTCGCGCTGGAATCTATGGGATTCAAAACATTCGGTTATGCCGGTGGCCGCGCAGACGTCTGGGAGCCGGATGAGTCGGTGTACTGGGGCACGGAACATACATGGCTCGGCGATCAACGCCATTCCAGCACGAGACAGCTCGAAGCTCCGCTTGCCGCCGTTCAAATGGGGCTGATCTACGTTAACCCGGAGGGGCCGAATGGTACGCCTGACCCGCTGGCGGCCGCCAAAGACATCCGGGAGACTTTTGCTCGGATGGCTATGAACGACGAGGAAACCGTAGCACTCATCGCCGGCGGTCACACCTTCGGGAAAACCCACGGCGCGGCAGCGGCAAGCCATGTCGGCCCGGAGCCTGAGGCTGCGTCGATCGAGGAGCAAGGGCTCGGTTGGCGCAGCAATTATCGCACTGGAGCGGGCGCCGACACTATTAGCAGCGGCCTCGAGGTGACGTGGACGAGCACTCCCACGCAGTGGAGCAACGGCTTCTTCGACAATTTGTTCGGCTATGACTGGGAACTCACCCGCAGTCCGGCGGGTGCACACCAGTGGAAGCCGAAGGGCGCTGCGGGTGCCAATTCTGTTCCGGACGCGCATGCTCCAGGCACCCACCACGAGCCGGCCATGCTGACCACCGATCTCGCGCTGCGGTTTGATCCCGTGTACGAACAAATTTCGCGTCGATTCCACGCACATCCGGAGAAATTCGCGGCTGCATTCGCGCGCGCATGGTTCAAGCTGACCCATCGGGACATGGGTCCGCGGGCCCGGTACCTCGGCCCTGAGGTGCCGAACGAAGAGCTGATTTGGCAGGACCCCATTCCACGACGCGACCACCGGCTAATCGAGGACGCTGATATCGCTGCTTTGAAACGGCAGCTCCTCGACTCTGGACTCTCAATTTCCCAACTTGTCTACAGCGCATGGTCAGCAGCCTGTACTTTCCGCGGCTCAGACAAGCGCGGCGGCGCCAATGGTGCCCGCATCCGACTCGTGCCGCAACAGACCTGGGAGGTAAATCACCCCGCAGAACTTGCGCAGGTGCTGCGGACACTGGAAGGAGTGCAAAGGAGCTTCAATTCCAGCGCTAAGGACGGAAAACGGGTGTCACTCGCAGATCTGATCGTACTGGGCGGCGCAGCGGCCATTGAACAAGCCGCCTTGGACGCCGGCCATCGAATCCAAGTCCCGTTCGTCCCGGGGCGAATGGACGCACGTCAGGAACAGACGGATATTGATTCCTTCCAGGTGCTGGAACCTGTAGCCGACGGATTCCGTAATTACCTCCGGCCCGACCAGGACGTCACCGCGGAAGCTCTGTTGATTGACAAAGCACAGTTACTCACGCTCACCGCGCCGCAGATGACAGTCTTGGTTGGAGGTTTGCGGGTGCTTGGTGCGAATTTTGCACGCCATCGACATGGGGTGTTTACTGAGCGGCCTGGTGTACTGAGCAATGATTTCTTCAGAAATCTTCTCGATATGCGCATCGTGTGGAAGGCGGTATCTGGTTCGCGCGACCTCTTTGAGGGATACGACCGCATGACGGGCAATTTGCGATGGACGGCAACTCGCGTCGACTTGGTCTTCGGCTCAAATTCTCAATTGCGCGCGCTGGCGGAAGTCTATGGCAGTGCTGACGCGGAGAAAAAGTTTGTTCGTGATTTCGTTGCGGCATGGACTAAGGTGATGAATCTGGATCGGTTCGATCTGGTCAGCGCCGAACAATAACGTGTCGCGTCAGCAGCATCGCCATGTGCCGGTGACCGGTACTATGACCGGTCACCGGTGGAGCCGGATCTGTTTGCGCTCAATGCAACAGATGGCCTGGCGCCCCCGGACATGCGAACGACATTCGTGGGAGCTGGGTCGCCCCCCTCTGACCCTCGTTGATCGCTTGAGTCAGTGTAGTCCAAATTCTTCCGGACTCTGCGCACCGCTCACCGTATTGGAATAGCTGGTGCATATTTGCGTATTTGAAATCTAGAGATCCCTCAAACGGGTAGGTCATCGGCAGGTACGTAAAGCGAAAGTGCATACCGAAATGCCGGGAAAAAACAGAAGCAAGTACTAGAGCTCGCCGAGACGCGTGCATCAATGCCGCCGAGAAGCTTCGTGATAGAACCGCCATCGGCTCCTGCAATGTTGTTCTCGGATAGGTACTCAGCTGTCCATTGACGATCACATAAACTCTTGCGCCCTCCAGTTGCGGCAGATGCAGCGGTAAGACATCCGCCATATTGGATGCGACAAAAAATGGCAACGTCGTCCCGCCGTCGACATGCATCTCTTCATAAGTTTTGCCGCCGCCTTGCACTCGAATCAAGACCGGCGGAAATACGCCGGGGATGCTAGCGGATGCAATCAACACTTTGGCGAATAGCTTTCGGGCAGCCGGCCCACCGCGCTGAGCAATCAGACCCATGTTCCAGATTACGGATTCCTGCTTGTCCAGATCCGTCGTTGCCACGAGCAGCAGGCGACCTTTACGCGACTGTGCCGCTACGGCACGAATCAATTTTCGGGTGACAAAATGGTCGACAAGCGCCCTCAATGGCCCTCGGCTATAGATGCCGGGATGAAGCAGAAATCCCAGCCAAGGTCGTCGCTGCAACAGATGGTCCGTCCGATCGCTGTCGAAGGCACCCTTCATTTGTGAATCCCACGAAGGACCCAGAAAGGCAAACGGCGCCAGCAGTGCCCCGGCGCTGACGCCGGTCACGACCTGGTAATCGGTGCGCCGCCCGGAGCGAGCAAGGCCGTAAAGAGCGCCGGCTCCGAACGCTCCACCTGCGCCGCCGCCCGATACGGCGAGGATCCGTATCGGGCCATGAGCGATGACGCTGAGACCACGCACAGCACGTCCGATGTGCGTAACGATGTAGTCACGGTCGTCGCTGAGAAAGCGAACGTCGGCCGGAAATCCCGGGGGCGCCACTTGATCAATAAGCTTCGGCGGTGCCGGCAACCGCGGGGTCGCGCAAGCTCCCAGCAGACCTGCAACCAGCACCGCGAAAGCCGCACCGGTCCATAGGCCGCGTTCACGGTGATTTCTGCGCGCGGGACACAATCGTGGTCGGAACGGCATCCGGGTCCGGCGGTCTGACGGTCTGAGCATCGAACCAAACCTCCCTGTAGACATAGTACCATCGGCTCCATGGGGCGGTCCGCAGTGGGCAGCATCCTGGGCTTTTTGCAGGGCGGCCTGCAGCGAGGCGTATTGATGGGGAAAATTCCGATTGCCTTGCGAACGACACGCTTTATAGCATCCGCGCTCCTGGCGCTGTTGCTGTGTGGCGGATCGCTGGTTTATGGCCTGATATGGGGCGTACCTCGGTGGGACAGCGCCTTCAAAGGCATATTACGGCCGCTCATTTCCGCATATGATGGGTGGTCGGTCACTCTAGGCGTGGTCGGGATCGGCGTGTTCCTCGTTGGTGGGTCGCTGTTGCTGAGCTGGATGCGAGCGACATTCGACTATGTCCTGCTGGCCGTTGGATTTCTCGCCGTGATGATATTCGTTTCACTCGGCTTGCCATCTCCGGTGGCAGCGATGGTCTACGCCGCAGTCAGCTTTCTAGTCGTAGGCCTATGCGCTCTGCTGGTTGTCATGGTTTTGATCGGCGCCATCAGGGCTCGACTCAACAGGCGCTATCACACTTAGTCGCCGTACTGATCGGAGTCAGACGGAAAGGCGCACGCCAAGCGCTATTGGCCACTGAGTTCACCACCCTGAGCACGAGACTTTAAGGGTCCGCGGTCAGTTACTGCAGACGGCTGATTATTCCTTGGTGCACAATGATCCCTTGAAACCGCACCGCCCTCGACGTCGCGCGGCTTTTCACATTACGCCAGCCCAAGGGTACGACAATGGACTCTTCTCCCATGACCGACTCAGCGTTCTACCGGCGACTGTTCTCCGTAGTCGCAGCCGCTGCGTTTGGTTATCTCTTGATCACAATTCTAGCTCCGCTGAATGACGCGCTTGGCTGGGGCACCGTACTGGCATTCCTGCTCCATCCGCTGCACAAGCGGCTGACCCATATGTTCAGGGGGCACGCGGGTCTGTCGGCTGGACTTTTAACCGTTGCCACACCATTCGTGGTGCTTGCACCGATTTCTGCCCTTTCTGTCGTCTTCTTCGAACAGGCCATGGGTCTGCTTCGGTACTTGCATGCACATCCGTTTATCGGTTTCCCTGCACTGATCACGCGCCTTGAACAGCACCCGTGGTTCAGCGCGGCGATACACAGCTTTGGGCGGTACCTGCCCGCAGGGACACTCAACCTGCACGCCTGGGTGTCCACCGCGACTACGGGAATTTTTCGATCTGCGGCCGCAGCGAGCGGCAATGTCGCGTCCGTTCTCTTCGGAACGGTAATTAGCTTCTTCATGATGCTCTTTCTCTTGTTCTTCCTGTTACGCGACGGAGAGTCATATCTGCGCCAATTCGCCGCCCTCGTGCCCCTGCCGGACGAACGACGCGGATCGCTTCTCAAATACCTCGGTGATGTGACCCGCGCCGTCGTGTACGGATCGACAGTGACGGCAATCGTTCAGGGCCTCTTCGTCGCCGCAGGCTTCGCCATCGCGGGTTTGCCGTCCCCAATGGTATTCGGCGTGGTGGCGATGATCACTGCTTTACTTCCCACCGGAGCATTCATCGTGCTCCTTCCGGCCGTACTTTACTTGGCGTTTCGGGCTCAGTGGGGCGCCACTTCGTTTCTGGCATTGTGGTCCGGCGGCCTTGCCTTAGTCGAGAACATTGTGCGCCCGATGCTCACCGCTCGCCGCGCCAAAGTTTCAACTCTTGCGGTTTTCATAGGAGCCGTCGGCGGGGTAACGGCCCTTGGAATTCTCGGTCTCATCCTCGGACCCGTTCTGCTTAGTTTCATTGTCGCACTCGGACGATTCATAACCGAACCACAAATTCCACCGCCTCCGAAGGCCGCAGTTCGACGAATTTCCTTGGACTGATAGCGCAACCTATAGCTTTGGGACATACCCCCATACGGACGCGTATGGTTCACCGTACCGGTGGACATGTTCTGCTTCACTTACTGTTCTAGCTTTCGCTCACGCTCTGCCAAGAGAAGTCAAGGGCTGCAGTATAAACGCCAAATCACAGCGACCGATCCTCGGCAATTCCACCGGCGACAATTCAATCTCAGTCCTCTAACCTTCTGCCCTCGTATTGCCTCACATAATTCTGTTACCGGCTGCGTCATCAGTGATGTTACCGGAGACATCTTCCCGTTCGCTCTTGGCCGGGTTGCAACCGGCAAAAGAGGAACGTCAGCCTGCCGCCAAAG
>JAKBBE010000060.1 GCA_021826035.1 Pseudomonadota bacterium | reverse complement strand
GCGATCGCGGCAGCTCGCGCAGCTCACCGGTACAGCACAGGTAGTCGACCTTGAGGCGCTGTGCGAACTGCGCGTCGGCCTGCGTTGTGCAATGGGCGCTGAGCAGCGCTATGCCGTGCGCGTGCAGCCGGGGCGCGAGTGCCTCGAGCCGCTGCGGGTCGCTGCGGTAGCCGTCGGCGAGGCGCTCGGCGGGCAGGGCGAGCATCGCGATGCCGAGGTCTGCGATCGACTCCGGCAGCGCATCGGGCGTCTCCAGCGCGAGGGCGAGCTGGCCGGCGAACGGACGCAGGGCCTCGAGCGCCGCGGCGAGCGCGGCGGGGGGCAGGTTCGGCGGCAGCGCATCGAGCATGAGCATCAGACTCTGGCGCAACGCCTCGGGCAGTGCGCGACACGCAGCCAGGAACGCCATCGAGTGTTCGCGTTCGGAAAAGACGCTGAACGGCACCGGCACGATGTACGTTCGGTTCACGCCGGTTCGCTGCTCGCGGCGCATCACGGCGGCTACGCGTTCGATCTGCCGGCGCACATCGGCGCCGCGCAGCAGTCCGGACTGCAGCGCGAGGATCGGCACTGAGCGCCCGGCGGCATCGAGCAGTGGCCGGCAGAGGATCGGGACTTCGCTCTCGATCGCCGCGGGCATCTCGTCCGTCGCCCACCGGGAGTTGCTCTGCATCTGCAGCGTCATCAGGTGCAGCGGACGCTCGGTCGGCGCGTTCAATCCCGCCAGCGTCACGGTCAGCTCGGCGTTGGTGCCATCGAGGCGGCGGACGTGGGCGGGAGCAAAGCGGCTGCGACCCGGTTCGAGCGGCAGGTGACGCAGCTCGAAGTCACTTTCCCAGGCCTCCAGGCTGAGCAGTGCCGCGACGCGCACGCCGATCAGCGCGGGCTCGCTGCGCTCGAGCACGGCGCAGAACGCCGGATTGACGGCGAGCAGACACAGCGTCTCATCGGCGATGGCGGCGGCCATCGGCAGCGCCGCGAGCAGCCCGTTCAGCCACTGCTGCGTCGGGGCCGCATCGAGCGTCGCGAGCACCGCTTCGCCGCTCAGTTCGCTCGCCGGTTGTGTCCCTCGCTCGGTGCTCATGCTCCGACCGTTCGTACCGGCGGGAACATTTGCCGCGCGCCTGCATGCCGCATGAAACCCTCCGGTTGTTGATCGGTGTGCGCAGCGGGTGCCACGCCCTCTGATAACGGTACGATACGCAGCGCAGCGGTGCGCCGATGCCGGGAGCAACGTATGCGGGCCGTGGGGAGTTCTTGACGGGGCGCTCTCCGATTGGAATGCAATCGTTTGTATTTGAACGGAAGATCGACCGAGCGATGGCTGCGACCCCGCTCAGGGCGTTGTGCAGTGACCTTGCCGGCCGACCAGCTGCGCCAGGCCGTCGAGCTGCGCGGCGATGACCCGCAGCAAATCGTCCGTCGAGACCACCCCGAGCAGTGCGCCGTCGCGATCGACCACCGGTGCCCGGCGCACCTCGCGGGCCTGCAGGTTGCGCAGCGCATTGTCGATGCCGACGTTCGCCTCCAGCACCAGCGGCTGCACCGTCATCACGTCCGCGACATTCAGCGTCGAGAGCGCGCCGGAGTGCTTCAGGCGCGCCCGCACGATATCCCGGTCGGTGAGCATGCCGGCGACACGGAGGTGTCCGCCGAGATTCTCCGTGACCACCACCGCGCCGGTGTGCCAGCGCAGCATGAGCTCGGCGGCCTGTTCGAGCGAGGCCCCCACAGGAACCGTCACGGCCGGTATGCTCGCAATTTGCCCGGTATTCACGGCGGAACACCTCCTTAAACTATTGACGCATGGCGCTGCGCGCCGTGCCATGCGTATGAGTGCTGATGGTCCGCGGCGCACGGGGGTGCGAGAGTCCGCCGTGCGGGAGGTGCGTCGATGCGAATCGGGGATCTGTGCAGCCGCGATGTCCATCCGGTCACGGCCGAGGAGCCGGTGCTTGATGCGGTGCGCGAAATGCATCGCCGTCATGTGGGTGCGGTGGTCGTGGTCGACCAACCTGGAGCCTCAGCTCGGCCACTTGGCATCGTCACGGACCGCGATGTCATGCGGGCCGAGATCACGCAGCGGGCGGACGTGTTTACGCTGACCGTCGGGGACGTCATGAGCGTCGAGCTGTTGACGCTGCGCGAATCGAGTGAGCTGACCGACGCGATCGAGCTGATGCGTCGGCGCGGCGTACGGCGAGCGCCGGTCGTGGATCCTGCCGGAGTGCTGCTCGGCATCGTCACGCTCGATGATCTGTTGCCGGCCGTGGCCGGGCAGCTCGATGCGCTTGCGCGCCTGCTCGGCCGCCAGGCGCGGCACGAGCACTGAGCGCACCGCTGCATCGATGCGCTCGGTGCTATGCTGATGCGCGCCAGCATCAGCGGGGGCCGTGATGAGCAATGCCAAAGCGGGAGCGCGCGAGCGCCTGGAATCGGTCCGCAGCGATTTGATCGCATTGAGTCACCGCATCCATGCTCACCCGGAGCTCGGCTTCGAGGAGGAGAAGGCGAGCGCGTGGCTGTGCGAGCGTCTGAGTGAGGCGGGTTTCGCGGTCGAGAAGGGCATCTGCGATCTGCCCACCGCGTTTCGCGCCCGCGCCGGCGCCGGGCCGCTGCACGTGGCGTTCTGCGCCGAGTACGACAGCCTGCCGGCCATCGGACACGCCTGCGGACACAACATCATCGCCGCCGCTGCAGTGGGAGCGGCCATCGCCGCTGCGCAGGTCGCGGACGAGATCGGCCTGACGGTGAGTGTGATCGGCACGCCCGCCGAGGAGGTCGGCAATGCCAGTGGCAAGATCCTGCTGCTCGAGCGCGGTGCGTTCGCCGGAATCGACGCGGCCATGATGGTGCACCCGGCGCCGATCGACATGTGCCGCGCGAAGATCATCGCCGCCTCGATGTTCGACGTCCACTGCACCGGCAAGGCGTCCCATGCCTCGGCATTCCCCGAGCTCGGCATCAATGCCGCCGATGCGCTCACCGTGGCGCAGACCGCCATCGGGTTGCTGCGCCAACACATCCGCGATACGGATCGCATTCACGGCATCGTCACCCACGGCGGCGATGCGCCGAACGTCGTGCCGGCGCACACCTCGGCGCGCTACATCATCCGTGCCGAAACGCTCGAACAGCTGGCCGAGTTGCGCGAGCGGGTGCATCGCTGCTTCGAGGCCGGGGCGCTCGCCACCGGCGCGAGTGTCCGGATCGTCGGGGGCGAGAAGCCGTATGCGCAGATGCGCCACGATGCGCGCCTGGCCGAGCTGTATCGGCGCAACGCCGAGCAGATCGGGCGGTCGTTTCCGAACCCCGAGGTGTGGGAGAACCGGCCGACGGCATCGACCGACATGGGCAACGTCTCGCTCGCCGTCCCCTCGATCCATCCGATGATCGGCATCAATTCCCTGCCGGCGGTCAATCACCAGCCGGAGTTCGCGGCCCATTGCGTCAGCCCCGATGCCGATCAGGCGCTCGCCGAGGGGGCGCTCGCGATGGCGTGGACCGCGATCGATCTGGCCGCCGCCGCGCACTGAGGCCGGGGACTGCGCTCAGTGCAGTGCGAGCACCTGCTCGTCGCGGTCGACCGAGGGCACCGACAGCACGATGCGCTCACCGGCATGTAATCCCGAGAGCACTTCGATGCGATGGATCGAGCCGACGCCAAAGCGTACCTTGCGCCGCACGGCCCGGCCGCCCTTGGCCGTCAGAACGAAGACACGCGCCTTCTTGCCGCTTGCGACGCCGTTCGGTCGCGCGACGAAATCGACATGGTGTAGCGTCGCCACGCGCAGCGTCGCATCCACGCTTTCGTTGGCGCGTGAGCCGGCCGGCAGCGTGCCGGTGAGGCGCACGTACACCGTGACCACACCGCCATTGACGGTTGGGTCGACGCGCAGCACCTGCCCGGCAACGATGCCGTCATGCGTGTCGATGCTCACTCGCAGTCCGGGCTTGACGCTCGCTGCGGAGTACTGGCTCACGTGCAGTTGCGCCATGAGCGCATCGGGCGAACTGATGCGCGCGAGGTCTGCGCCCAGGGCAACCTCCTGGCCCATCTGTGCGTTGATTTCCTCGATCTGGCCGGCGACCGGTGCCCGTACGGTGAGGGTGGCGAGTTCCGACTCGCGCAGCGCCGTCAACACGGCCTGCTGTTCGACGCGCTCCCGTTCGGCGCGCAGCAGCGCGCGATTGCCCGATCTCAGGCGCGCCAGGCGCTGCACCTCCAGGTGCAGCTGCTTTTGCTGCAGCCCGTAGCGCAGCTTCTCGTCCGCGTACTGGTAGTGTCCGACGATCCCCTCGGCTGCGAGCTTGCGGTCGGCCGCGACGTGCATCGCGGAGCTCTCCAGGTGCACTTTCATGCTCGCGATCCTTGAGCGTTCATTCAGGACTGCGCTCTGTTCGCTCTGCTGCTGCGCGATCAGCTCCGCCTTCGCGGCGGCCAGGGCCGCCACGGCGCTTTGCGCCGAGTTGGCCAGTTGCGGGTTCGAGAGCGTCACGAGCGGTGCGCCGCGACGAACCCGTTGACCGGGCTCGACCCAGACCTGCTCGACCACGCCGGTGTTCGGTGCGGCGATCCAGCGCGACTGTGCCGGAAAGAGTTTGCCCGTGGCCTTCACCCGCACGGGGAAGGTGCCGTACTCCACCGTGCCGATCGACAGGCTGCGCAGAGCGACGTGGGCGACGTTGCGCGTGCGAACCTGCCAGGCCCAGCCGGCACCGGCGAGCAGCGCGATCAGTGCCGCGACGATCCAGCCGCTGTGCCGCCGCCACCACGGATGCTGCGGCAGGGGCTTGTGGCCCTCCCATGGGGGAACTCGCAGCGACTCTGGCTCAACACTCATGCACATTCTCCACCGGCGCCGCCTCAGCGGCGCGCCGTCGCGGCCGCAGCCGCCCAAAAACTAGAAATATCGAGCGGGCCGCGCCGCCGTCCGGCGCAGTCCGTGATCCGTCCCGGGGTGCGAGCCCGTGCTCGCGGGGTCCGCGACGTCGGCACCGCCGTCATCGTCGCCGCCGGCCGGCGGGCGAACCCCGATGACGAACGTCGCAAAACGGCGACAGGCGGAGAACTTGCCCGGTCTGCCCCCTGCATGTCAACCGCGGAGTGAGCCTCGGCCGTACGGGTTTTGCGCTCACGGGGTCCCTGGCGCATGGGCGCCGTCGGATGGTTCCGGGCGAGAGCGAGGACTGCCGGCGGGGGCGGCGCCTGTGACCTGCTGCCGGTACGCCAGGGGCGGTGCACCGCGAGTCGTGGGCGGTGGCGCCTCAGTGCCTATTGTGCCCGAGCCGTGTGCGCAGGGATGTGGCCAAGCACACAGCCCATCGATGGAAAGGGGCGCATCGGCTCACGGCGCGTGGCGCGCCGCCGCGACCGCGCAGCTCTCGATCGCCGGTGGCGCGTCTCAGGGCGCGCCGCAGCCCTCAAGCGGCGAGTCCGCGTGCGGCCATCTCATGGGTGTTGCGGCTCAATCGTGCGTCCGCCAGGATGCGCTGCAGCTCGGCGCGCATCTTCGCCCGGCGCTCGGGGTCCATCCGCCGCCACGGACACAGCGGAGCGACCAGCCGGGCGGCGACCTGCGGATTGACCGGATCGAGCGCGAGGATGGTGTCGGCGAGGAAGGCGTAGCCGGCGCCCGAGGCGCTGTGGAAGTGCACCGGGTTGCGGCTGCTGAAGGTGCCGACCAGCGCGCGCACCCGGTTCGGATTGCGCAGATCGAAATCGGCATGGGCCGCCAGGGCGCGCACGGCCGCGGGGGTTTGCGGCAAAGAGGCGCACGCTTGGATGGCGAACCACTTGTCGAGCACCAGCGCATCGGTGTGCCAGCGGGCATGAAATGCCTGCAACGCCTCGGTGCGCTCCGGGCACTCGACATGAGACAGCGCGGCGAGCGCCGCCAGCACGTCGGTCATGTTCCCGGCGCGGTCGAACTGGGACTTGGCGAGCCTCAGGCCGTCGGCCTCGCCGGCGGCGAGCAGATAGGCGAGGCAGGTGTTGCGCAGCGCGCGCCGACCGATCGACCCGCCGTCGATGCGGTACGGTCCGGAGTCGCTGAGCCGCTCGTAGGTGGCGCGCAGTTCCGTGCGCAGCGCCTGCCCCAGTGCGCGCTTGGTCGCCTCACGTGCCGCGTGGATCGCCTCCGGATCGACGAGCTCGAGCTGATCGGCGAGGTACGCCTCCCCCGGCAGCACGAGCGCCTGGGCCGCAAAGGCCGGATCGGCCTCGGCCGTCGCGAGCGTCGCGGCCGCCGCATCGATCACCGCCGGCTCGAGCTCGGGCGTCTCGCCCCGGCGCCAGGCCTGTGCCATCGCCAGCATCACGTCGGTGGCGTAGCGCTGGCCGGCGTCCCAGCGGACGAACGGATCGCTGTCGTGGGTGGCCAGCAGGCGCAGCTGCGCGGCGCTCAGGCCGCTGAGGCGCACCGGGGCGGAAAATCCCCGCAACAAAGAGGGCACCGGCCGGCGGGGCAGCGCTTCGAACACGAAGCGGGACTGCTCGGCATCGGCCAGCAGCACGCGCGGGCCGGCGGGCGTCGCCGCCTCCCCGGCGAGCCGAGCAGGCAGGGGGGCCCCGGTCTGATCGAGCAGCCCCAGGGCAAGCGGCACGACCAGCGCCCTCTTGTGCGGCTGGCCGGGCGTCGGCGGCGTGCGCTGCGTGACGTTGAGCACGTAGCGGCCGCTGGCGTCGTCGTATTCGTCGGTGACGGTGAGCTCGGGCGTGCCGGCCTGGTGGTACCAGTCCTTGAAGCGGCTCAGATCGACGCCCGAGGCGTCTGCCATTGCCGCGACGAACTCATCGATGGTGACGGCCTGATTGTCGTGGCGGGCGAAGTACAGGTCCATGCCGCGGCGAAACGCATCGCGACCGATGATGGTGGCCATCATGCGGATGACTTCAGCCCCCTTGTTGTACACGGTCGCGGTGTAGAAATTGTCGATCGCCTCGTAGCGGTCGGGCTGCACCGGATGGGCGAGGGGACCGGCGTCCTCACGGAACTGCGCCTCGCGCAGCAGGCGTACGTCGCCGATGCGTTTCACCGCGCGCGAGCCCTGATCCATGCTGAATTCCTGGTCGCGGTAGACCGTCAGCCCCTCCTTCAGCGACAGCTGGAACCAGTCGCGGCAGGTGACGCGATTGCCGGTCCAGTTGTGGAAGTACTCGTGGGCGACTACCGACTCGATGCTCTGGTAGTCGGTGTCCGTGGCGGTCTCGGGGTCGGCGAGCACGCACTTGGTGTTGAAGATGTTCAGACCCTTGTTCTCCATCGCGCCCATGTTGAAGTCGGACACGGCCGCGATGTTGAACACGTCGAGGTCGTATTCGAGGCCGAACCGCTCCTCGTCCCACCGCATCGCCGCCTGCAGTGAGCGCATGGCGTGCGCGCAGCGCCCTTGGTCGCCGGGGCGCACCCAGATCGCCAGCGCCACCTCGCGTCCCGAGCGGGTGGTGAATCGGTCGCGCACGGCGACCAGCGCGCCGGCGACCAGTGCGAACAGGTAGCAGGGCTTCGGGTGCGGGTCGATCCAGGTGATGCGGTGGCGCCCGTCGGGCAGCAGCTCCAGCGGTCCGGGGTTGCCGTTCGAGAGCATCACCGGGCAGGTGGCGCGATCGGCGGTGATGCTCACCGTGTAGCGCGCCATCACGTCCGGGCGGTCCGGGAAATAGGTGATGCGGCGGAAGCCCTCCGCTTCGCACTGAGTGAAAAAGGCACCGTTCGAGACGTACAGGCCCGAGAGCTCCGTATTCGCCGCCGGGTCGATGCGGGTCTCGATCTCGAGCAGGCAGCTGTCCGGAACCGCATCGATCACGAGCGCGGTGTCTTGCAGGCGCCAGCGCTCGGCGCTCAGCGCGATGCCGTCGATGGCCATGGCCAGCACCGGCTGACCGGCTCCCTCGAGCCGCAGCGCCGCGCGCCGCTCGAGCGCAGGATTGCGGCGCAGCGCAAGCCCCGAGCGCACCCGGGTGGCCTCAGGGTCGAGGGTGAATTCCAGTCGGACCGTATCGATGAGGTAGGCGGGCGGCTGGTAGTCCGCGAGCCGGGTCTCGCGCGGCGCGGGGGGGGCGGCGGCGGCAGATCGGGGGGAGTCGGGCATGGCGCGTCCGGAATCCGAAAATGCGATGGGAGGATGAGCGGGAAAACTACCACGAAGGGCGGAGGGATTCCGCTGGGAACGGCCGTCCCCGGGCCGATCATGCGCCCCCGCCGCCGCACGGGCAGCCCTTCGAGCGCCCCCGGCCGGGCGCCGGGGCGTTCATGCGCTATCGCGCCGCGGCGCGCAGCAGCAGCGGACTGTGTCCGCGGGCCTGCGGTCCCATGGCGTACAGGTACGGTCCGGTGACCTCTTGCGGCGTCGGATGCGCCCCGCTCGGCTCACCCGGGTAGTGCAGCCGCCGCCCGGGGGTCATCACCGCCCCGGTGTCGATCCCGAACACGCGCAGCGGATGCGCACTGCCGGCGTGATATTCGTCGGCCAACACCCCGATGAGCGCTTCCTGCGCGCCCTTGGCCATGGCGAAGCCGCCCCAGAACGCCCGGTCCGCCGCATGCAGCGAGAAGCCGACGACCGGATCGGGCGCCTTGTGCAGCAGCGGCATGCACCACTGGGTGAGGAAGAACGGTGCCGCCAGATTGATGTTCATGACCTTGGTCCAGGTCGCCGGCGGATAGTGCTCGAAGGGCGTCAGCGCACCGATCCAGGCCGCATTGTTGAGCAGGCCGTCGAGTCGTCCGAAGCGCTCATCGATGCGCGCGGCAATCTCGCGCAGACCGGCGATCGTGATACCGGACAGATCGGCCGGACAGAGCAGCGGTTCGATGGCACCGAGGCTCGCCAGTTCGTCGTTGAGTGACTCCAGCCCCGCGCGGTCCCAGTCGAGCAACACGAGCTGCGCGCCGTGCCGCGCATAGCGCAGCGCAACGGCGCGGCCGATGCCCTGCGCCGCGCCGCTCAACAGGATGATCCGGCCGGCGAGGAGGTCCGTGCCCGCATCGTAACTCAACAGGCTGCCGTAGTCGGCGGCGCCTCGGTCACTCGAGTCCATCGCGCTCTGTGTCGTGGGGAAAGGTGCGCGCACTATACGGCAAAGCCATTTGCGCCGCGCATCTGCGCTCGGACGCGCCACTGGTTGATGATTATCAGTTCTCTCGCGCCAGCATTGCGGTGAGTACGTATGAGCGTAATGCGGCGCGCCCGATACCATCTGCGCGCAGATGGAATCGAACGCGCCCATGGTCACGCCCACACGCAGCTCTGCTGCGGCGGGCGGCACCGGCGGCCGGGACGTGCGCCGAGGGTGCTGATTCTTGATCGAGACAACTGAATTTCCCACCGCTGGCGCGATGCACAGCCGGCCGCTGCGACGAGCGGCGCCGCCGACTTGGTGCGGCGCGTCGCTGCGCACGCATCCGATTGAGCCGACCGCGCCGGCACGGCGGTCTCCATCCGGCTCGTATACAGTTCACCGCACAGCAGAACCGACGGCAGAAGGGCGCAAGCCATGAGAGATGATGCGAAGCAGGCAGAACAAGACGTGGTCATGGATTCCATCCGACCCGCGCCGCAGACCGATAAGGCGCGCCGGAATTTCCTGATCGGCACCGCCGGGGTGCTCGGCGCCGGGGCGGTCGGGCTCCTCGCCGATGCGCTGATCGACAACATGAACCCGGGCAAGGCCGTCGAGGCGCTCGGTGCGCCGATCGAGGTGGACGTCAGCCGGATCGAGCCCGGACAGCTGATTCTCGCCGAATGGAAGAAGAAGCCGATCTGGATCCTCAGGCGCGAGCCGTGGATGCTCAAGACGCTCGAGGACGCCTCGCTGCTGCAGCGGCTGAAGGATCCGCGCAGCATGCAGAATCAGCAGCCGACCGCCCAGTTCGTGAACGGCAATTACCGCGCGCTGCGACCGGAATACTTCATCGCCGTCGCGCTGTGCACCCACATGCAGTGCATTCCGGGCTACCGGCCCGCTCCGCACACTCTGACGCCGTGGTGGCCGGGCGGCTTTCACTGCGCCTGTCACGGTTCGATGTACGACTTCTCCGCGCGTGTGATCGAGGGGTCACCGGCGCCTTCGAACATCCCGATCCCACCGTACTTCTGGAAATCCGCGACCGTGGCCCGCATCGGCGAGGTGGACGCGTCCGGGGCGAAGAAGAACTGGTCGCCCGATATCTGGTGAGTGCGCCGCCGCGCCGCACATCGCAATCCATCAACGAAGGAAACGACCGCAATGAAATCCGCGTTGGCCGCACTCCTGATCGCCATTGCCATTCTTCCCCCGGTGTACGGCAAGGACGATTACCACGGTCTGCCGCCGGCCGGCGCCGCGACACAGGGCGCGGCTCTGCTCGCCGTGTGTGCCGCATGCCACGGCATGAACGGGATCGGCATGAGCCCGACGCACCCGAATCTCGCCGGCCAGGGGTACAACTACATCCTGAAGCAGTTGGAGAACTTCCGCAGCGGCGCGCGCAAGTCGAGCATCATGACCGGGATGGCCATGACCATCCCGCCCTCGCCGAAGCACGCGAACCTGAAGGACATCGCGGCGTACTTCTCGCAGCTGAAGCCGATGTGGACCTATGTCGCGGTCGGCGCGGTGCCGGCAACGGCCGCGCAGCTGCAGCTCGGGAAAATCATCTACCGGCGCGGCAATGCGGCCGAGGGACTGCCGGCCTGCGCGGCCTGCCACGGCCTGAACGGGGAGGGCAACGGCCCGATGGCGATCCCGGCACTCGCCGGACAGCATGCCCCGTACATGCTCGGAGAACTGCAGCGCTTCGCAAGCGGCCGGCGTACCAACAGTCCCGGCCAGGTCATGTACACCATCTCCCGGGCGATGACCGCGGATGAGGAGAATGCCGTCATCGCCTATCTGGCGCAATTGAATCCCGACCAGGTGCTCGGTATGGGACCGAAGAATTTTTCCGCTTACGCGCAGCTGCACGGCGCGCCGGGTGCCCCCAAGGCGCACTGACGGCGCTCCTGCCGAGCGGCGCCGTCCGAGGGGCGCTACGGCTTCTCGATGCGGCGGCAACGTACGAACTGCAAGGTCTTCAAATCCATGAACAACAGCAAGCCATCAAAAACGAGCGGTGTGTTCGGTTGGTTCGATCAGCGTCTGCCGATCTCAGCCACCTGGCGCAGCCAGGTGTCGCGTTATCCGGCGCCGAAGAACTTCAATCTCTGGTACTTCTTCGGCTCGCTCGCCATGCTGGTGCTGGTGATGCAGCTGGCGACCGGATTGTTCCTCGCGATTCATTATCAGCCGAATCCGCACCTCGCCTACTGGTCGGTGCTGCGCGGCATCCAGCGCGATTCGCGCTGGGGTTGGCTGATTCGCGACATGCACGTCGTCGGAGCCTCGGCCTTCTTCCTCCTGGTCTACCTGCACATGTATCGAGCCGTGATGTACGGTTCGTACAAGAAACCGCGCGAGCTGCTCTGGCTGGTCGGGATCTTCATCTACCTGGCGCTCGCCGCCGAGGCATTCCTCGGGTATCTCTTGCCCTGGGGGCAGATGTCGTACTGGGGTTCGGCGGTTGTGACGAATTTCGTCACCGCACTGCCGGTGATCGGCAAGCCGATCGCGACCTGGATGCGCGGCTCGTTCGTGGTCGACCTGCCGACATTGAACCGATTCTTCGTGTTTCACGTGTTCCTGATGCCGATGCTGCTGCTCGCGCTCGTGCTCGTGCATCTGATCGCGCTGCATCAGGTGGGCTCGAACAATCCGGACGGCGTCGAGATTCACGACAACGTGAACGAGTCCGGCTGGCCGCGCGATGGGATTCCCTTCCATCCGTACTACACGGTGAAGGATCTGTTCGGCGTCAGCGTGTTCTTCGTGGTGTTCTTCTGGTTCGTGTTCTACAAGCCGGCCGGCTGGGGTCTGCTGCTCGATAAGCTCAATTACACGCCGGCCAACATCCTGCACACGCCTGCGGACATCCACCCGTTGTGGTTCTTCCTGCCGTTCTACGCGATGTTGCGCGGTGTGCCGGACAAGCTCTACGGGATCATGGCATTCGGTGGTTCGTTCGTGCTGCTCGCATTTCTGCCGCTGCTCGATCGAAATCCCATCCGCTCGATCCGCTATCGCTCAAAGCTCTACAAGTTCAACGTGCTGATGATGGCAGCGTCCTTTCTCTGGCTCGGCTGGATCGCGCATGGGTTCGCCACGGAGCACAACATGGTGTACGGCCTGCACGTCACCGAGGTGTTCTATGCGACGTTCCTCGTGCTGCCGTTTTTCAACCGACAGCGCTCGGTGCGCGCCAAGGTCATCTGGTTGGTGCTCGCCGAGGCGGTGGTCTGGCTGGTCGATGTGTGGATGTACTCGATCCACGCCCATGGCTGGGACCTGATGCTGCTCACGGACTGGATTCCGACGCTGTACCTGCTGGTGGTCTTCGGCGGTGCGCTCGCCTTCCCGGCCTTGACGCGCGATGCGGCGAAGCTTCCCGAGCGGCTCACCGCCGGCGGGATCTTCCACTGAGCACAGATCGGCCGGCGCTTCTCCGGGCTGGGCAGCGCCGCAGATGGACGAAACACAGACGAACTTATCTCGGCAGGTTCATGCAATGACACAGAAATACTCTCCGCGCCGGCATCGTCCCGTCTTGGCGCTGGCCGCGGTGCTGCTGGCCGCATGCGGTGCGGCGTGGGGCTCGGTGGCGAGTACGGTCCCGCCGCTGCGCCCGATTACGGTCAACCTGCAGGACAAGGCGGCACTGCGCAACGGCGCGCTGTACACGGTGCACATGTGCGTCGCGTGCCACTCTCTGCAGGGCGTGCGCTACAGCTCGCTGCCGAAGGTTCTCGGCCTGAGCCGTGCGCAGTTCCTGGCCACGATCGGCACCAACGGCCATCACTATCACGACACCATCACGAGCAACATGCCGGCGGCGATGATGGAGGCGTACGTGAAGATCGCGCCGCCGGATCTGACCGTGATCGCCCAGCGACGATCGGCGGCGTGGCTGTATACCTACCTGACGTCCTTCTATGTCGATCCGTCGCGCCCGACCGGTGTCAACAATACGGTTAGGTACAACGTCGCCATGCCGGACGTGTTCGCCTCGATGCAGGGGCTGCAGAAGCCGGTCGTGGTCCAGGGGCTGCGCTTTGGCAGCCCGGCCAAGGTGGCCATCGGCGTCGAGCCGCTGACTCAAGGGAGCATGACGAAGGCGCAGTTCGACCAGACGGCGCGGGATATCGTGGCCTTCCTCTACGCGGTGGCGCACCCGCATCAGCAGGAGCGCGCGCGCCTCGGGCCTTGGATTCTCGGGCTCTTCCTCGCGCTCTCGGTGCTGACCTACCTTCTCTATAAACTCTATTGGCGCCGCGTCATCACCAGCGAGGAGCGCTGGTGGAGAGTCGGGCGGTGATCGCGGCGCTCGGGGCCGACGGGGCGCTCGCCGCGCCCGAGGCCGGGCAGGATCTGCGCGATTCCTGGCGGGCCTATGCGGCACTCGCCCTCGGCACGGTGTTGTTCGTCTTCACGATCTGGTACGAGGTCTATCGCGACACCCGTCCGGATGCGGCCGCCTGGCGCGATGCGGTGCTGCAGAGCCACCGCCAATGGCGTCTGCGGACCTCGTTCCTGTTCCTGATCTGGTCGATTCTGGCCGGGTTCTGCGCGCCGTTCGGGTTCGCCTCTGTGGTGTTCGTGCCGGTGTGGATCTGGTTCGTCTACCGCGTGGTACGCGGCGCGGTGCAGTTCGCACGTCACCGCGTCATCTGACGGCGCCGAGACGCGCAGGGCACCTTGGCCTCGAGGCGCTGCGCTCAGCGGGTGTGCTCGTCGACGGCGCGCGCGAGGTCCGCGAGGGCCGTCGCGATGGTCACCGGGTAGGCGCTCTCGGGGGTGAGCGCACGCAGAGCTTCGGGCAGGCGGCGCCGTTGCTCGGCGGCGAAGGCGCGCACCGTGGTCAGGGGCGGTGAGGGCGCCAGTCGCTTGCCCTCCGACATCACCGGCTTCAGCAGCGCCTCACCGAGCGCCGCATCGTGCTCGACGCTGAGTGTATCGCCCGCCATGCGACCGTCTGCATCGTAGCGGCGCCAGATCTGCTTGCGGCCGGGCCACGTGGCCTTGCCTTCGGAGCGTTTGCGGCGGGGCGTACCGGCGTATTCCTGCAGCTTGTAGACGCACTCGAGGTAGGGCTGATCGGCCGACGTGTTCATCCGGGTGCCGACCCCGAAGCCGCTGATCGGGGCCCCCGAGGCGATCAGCTCGGCAATCGCGTATTCGTCGAGGCCGCCGCTGGCGAAGATCTCGATCGAGGCGAGGCCGCCCGCATCGAGGATCTGACGCACGCGCCGTGCGAGCGTGGCAAGATCGCCGCTGTCGAGGCGCACGGCGCGAATCGGGATGCCATCGGCCGCGAGCGTCCGGGCGAGCGGCACGATCGCTCGCGCCGCCGCTTCGGTGTCGTAGGTGTCGAGCAGCAGCGTATTGGCCTGCGGATGCGAGCGAGCGAAATGCTCGAAGGCGGTCCGTTCATCCGTCTCGGCTTGGATGAACGAGTGCGCCATGGTGCCGAAGAGCGGAATGTCCCAGCGCATGCCCGCCAGGACCGTGGCCGTGCCGTCGAATCCGGCGAGGTAGCTGGCCCGCGCAGACAGCAGCCCCGCCTCGGCGCCGTGCGCGCGGCGTAGACCGAAGTCCACCAGCAGGTGCTGCGGCGCGGCAAGGCGCACACGCGCGGCTTTGGCGGCGATCAGCGACTGAAACTGCAGCAGGTTGATGATCCGGGTCTCGACCAGCTGTGCCTCGCGCAGCGGGGCCACCACGCGCAGTATGGGCTCGTTGGGAAAGAACACCGACCCTTCGGGCATGGCCATGACGTTGCCCGTGAAGCGCAGATCGGCGAGTGAGGCGAGGAAGCGCGAGTGAAGGCGTCCGCTGCGCTCGAGCCAGGCGAGTTCCGCGTCACTGAAGCGCAGCGTCTCGAGGTACTCGAGCACCTGCTCGAGGCCGGCGGCGACCAGAAAGCCGCGTGTCGCGGGCAGTTCGCGCACGAAGAATTCGAACACGGCCGTGTCATTCATGCCCTGATCGAAATACGCCTGCAGCATGGTGAGCTGATACAGGTCGGTGAGCAGAGCGCTGGTCTCGGGCATGGTCTGGCTTTCGAGCGTCGAAGGGGGGGCTGCGGGTGATGCCGTATCCACGCGGCTCCGGGACCACCGCCGCGCCGTCGGCATCGATCCTCTCTGCATCCCGGAACCCGGTCCATGGCGCAGCGAGCGGGCGGTGGCTCGCGCCGGACTGAACCGTCCGGTGCGGGGATTTTCGGCTGAAATACCCCAGCAGGCTCAAAAGCATAGCACGCGCCGTCACCGCATCGGCACCCGCCGCGCAGCGTGCTGCGACGCGCCCGAGTACGCGGCATGCCCGCGTGGACCGCACGGCGATCGGGGGCCGCGGGCCGCGGCCGGTGCGCCGACTCGAGCACGGCAGTGCCGGCGCGGCGCGCTCACGCTTGCCGAGTCGCGTGCGCCATGGTATTTCTACGCCGTGCCCAAGTCTCACACCCTCCGCTCTGCGTATTATCGATTTTATTGGCCGCATTCGCAGGCGGTTGGCGGGCTGTTGTCGGTTTCATGATCTAGTCGAGACGAGAAACACCCCAAAGAACCGCCAGTCCCCTGGCGGTTTTTTTTCGCCCCGGGGACTCGCCACCGGAGCCCAGCATGCATTCTCAGACTGACGATCTGCGTATTCGCGGAATGACC
>JAKBBE010000247.1 GCA_021826035.1 Pseudomonadota bacterium | reverse complement strand
CGATGCTGCGCCCGTTCGGGCGAGCCCGCACCGCCGCGCTCACCTGGATCGCTCCCCGCGGCCTGATCACCGTCGTGCTGTATCTGGATGCCCGTGCGACGCTGCACCTGCCGGCCTATCTGGACGGTGCGGTGCTCCTGGTCGTGCTCCTCTCCGCTGCGGTCATTGCCCTGCCAAGACGCCAGCGCCGCGCGCCGCAAGCGCTCCCGGAGCCGCCACTCGAGTGAGACGCGAACCGCGGGGGCCGTCTGGCCCGCCTCAGGGCAGGCCGTCACCGTTCTCGCGAGCTGCGTGCTCAGCAAGCGCGGCCAGTTCCTCGTCGCTCGGCGGCTGCGCGGCCAGACACGCTCGCGCACGCGTGAGCCAGGCGCGCGGCACGTGCACTTCGGCACTCTGCGCGAGCCCGGGGATGGGCGAGAGACTGTTGATGCGCGCCGGGATACCCTCGGCCTCGAGCCGCCCATAGAGGACCTGCGCCGAGAGTGGATCGGGGCAGGCCTCGAGCAGTACCCAGGGGGGCTCGGGTTTCATCGCCCGCCCCCCGTTGCGCGCGCGGCGCAGATCGAGCCGAGCTCGGCAGGCCCGTCCGCGCAGGTTGCCGGCACGGTATGCAGGCTCATCGGCGGCTCCATTCGAGGCTTACGGCCCCGGGGCACACATTCTGGCACACCCGGCGCGGCGATGGACTGGCCCGGACTGGTCAAACGCCGCGCGCCGCCCTACCCTTGCAGCCTGTGAGCGGCGCGCACCCTCCGAGCGCCCAGGAATCGCCGCCGCACTCAAGGAGAACCGCATGCAAACCCGCACACTCGGCAGCAACGGCACCGAATCGTTGCGCGTCTCGGCCCTCGGCCTCGGCTGCATGGGCATGAGCTTCGGCTACGGTCCGCCGCGCGACCGGCGCGAGATGATTGCGCTGCTGCACGCCGCGCTCGAGCGTGGCATCACTTTCTTCGATACCGCCGAGACGTATGGCCCGTTCACCAACGAGGAGCTGGTGGGTGAGGCACTCGCCCCGGTCCGCGATCGGGTGGTGATCGCCACCAAGTTCGGCTTTCGCATCGATGCGGACGGGCGCCGCCACGACGGCCTCGACAGCCGCCCCGAGCATATCCGCGAGGTGGCTGACGCCTCGTTGCGACGCCTGCGCTGCGAAACGATCGACCTGTTCTACCAGCATCGGGTCGATCCGGCCGTGCCGATCGAAGACGTCGCCGGTGCCGTGCGCGACCTGATCATCGCCGGCAAGGTGCGCCATTTCGGGCTCTCGGAGGCCAGCGTCAATACCATTCGGCGCGCTCATGCCGTGCAGCCGGTCACGGCGCTGCAGAGTGAGTACTCGCTGTGGTGGCGGGAGCCGGAGGCGCAGATCCTCCCGACGCTTGAGGAGTTGGGCATCGGCTTCGTGCCCTTCAGCCCGCTCGGACGGGGCTTTCTCACCGGCAAGATCGACGAGCACACTACCTTTGAGGCCACCGACATACGCAACACCGTGCCGCGCTTCAGCGCCGAGGCACGCAAGGCGAACCGGCCGCTCGCCGCCTCGCTCGCGAACCTCGCCGAGGCGCGCGAGCTGACTCCGGCGCAGCTCGCGCTCGCCTGGCTGCTGGCCAAGAAGACTTGGATCGTGCCCATTCCTGGCACGACGCGCATGGCGCGTCTGGTGGAGAACATTGCCGCCGCCGCGGTCAGCCTCAGCCCCGAGGATGTCGTGCAGATCGAAGCGATCGCAACGCGCGTGCCGGTGCACGGCGAGCGCTACTCGGAGCAGATGGACCGCCTGGTCGACCGCTAGGCGCGCCATCCTGTCGTATTTTTTATCAGGAGTTGCATTCGATGTACAAGGCTAGAGCCTACGCGGCGGCAGGCGCCGCCTCACCCCTGGGTCCGCACACGATCGAGCGTCGCGAGCCGACTGCCACCGACGTGCGCATCGAGATTCTGTTCTGCGGCGTGTGCCACTCGGACCTGCATACCGTGCGCGACGAGTGGCGCGCGGTCGTACCGACGGTCTACCCCTGTGTGCCGGGCCACGAGATCGTCGGCCGGGTCACCGCCGTCGGCTCAGCCGTCGGGCGCTTCAAGCCTGGGGATCTGGTCGGTGTGGGCTGCCTGGTCGACTCCGACGGCACCTGCCCGGAATGTCAGGCGGGACACGAGCAGCTCTGCGCGCACGCTGTGCTCACCTACAACGCCCCCGATCGGCACACCGGTGCCGTCACCTACGGTGGCTACTCCGACAGCGTGGTGGTCGAGGAGCGCTTCGTGCTGCGCATCCCGGAGCACCTCGACCCGGCCGGCGCCGCGCCGCTGCTGTGCGCCGGGATCACCACGTACGCTCCGCTGCGCCGCCAGCGCGTCGGCGCGGGCACCCGCGTCGGTATCGTCGGCCTCGGCGGTCTCGGCCACATGGGCGTGAAGCTCGCCCGCGCCATGGGTGCTCACGTGCACGTGTTGACAACCTCCCCGTCCAAGGGACAGGACGCGCGCCGGCTCGGCGCCGATGAGGTGATCGTCACGCGCGATCCCGAGCAGATGCGCCGGCACGCCGGCCGATTCGATTTCATCCTCGACACCGTCTCCGCCGCGCACGACATCGCCGCGTACCTGAGCCTGCTGCGCCCGAACGGTCACCTGACGCTGGTGGGCGCACCCGAGCAGCCGTTCGAGCTACCGGCGTTCGCGCTGATCGGCGGGCAGCACACGCTTTCCGGCTCGGCGATCGGCGGTGTGCCCGAAACGCAGGAAATGCTGGATTTCTGCGGGCAGCACGGCATCACCGCCGACATCGAGCTGATCCCCATTCAGCAGATCAACAGCGCGTACGAGCGACTGCTCAAGGGCGACGTCCGCTATC
>JAKBBE010000059.1 GCA_021826035.1 Pseudomonadota bacterium | reverse complement strand
ACCAAGTCATTCAGTATCTGCCGAACGTCCAGCTCGCCTCGAACGGGCCGGGTCAGGGCCAGATCTACATGCGCGGCCTCTCGGCGGGCAATGCCGGCAACCAATCGAGCGCCACGATTGCGCCCTTTCCCAATGTCGCGCTGTACCTGGACAACCAGGCCATGACGTTTCCAGGTCGCAACGCCGACATTTACTTCGTCGACATGAAGCGCATCGAAGTGCTCGAAGGCCCCCAGGGGACACTGTTCGGCGGCGGCGCCGAAGCCGGTGCGGTGCGCTACATCACCAATAAGCCCATTTTGAATCAGACCTCAGGCAACGCGAGCGCGACGTACGGCGTAACGGCCCACGGCGACCCCAACGCCGCAGCCGACCTGGTCCTGAACGTACCATTGATCACCGATCGACTCGCCGCCCGCTTCGTGATCTATGACGACCATCAGGGCGGCTACATCACGAACGTCGCCAGCACCTTCACCCGCAGCAACAACGATGCGGGTAACCATTACTTCAACATCCAGCCGGGCGCCAATGGTCTGTGCGCCAACGGTCTGCCCACCAAGACCGGCTACTGCGCCGTCCCCGGCAGCCCGGTCGCCAACAACTACGCACTGGCAGGCCGCGCCACGAATCCGGTCGATTACACCGGCTTTCGGGCCTCCGCGCTGTACAAGATCAACGACGACTGGAACGTGCTGATCGAGCAGATGTATCAAGACATGAACGCCCAAGGACAGGACGTTCAATATCCGACCGGCTCAGAAGGCCAGACGCTCGGCCCCTGGGAAGCCACGCTATTCACCCCCGCGTACGACACGGACCGGCTGGAGAACACCGCCTGGACGGTCAAGGGGGACATCGATCATCTGCTCAAAGTCGTGTACACGGGCGGTTACACGGTTCGCAACATCCATCAGCAGGAAGACTACACGAACTACGCCCGCAGCGCCGGCGGCGGATACTACCAGTGCTCGGGCGGGACCGGCTTCGGGGCCGCCACGACGCCCACCTGCTACTCGCCGATTGGCTACTGGAACGATCAGGTCCGCAACACGCACCAGAGCCATGAGTTGCGCATCAGCACCCCGTCGCGCTGGCGTGTTCATGGCCTGTTCGGACTGTACTACGAGGATTTCCAGATCCAGGACAACATGAATTTCAACTACAAGACGATCCCGTCTTGCACGGCGCAGAATCTCTCCGCCGCACTCGCTGGCGGAGCCCCGTGCGTCGCGAACGTGCGGCCGGCCCCCGGGTCCCCGGCCTGGGATCCGTCGGTGCGCCCCGACAACACGGCATTCGGCGAGGATTCCCAGCGTGGCTACAAGCAAACCGCAGCATTTACCTCGGTTTCCTTCGACGCGATTCCGAAGATCCTCACGCTGACGGCTGGAACCCGCTTCTACCACTACACCGAGTACCAGACCGGCTCCCAGTACGGAACCAATGGCTCCTGCGTCGATGTTCCGAACGGGCAGTGCAGCGGTGGCATGTTCCCGATGAACTACCGCTCCAGCTACCACGGCTTCAAGAGTCGCTTCAACGTCACGTGGCATATCTCGCGTGACATGATGGCCTATTTCACCTACTCGCAGGGATTTCGGCCGGGTGCCTTCAACCGAGTGCAGAAGAACGTGGCACCCGATGCGAACGGCAATCCGCAGTACCAGGTGCAGACCACCTACGCGCCGGACTCGCTCGACAACTACGAGGTCGGCCTGAAGACGCAGCTGCTCGATCATCGGGTACAGCTGAATCTCTCCGCCTACCACATGCTGTGGAACAGTGCGCAGTTCCTCTTCTTCAATCCTGCCGGCGGCTGGGGCAATACCTCATTTGCCTTCAATGGCCCGAATTACAAGGTCGATGGCGGCGAACTGCAGCTCAATGCCCTGGTGGCCACCGGACTGACGATCCAGGGATCGCTCTCCTACAACAACGCCACGCAGACCAATTCACCCTGCCTGGTGGACAACGAACCGACCCTGCTCAAGACCGGCGGCACGAATCCCAATTACGGTCAGTGCATCACCGCAATCAAGGGGCAGCCGACGACCAATCCCCTTGGACCGGCCGGCACCGTGCCATCCTTCTCTCCGAAACTGGAATTCAACCTGCACGTGCGTTACACGTGGATGATGGGGAATTACGAATCGTTCGTGCAAGCAGGGGTTGCGCACGTCGGCAGCATGTACAACGAGCCCGCGTCCTACCCCGACGGTCTGACCAATCCGCAGTGTGGCGGGTCGTCTTTCCCCGGCACCACGCTCTGCCGCTACGAGCAACCGGCCTACACCACCTACGATGCCTCGATCGGGGTCTCGAAGGATGCGTGGACGGCGACTCTGTTCGGCCAGAACCTCGGCAACAGCGATGCCAGTCAGTTCACCTCGACGGCCCAGTTCATCAAGTCCGAGGTGCCGCTGCGCCCTCGGGTGCTCGGCGTGAACGTGAGTTACCGATTCTAAGCGAGCCAGCCGCGGTACACTCGCGGGGCGGGGCCTCACTGCCCGCCCCGCGAGTGCCCTATGAGCCCGATGAAACCCCAACCGCTCTTGCCTGCCGCGGAATCGGACACCCGCAGGCCATCGCCGATCGAACTGGAAGTTCGCCGCATCCAGGAGCTGCACCGCGGTCGGGATTTCAATGCGGCGGCGGCCGCCGCCGAGGTGCTACTGAGCGCCGTTCCGCACAACCGCGACGTACTCTTGCTTCGGGCGTGCAGCCTGCGCGAACTGGGTCATATTGACGAGGCTCTCCAGATCCTCGATCAATTGGAGCGTCTGCACCCACGATTCAGCCACCTGTATCAGGAGCGCGGTCGATGCTACGTGCTACGCCACGATGCGACCCGCGCCGTCGAGTCATTCCTGCGGGCCGTCCATCTCAACCCCGCCCTGCCCGCGAGCTGGAGCATGCTGCAGCGTCTGTACGGGATGCTGGGGGAGCAGGCGAATGCGGCCACGGCCGCCGAGCACGTTTCGATTCTGCGCGAACTGCCCGCCGCCGTGGTTCAGGCCACGGATCTGTTTGCCAATGGCGACCTCGTCGCAGCAGAGGCCGTCGCGCGGACCTACCTGCAGCAGCACGGTGAGCACGTGGAGGCGATGCGCCTGCTGGCCCGGATCGCTCTCGCCCAAGACGTCCTGGATGACGCCGATACACTGCTGCACGCGGTGTTGCGCCGGGAACCGGGGTACCGAGCCGCCCGAGCCGACTACGGCACCGTGCTCGCGCGCCGCCATCGTTACGGCGAAGCGCATGAGCACGCCGAGATTCTCCTGCAGAGTGATCCGGGCAATCCCGACTATCGCGCCCTGAAGGCCACTGCACTCGTCGGCCTCGGGGCCCATGACGAGGCGATTGCGATCTATCGGACATTGCTGTCCGAACTCACCGATCCGGCGGCACTGGCTGACGTGAACCTGTGGTTGGCCCATTCGCTGAAGACCATTGGACGTCCATCCGAAGCCATCGAAGCTTATCGGGCCGCCGCGGCCGCGCGAGCGGATTTCGGCGATGCGTGGTGGAGTCTTGCGAATCTGAAGACCTACTCTTTCAGCGATGAGGAACTGGCGCGCATGCGCGCTGCACAGCAGGCACCCGGAACGCACCCTGTGGACCAGTATCACCTGTGCTTCGCGCTCGGCAAGGCACTGGAGGATCGCGGTGCGTACGAGGAGTCCTGGCAATTCTACTCACGCGGCAACGCGTTGAAGCGCGCGGAGAGCCGCTACCGCCCGGAGTTTGTCGAAACCAATACCCGCTTGCAGAAAGAGGTGTGCACCGCGGAGTTTTTCACCGCCCGGCGCAACTGGGGCACACCACAAACGGACCCGATCTTCATCGTCGGACTACCACGCGCCGGCTCGACGTTGCTCGAGCAGATCCTCGCCTCGCACTCCCAGGTCGAAGGCACACAGGAGCTGGCGGAAATTCACCGCTACACGGTGGAATTGCGAGGCGGGTCATCCGACCCCGAGGATCCACGCTATCCGGGCATCCTGACGACGCTTCGGGCCGAGGATCTACGTTCGCTCGGCGAGCGATTTCTCGCCGAAACGCGGATCTACCGGCACACGACCCGCCCCGTGTTCATCGACAAAATGCCGAACAATTTCCGCCATATCGGCCTCATTCACCTGATGCTGCCGAATGCCAAAATCATCGACGCGCGCCGGGAACCCATGGCCTGCTGCTTCGGCAATCTGAAGCAACTGTTCGCCAGCGGCCAGGAATTCGCCTACAGCATCGAGGATATCGCTCGTTATTACCGAACCTATCTCGAGCTGATGTCGCATTGGCACACCGTGCTGCCGGGCAGGATTCTCACGATGCACCACGAGGATGTGGTCGCCGACCTGGAGGGTAGCGTACGGCGCATGCTGGCGTTCTGCGGGTTGCCGTTCGAGCCTGCGTGCCTCGAGTTTCACAAGACCACACGCAGTGTCCGCACCGCGAGCTCGGAGCAGGTCCGCCGCCCGATCAGCCGCACGGGGCTCGAGCAATGGCGCCGATATGAGCCGTGGCTCGCGCCGCTCAACAGTGCGTTGGGCGACGCTCTGAGCCGTTACCGCGAGTCTGGAAGCACCGCCGCCTAAGGGCGAAACACCGAGTGCAGCACGAGGGCCTCGCGAATCAATGATCCGCGGCTCCCGGATTCCCCGACATGGACTGCAGGGCACGGACCCGGTCGATGAACTCGACACGCGAATTCTCGGACGGAAACGGCGCTGACGGCGGTTCAACGCCAAGGAACCGGCACAGTGGCCCCCAGCCCTCGCCCGCCCGGTACACCAGCAGCCGCTCGGGCGCGATCGTGGCGATCACATCCCGGGTGTGGGCCTGAAAGAACTCCGTCATCACAGTCCGGTCGTCGAGCTCCCCGGGGACTCGCTTGAGAATCCCGGCGAAGAATCTCGTCCGATCGTCTTCATCCACCCGACGCGCGAGGCTCTCGGGCGCAAAAATTGTCGCATGTACCGAGTCGAACCATTGGTCGGCGTCACGCACGGTGTGGATGACCTTCGCCCTCGGATAATAGTCCGTGAGCTCTCGCCAGTACGCCGCAGTGGGGTAATCCACCGCCGCGAGGTACTCTCGGAAAATCAAATCCCAGTCCGGGTGGCCCCGCGCCGCATCGATCCACAACGGCATGCTCTCCGGGTGCTGGAAGACCTCCACCATGTGATGGCAGGGGCCGAAGCCCAGCATCCCCAGCGCCGTCTGCAGCGACTTGGTGCCCGTGCGACCGAGACCGGTACCGATGACCTTCAAACCCATCGCGGCGTCCCCGTTTTGGTGTGGCAGAACAACGCTCCTGTACGCGGCAGGGGCACGGCCACCATACCCCTTCTGAAGCGCACACACCAACTTGTTCAGGTCCGCCACATCACTCCGGAATGCGCGGGCGTAGATATTCGCCCGCCCCGGCGAGGCCGCGCTCCGAACGTCCGTCTCACCGGGTGCAACGCTCCTTCGGACTTCCGACGATCGCTTGCAAACCAATAATATCGTCGATGTCCAAACATTTTCTGATCGGCTGATGCAGTTCACGAGCGAACATGCGCACTGCTAGACTCCCCGCTGCGCGCCAGCGCCGCCACTTCCAGCTCATGACTCGCCGCGTGAAAAGCCCAAAAGTGGAAAAGCAGGGACCTCTCGGAACCACTGACTCAGCTGTACATCAGGGGCGGCGCCTTGAAGGCGTCGATCTCTTGCGAGGCATCGCCATCCTCCTTGTGCTCCTGAATCACGTGAACATGCGCTTGGTCCTCGCCCACATTCCCTATGGCAATGCGCTTCCACCCCTCATCCTGTCGCGGCTCATCTGGAACGGCCAGCGCGGCGTGCAGATGTTCTTCGCGATCTCCGGATTCTTGATTACCTCCATTTCTCTCAACAGGTGGGGCAATCTCTCCCACGTGCACATCCGTGAGTTCTACCGACTCCGAGTGGCGCGCATCGCACCTCTCCTATTGCTGGTGTTACTCGTTCTTTCTGTTCTCGATCTCGCCCACGTCACCAATTATGTCATTCCCTCCACGACCGGGGGATTGCGCGCCGCGCTCATCGCGGCACTGACCTTTCGGCTGAATGTGCTCGAGGCCCGGCACGGCTACCTACCCGGCAGCTGGGACGTCCTGTGGTCACTGTCGGTGGAGGAGACGTTCTACTGCTTCTTTCCGCTCATCTGCTGGGCCTTCGGCGCTAGGAAGCGACTCTTCGTGGCGGTCATGCTGGTGTTTGTCGCATTCGGGCCGCTCGCCCGCGCCGTGCTCACCTCTGGTGACCCCATTTGGCACGAATACTCCTACCTCGCGGGCATGGACGCCATCGCCTTGGGGTGCCTTACCGCCCTCGCTCTGCCGCATCTACGTCTGCGGCGCCACCAGATTTGGCTCACCGGACTCCTCGGCACCGCCCTGCTCTCGGCCACGCTGGGCCTGCGACTTCGGGTCCTCGCGCATACGGGCCTCGATATGTCGATCGTCGCGATCGGCACCTGTTTGATCATCATGGCGAACCATCTTGGGACCTGGCGAAGTCCTGCAGCTCTGCGACCCTTAGTGAGTCTTGGTCAGCGCAGCTACGAGACCTATCTGACGCACATGTTCGTGGCAGTCACTTTCTTCGGAATTTTTCTGAGGCTGGGAAAGCCCGCGTACGCCGTTCCGCTCCTTTTCATAGCGGTCATTATCGTCGCCGGATTCCTCGGAACACTGACGGCCCGGTTATACTCCGAACCCCTGAACGCTCTCCTTCGCATCCAGTGGTCCGTGGACCATCGCAGTAATGACGGCCCACCCCCAGTCGTCGAACGCATCGTTAACGGATAGCGTCGGACCTCTGATACGGCGACCAAGACACTGTGCGAGGGAAGACATGCTATCCACCACGGGCCTCGAGGCCAAAATTCGGCACGAACGCACAAGCGACTGCACTCGCCGTCCATGAGTTCAAGGAAACTATCGACAGCATTCGCATTTGGAGCTATGTTCCGGATAACTCAATCAAGGACGCTCCCTGGGGTGAAACACGGTGTCATCACACTTCGTCGTGTGCTACCCGTCACAGAATATGCCGAACGGTTGAGCGCACGCAGATGCGCCCTCTCACCCGGCCGAACACCCCTTCCCAACCCCAATGAGGGTGTCGAGCAGAGCGGAGCGCCTGGATTCACGCCCCGCCGACTCGGACTGTTTGACGCGTTCTGGCGGCCACGAAGCACGTCTAACGCGCCGATTCGGCAGCGGCCTCTTCCTTCTAGACTCCGTTCGGAATTTTCTGCAGTTCCGCCCTTTCGCCGCGCCGTCCGCGATCGGCTGGAATCCGGTGTCAGGGATTCAGACGTAGCCGTCGTTGGGGCGTTGCCCCGATCGAAGTTCTGCATCTCGCTGCAGCCCAGTGCGCCGGACATTCCCCGGGACTGTCTTTGGGTCTAACGTCACCGTGTAACGTACGCACGCCGATGACCAGAACCCAAGGTCCCACTGCAGTTGATTCAGTCCATAGGGAGAGCTCGACGATGCGCTCAGTGATGACAACATCGATACCCACGGGGCTCAAGAGCGCACAGACGTGGCGCCCCCTATGGGTGTTGTGCGGCAGCCTTTTGCTGAGTAGTTGCGCAGATTTGATCGCCCCCAAGATCGTCGCCCCACAACGAATGAGCGCTGATGCGGCCCTTAAAGCATCCGCCGGCGGTCAGTTCCTTCTTGACGACGTCGATGCATACATTTCAGCACATCTGCACGTCGCTGTGGGACCGCCGCCGGCAACCCTGGCATTAGCTCTCGTCCCGCCTGGACACTATTTCTTGAGATTCGGCGCGAAAAGCCCCGATGATTGTCGGGTGATGTACATTTCAGGGTCTGCGCAAGCGCAGCTGGTCAGAGAAGCCGGCCATTTGTCGCTCGAGAACTGGGCAGTCGAACACCATATGACAGAATCGGCGGCGAAGAAGAGAGCACATGAAAGACCCGCAATTCATATTGTGCCGGTAGTGCCACCACGGGCAGTTCTTCGTGAATATCGCACGAACATTGCGAAATTACGCCGTACGTCCCCGGCGCGAGGAACAATTATATTGTTGCCAGGAGACGGCAACGGCATGCTGTCCATGATGCCCTGGGCATTGATCCTCGGGAATGCCGGATACCGGAGCATTCTGGTCGATTTGCGCGCGCAGGGACAATCCACCGGTGCTCACATCACCTACGGAGCCCTTGAGTCACGGGATTTGATTCAGCTCGTCACCGCGTTGCGAAAATCCGGACTGATCCAGGGCCGATTGGGGTTGCTGGGCGATTCGCTAGGTGCAGCAACAGCGCTTCTCGCGGCACCGAATCTTTCCGGCCTGAGCGGAATCGTCGCCATTTCGCCATACGCGCGTGCGACATCCGTGATTCCTCGTTTTGCGCGCCACCTGTACTGGTACGCCAGGCTCATTCCGGAGAGCTCCTGGCGAGCCGCGGAACGCAAGGCAGGTCGCATTGCGGGCGCAAATCTAACCGAAGCGGCACCGATTACCGTTGTCAATAGGATTCACGTGCCCGTATTGTATCTGCAGGGTGGCGAGGACCGCATCGTCGGTCTGCCGCAAGCGCGTGAGCTCGCCACGCGAACCGTTGGGTCTACGCTGATCATTTATCCGAAGCTAGGGCATATCAAGATGGCGATCGCGTATTCCCAACTTGCGCGCCCGGTGATTCAGTGGCTCAACCGCCATGTTGCACAAGACCCCGAAGCCGCTCGGTTACGACACGTGAGGCAACGGCCAAGAAATTCGTTCTCATTATCCTTTTGCGTCCAGTAGCCCACCCGGCCCGGAAAGGTCAGCACAGCATCCGTATCAACAACCAGTTCCGCGTATGCTTCGCCTGGACGGACGCGGGGCCGCGAAACGTCGAGATTGTCGAGGGCCACTGAGGGCTACCCTATGAGCAAAACAACCGACCGCATGCGTGCCATTCATCCTGGCGAGGTACTGCACGAGGAGTATTTGGCGCCCCTCGACATGAGCGTGCACGCACTCGCCATGGAACTCGGGGTGCCGGCCACCCGGCTGCACGAAATCGTGAAGGAGCGCCGCTCCGTGAGCGCCGACACAGCAGAGCGCCTCGCGCGCTACTTCGGCGGCGAGGCCGCAAGCTGGCTGGCACTGCAAGCGGACTACGACCTGCGCACACTGCCGACCCGCAAGGACATTGAGCGCAAAGTCACGCCCCCGCGAGGCCGCCGCTTGATCTGAACCCCGTCGCCTCTACCCTGCTGTTGATTCCGACGGGGAGGTTACCGGGATGTAACTTTAATTAGGGAATGAGAACTCTCACTCAAGACATTGACGTGATGATGAGGGGCGCCGGATTCTAACCGTCGACCAGCGGAATGAACAGACCGCCCGCTAAAGCAGGCGGTTTCGCAGACGCGCCTGAAGGCGCGCAGTCGGCCACAAGGGCCGACGGGTACTGCGGACTCGGGGTTGCATTTTTATGGGCCCAGATCAGCGGTAACGCGCTGACGGCGGGGAAGAAAGAAGCCCATTCTCCAGGCTCGCGAGGATCAGTCCCCGGGGTCCCCTTTACCCGCGGCCCCCGGTCCGCCTGAAGGCGGCGGATTTACCGATCCGAGAGTGAGACTTTAAATGTCCAGGTCACGCACTCGGTCGCACCACGTGACGCCAGAGAACTCAGTGAATCGCGTCCGCTTTACGATGACCGATGGAGCCACTGTGTGGCATCAGGTGTGCCACCGCTGGGCCCATGAACCCTGCTAAACCGGGTATCGCGCAGCCTTTAGATCGGCTGGCAAAGAGAAATGGTTTGGCTGCTCACAGGCCAGCATCGGCGCGATGGCGCACCGTCGTCCGCTGCTACGAGGCGAGTCGTACGTCAGTGACGTATGATCCGGTTCTATGGTTTTTCATCGAGTCGGTAGTCTTCACCGGGCAAGACAAGGAGCTGCTGACCGAGCATGCCTGAGCGGAATTCCAGCAATGTCTGGCAGCGCATCCGCAAATGGGCGATGTCATCCAAGGCACGGGCGGAATGCGCAAGGTGCGCTGGTCAATCAAAGGCAGCGGCAAGAGTCGCGGCGTGCGCGTGATCTATTTTCACGTCGTGGTGCAGACGCAAGGTCGGCTGCTGCTCATCTACCGCAAGGGCTTGAAGGACGATTTGACGGCTGCGGAGAAAAAAATTCTCCGCAAGCTCAATGCTGATTGGTAAGAGGTCGCCCGTGAACAAGAAGCTGCTTTCCCAGCTTGTCGAGAGCTTGACGCAGATGAATGAGATCGCCCGGGGCGAGCGAGCGCCCTCCCGGGAATTCCACGTCGAGCCTCTCGCCATCAAGGAGCTGCGCTCCACCCTCGGCTTGAGCCAACCGAAGTTCGCCGCCTTGCTGCGTGTGGACGTGGGGACGTTACGCAATTGGGAGCAAGGCCGACGCGAGCCAACCGGGCCTGCCAAGGCGCTCCTAACAGCAATCCGTCGGGATCCTGCGCACCTCCTGAAAGCTTTGGCGATGTAGCGGTTAGATGGTGGGGCGTGACGGATTCGAACCGTCGACCAGCGGATTAAAAGTCCGATGCTCTACCGACTGAGCTAACGCCCCAACGGGGTCGCGGCGAGGGTCCCGAAAGGGCCGCCGCAGGGGTGCGGATGATACCCGGATACGCCGATCACTGGTAGCGCGTGGGGTCCACGAGGCCGGCGGCCTGAAATCCCGCCCGGCGCAGCCGGCACGAATCGCACCGGCCGCAGGCCCGCCCTTCCGCATCCGCCTGGTAGCACGAGACCGTCATTCCATAATCGACCCCGAGGGCCGTCCCCTCGCGGATGATGCGCTCCTTGGTCCAGGTGATGAGCGGCGCTTCGATGCGGCAGGGATGGCCCTCGACGCCCGCCTTGGTGGCCAGCTGCGCCAGGTGGGCGAACGCATCGACATATTCTGGCCGGCAGTCCGGATAGCCCGAATAATCGAGCGAATTGACGCCAATGAAGATGTGCTCGGCGCCGAGGACCTCGGCCCAGCCGAGGGCCAGCGAGAGCATGATGGTATTGCGGGCCGGCACGTAGGTGACGGGGATCCCCTCGCTCGGGGTCTCGGGCACCGCAATCGAACGGTCGGTCAGGGCCGATCCGCCGATGCCGGCAAGGTCAACCTGCATCACCCGGTGCTCGCGCGCCCCGAGCAACGCGGCCACCCGGGCCGCTGCGGTGAGCTCGGCCTCGTGACGCTGACCGTAGGCGATCGACAGCGCATAGCAGCTCAGGCCGCGCGCACGCGCAATCGCCAGCACGGTGGCCGAATCCAGGCCGCCCGAGAGCAGGACCACCGCCGGCGGGCCGCTCACGGGCGCCCCCGCCACCACGTCCCTGAACGGGACCATCGCTCGCGCTTGACCATCATTTCCCCGGCGTATTGCCCCACAGCACCTTGTGCAGCTGCACCTGCAGACGCACCGCCAAACGGTCCGCGAGGATCCACTCGGCCAGCTCGCGCGCCGGCAGCTGCTCGTAGCTCGGGGAGAACCATACCGTGCAGCGCTCGGTGAGCGCGAGCTCACGCACGCGCGCGACGCTCCAGTCGTAATCCGCCCGATCGCAGATCACGAACTTCACCTGATCCTGTGCGCTGAGGCCGGCCAGTTCCTCATAGCGGTTGCGCGCCTCTTCGCCGGATCCCGGCGTCTTGACGTCGACCACCCGGACCACGCGCGGATCGATGCCCGCCAAGCTGAGCGCGCCGCTCGTCTCGAGCGAGACTCGAGAGCCCGCATCGCACAGGCGACGCATCAACTCCAGACATCCCTTTTGGGCCAGCGGCTCCCCGCCCGTGACGCACACGTACCGGGGGCCGAGTTCACTCACCCGCTCGAGCACCTGATCGATGTCCCACCACTGTCCGCCGTGAAAGGCGTAGGCCGTATCGCAGTACTGGCAGCGCAGCGGACAGCCCGTGAGACGCACGAAGGTGGTCGGAATACCGACCGAATCCGCCTCGCCCTGCAGGGAGTAGAAGATTTCGGTGATCTTCAGCCGCGTCGCCGACGGCGACGCGGCCTGCGTCGCGCTCACTGTCCGTGCGGGTGCAGCACGTGTGCGGCCCGCTTGGCCAAGTCCGTGCCCGGAAATTGCTTCACCAGCGCCTTCAGTTGTGCGTGTCCCGCACGGGTGTGTCCCTGTGCGATCAGCGTATTGCCGAGATCGAACATCGCCGCGGCCGCCTTGGCCGAATCCGGCCAACGCTTCAGCACGGTGCGGAAGCACGTCTCGGCCTTGCCGAAGTCCTGGTTCACGTAATGCGCCTCACCGAGCCAGTACTCGGCGTTCGGCGCGAGCGGACTCGTCGGGTAGGTCTTCAGGAACCCCTTGAACCCGCTGATCGCCACCGAATAGCTGCCGGATTTCAGCGCATCGAAGGCCTGTTGGTAGACCGACTGCTGCGTCGGATCGACTCCGGACATCATCCCGGCGAGCGAACCGGAACCGCCGCCGCCCGCGGCGGCGGTTCCACTCGAGGTCCCGGAACTGCCCGACGCGCCGGCATTCGCCGAGCCCGCCGCGGCATTGATCGCGGCCGCCTCGGCCGCGCTCGCGCGCTCGAGTGCACCCATGCGTTTGTTCAGATCCGCGTTCAGCGCACGCTGCTGGCGAGTGAACCGCCGATCGTGCTCCTGCAGGCTGTCGACTCGGCCGCGCAGGCTGCGCACCTCGGCCTGCAGCGCGTTCTGCTGCTGGGCGAGCTGCACCAGACTGCCATTGGAGACGAACTGCTCGAGCTTGCCCACCCGTGCGTCGAGATTATCGAGCCGCACCTGAGTGGGATCCGGACCGGTGGCGCAGCCGCTGAGCAGCGTCACCAGCAGCGCCGCAGCCGGCGCCAGCACGCGCAAGGCACGCATGGAAGCTCCCGCGCCCCGCTCAGTGACCCGGCTGCGTCGGCGTCAGATAGACGATGTCGACGCGACGGTTCTTGGCCCAGGCGACCGGATTGTTGGCCGGATCGACCGGTCGCTCCTCACCGTAGCTCACGACGGTGATCTGATTCGGCGAGACGCCCTGCAGCAGCATCGCCTGGCGGACCGACTCGGCACGGCGCATCCCCAGACCGATGTTGTACTCCGGCGAGCCGCGATCATCGGTGTTGCCCTCGAGCCGAACGCGTGCACTGGCATGATCGGCGAGGTACTTCGCATGGGCCGCGACCACCTCGATGCCGTGTCCGCGGATCACCGCGCTGTTGAATGCGAAGTGAACGGTGCGGTCCGCGAGCAGGCCCTGCTGCGGGCCCGGCACCGAGCTCTGATTGCCGAGTGAGCCTTCCCCGGCGTTCGCGCCGGAGCCGGCGCCCTGGCTGGCGGCACCGCTGCCGGCCGTCGCCGTCTGCGAACTGGCCGGTTTGACCGGCTTGCTCGCGCAGGCCGCCAGACCCAGAGCCGCGGCCAACACCACTACCGTAACAATGCGACGCATAACACCCTTCTCCGTTGTGCGCCGGTCCCCCGGCGCTCTGTTGTGACACACTCGCGCGGCCCGTCAGGGACCGCGCGGCTCAAACTCTCAATGCGAATGCGGGGGAAACGGCCCCCAGCTCGGATCCTGAATCTGCCCGTGCGTGGGCTTGAGGGTCATGCCCGTCAGCCCATCGATCGACGTGGTCGCCAGAATCGCCTCCGAACCGCTGCCCGGCCGATTGGCGTAGATGAGCTCCGCGCCGTTCGGCGCAAAGCTCGGCGTGCTGTCGAGCGGACCGTGGGTCAGCACCCGGAAGGTGCCCGTCTTCAGGTCCTGCACGGCGATGCAGTATTGTCCGTCCACCTGCGTCACCACCGCCAGATGGGTTCCATCCGGCGAGACGTGCGGGTCGGCATTGTACCCGTCCGTGAACGTGATGCGCCGCGGCAGGCTGCCGGGCGTGAGCGACTTGCGGTAGACCTGCGGGGAACCGGCCCGGTCCGAGGTGAAATAGAGCGCGCGGCCGTCCGGCGCCCAGGTCGCCCCGGTATTGATCGCCGGGGTATGCGTGATGCGGGTGAACTGGCGGGTGTGCAGGTCGAGCACATAGATCTGCGGATAGCCCGAGACGCCGCTCAACGTCAGCGCGAGTTCCTGCCCGTTCGGCGAGAACGACGGCGAGCCGTTCTCCCCGGCGCGCGCCGAGACACGGTACCGCTGCCCGGTGCGCACCCGCTGCAGGTACACCGCCGAGAGATGATCTTCGAATGAGACGTAGGCGAGCCATTTTCCATCCGGTGACCACACCGGGGACATGATCGGGAAGCGCGACTCGAGGATGAGGTGCTGATTGTAGCCATCCGCATCCGCCACGACCAACTGAAAGCGCTGCGCCGCGCCGCTCCCGACCACTGCCACGTAGGCGATGCGGGTGTCGAACGCTCCTCGGATCCCGGTGATCGCCTGGTAGATCGCATCGCTCACGCGGTGTGCGGCGTTGCGCAGCGCAGCGGCCGAGCCCGTGAAGCGCTTGCGGATCACGCTCTGGCCGGTCAGGACGTTGAGCAGATTGAAGTCGACGGCGAGTTCACCGTTGCCGACCGGCTTGACGCGCCCCACCACCAGGTAATCGATGCCCGTGCTCTTCCAGGACGGGAAAGCCACCTGCGCGGCATGATCCGGCGTGGCCGGCATCTGTGCCGCCGGCAGGCCGCTGAAGCGCCCGCTGCCGACGAGGTCGTGCTGGACCACCGCGGCGACATTGACCGACGCGCTGCTCGTCTCGGCGAACGGCACGACGGCGATCGGCACCGGATGGGTCACCCCGGAGGTGATCTTGATGGTCAGCTGCGCCTGCGCCGCCGGCAGGCCGCCGAGGGCAAGCAGTGCCGCGATCGCGGCGGTACGCATGCGGGCAACTCTGGTCATGGGTGTCCTGGCTCTCAGTTCGAATTGGGCGCGAATACGAAATTGATCTGCTGGTGATACAGGTCCGGGTCCGGCGGCGGCGGCAACGGTGAGGCGCGATACACGGCCGCTTCGATCGACTCGCGCACCGCCTCATCGCCATTGCACTCCCCGAGGCTCACGCGGCTCACCGCCCCGCCCGGCACCAGGACCACCCCGATCGTGCAACTGAGGTTCGACCGCGCCGTCGGCGGTTTGATCCACGCCGCCTCGACCCGCTGGGTGACCTCCGTGATCCAGCCGCCGACCGCCGAGCGCATCTGGGCATTGGACTGCGCATCCTCGCGCAGCGCCTGCTGCAGCTGCGCAATACGCCGTGCACGCGCCTGGGCGGCCCGCTCGGCGGCGAGTTTACGCGCCGCGGCGAGCTTCTTGGCCGCTTCGCGCTTGCGCCGCGCCTCGGCCCGTTTCTTCGCCTCGGCGCGCCGTTGAGCTCTCGCCTTCGCCTTGGCTTCAGCCTTGGCTCTGGCCTCAGCCTTAGCCGTGGCTTTGGCCCGGGCCTGCGCCTTCGCCTGGGCCTCGGCCTGCGCTTTGACCTCGGCGGTGTGCTGCTGCTTAAGCCGCTGCTGCTCCGCCTGCGCGGCCGCCAGGCGCTGCTGTTCGGCAGCGGCGGCCTGCTGACGCAGCGCCTGCTCCTGCGGCGTCGGGGCCGGTGGGCCCTGGGGCGCGCTCACCGGAGGCGGTGCCGGGGGCGTCGGCGCCGGCTTCGGCGCAACACCGACGCCCCTGAGGGAGTGGGCATCGACCACCGTGGCTTCGAGCGACACGCTCGGGGTGATCGGCCGGTGCGCGTAGCGCCACCAGCCGTAGGCGAGCAGCCCAATGATGGTGCCGTGCAGCAGCACGGACATCCCGATCGACAGCCACCGGTCGCGCGCGGGCTCGGAGGACATGGTGCGGCGCCTCGTCAATGGCTCGACCGG
>JAKBBE010000058.1 GCA_021826035.1 Pseudomonadota bacterium | reverse complement strand
CCTCTCCGGTCACCCGTCCGATCAGCCACGCATCCCCCGCCAGGCGCTCGTGCAAGCGCTCGAACAGCGTCCCGCCGTCGCGGGTTTGTGGACGCCAGCGGCTGTGCAGAATGCGTCCGTCGAGGCTTGCGACCATGTGACATATGACATACGGTTTCATCGGAGATCTCCACTGGCCTGGGCCGCGCTGCAGTGCGCGCCGGTCATTTAATACAGGCCACCGCGTGCGCGCAACGCCCATCAGGGAGAGGAAAACTGTTAGCGCGCGCACACTTCGGATCTGCGGTGCTGGCGTATCAGACGCGATAGTCGTAAGACTGGCGGGACATCGGGCTAGGCAACCTAAGGGTTACCCTGGGGTCGACCCATGATCGACATCACCGTCTTCGCCGCCATGGCGCTGCTGCTCATCGGATACGCCGCTGTACTCTACAGCGGTCTGCGGCGCGCGCAGCGGCGCCTCACCCGCGCGTGGTGTCACCTGGATTTCGCCTGGGACCGGCGCGATGGGGACCTGGTGAAGCTCCTCGAACTGTGCCGTCGGGACGGCCCGTGCGACGGCGAATTGATTGAACGGGTGCTGCGCGCGCGCCAGACGCTGCACGACGCGCGTCAGCGCCGCGACGTGTCTGCCGTGAACGACACCGAAGATGCGCTGCGCCGCACCCTCGTGCCCATGTACCCGGCCGCCTCGCGTCAACGCCAAGGACACGCCGAGGCCGTGGTCCGGGCGCTGCGCTTTCGTATCCAGGCGCACGAACAGGCGATCGCGGCCGCGCGCACGCGGTACAACCAGGCCGCCAGTGCGCTGAACTCCCGAATCGAAATGCTGCCCGAGACGCTCATCGCGGGCCTGTGCGGGGTCACGCCCGCCGCACTCCTGCAGTGCGAGACGGGCGCGCAGGCCGATCTCGGAATCGGTCTGGCGTTCAGCAAATGACCGCGCCCGGCCCGAGCGCTAAAGGTCTGCGGCGTCGCTACCGATAACTGAAGATACTTCCGCTGCGCAGGATGCCTGCTATGCCCTCGACTCCCCACAAACCGGTCGGCTGCCGCGCATGTCGCGAGCCGGGCACCGCGCCGGAATTCACCATGGCCTTTCAGCCCATCCTCGACAGCGAGTCGGGCGAGGTGTTTGCGCACGAAGCACTGGTGCGCCCACTCGGCGGCGGCTCGGCGTACGAGGTGCTCAGTCAGATCACCGCTGAGAACCGCTACGCGTTCGACCAGGCCTGCCGCGTCAAGGCAATCAGCCTCGCCGCCGAACTCGGCATGCGCAGCCTGCTGAACATCAACTTCCTGCCCAATGCCGTCTACCAGCCGGCCGCCTGTATCCGGGCGACGCTCGAGGCGGCGACCCGGACCGGGTTTCCGCTGACGCAGATCGTGTTCGAAGTGACTGAGGATGAACGCTCGCGCGATGCGAAGCATCTGATGGCGATCTTCACCGAGTACCGGCGGCACGGGATGCGTACGGCGATCGATGATTTTGGCGCCGGCCATTCCGGCTTGAACCTGCTCGCGCAGTTTCAGCCCGACATCGTCAAGATCGACATGGCGCTGACGCGCGATATCCACACCGACCGGGTCCGCCGCACCATTACCCGCTCCATCGCGCAGATGTGTGCACAGCTCGGCATCACGGTGATCGCCGAAGGCATCGAATCACTCGATGAGGCGCTGTGTGTGCGCGACCTCGGCATTCATCTGCTGCAGGGCTACTACTTCGCCCGACCACAGCTCGAAGCGCTGCCGCCGATCGCCAACGACGCTTTGCACGCGATCCACAGTGCGGCCGACGCGTACGCGTACCAGGCTCTACCGCTCGCCGCCGGCTAAACGCGAAGGCGCGCACACGGCGCATCGGCCGCCCGATCCCTCCACGCGTGCCGCCGGATGGGCGAACAGCAGCAATTTGCGTGCCCAGATCGCGAACCTCAATATAAACAGGCGCTTGCCGTTCACGCCGTTTCGCCACGGGCGCCAAGCGTAAAATAGTTCGACGCCGCTTCCCGGTCGGGGGTCCTCCCGCAGGCACCGAGCGTCCCCAGAGGCCCGCGCACTGTCTAGGACAGTGCGCCACCGACTCCGTCACATTTCTTGCCGTTTCCCCGACGGCTCTGCTATACATCGGCACAAATTCGAAAACACATTGAGACCAACACAGGCGTGGAAGGCCTTCCCGGCGAAGCGCGTTCCAACACGATGCATTGGTTCAGGGGAATGACAAAGCCATGTCAGGGCGGATCCGGTATTGGATCCATCATGCGACGCCCGCTTGCCGCGCCGGCGGACCGTGCGCGCGCCGCCATCACCCATTTGGGGAGCATCCAGATGTTTGTTAAGAGAAATCTTTCGCGATTGGTTCTCACGACGCTGTGCATGGCAGCCGCGGCAGCGACGACGACGGCGCTCGCAAGTCCCGGCCGTGACTTCAGCCGCAAATCGGAAGATGCCGGACCCGCAGCATCTTCAACCCAGATCACGAGCCAGATCATCCTCAACGTGAACAATCTGCACGCGTTGCGGAATTACGTGCTCTCCACGGTGACTCCAGGTGATCCGAATTTCCATCACTTCCTGACGGTCGAGCAGTTCAGCGACAACTTTGCACCGTCGGAGAAGAGCATTCAGCAGCTCGTGAAATACCTTCGCTCGTACGGAATCACGGTGGACAAGATCTACCGCGATCACCTCGACATTACGATCAGCGGCACTGCTGCGCAAATCAATGCAGCCTTCTCCACACAGGAGCGCATGTATCAGCGCGACGGGAAGACCTTCTACCGGCCGGCGTGGAAGTACTCTCTGCCGGGCAATCTCGGTCAGATGGTGCTCTCGGTGCCGGGACTGAGCAGTGAGCCGGCGAGCTTTCACCCGATGATTGCGCGACTCGGCCACGGCGTCTACCAGAAGATGGTCGCGCCGAATATCCAGTGGCCCCACAGCGGCACCGCGAGCGGCGTACCTGGTGACTACACCGTCGGCGACGTCGCGAACTTCTACAACATCAATCCTCTCTATCAAGAGGGTGTTACCGGCCGGAACCAGACCATCGGCATCATGACGCTCGCCAACTTCCGGCGCGCGGACGTCTACGCCTACTGGAACGCCATTGGCTTGAAGGTCAAACCAAACCGTGTCGCGAAGGTGATGGTCGACGGTGGCACGCCGATCGCCGCCAATGTCGGCGACGACGAGACGTCGCTTGACGTCGAGCAATCTGGCGGCATCGCCCCCGATGCACGCATTCAGGTCTACATCGCCCCGAACACCAATCAGGGCTTCCTCGACCTGTTCTACACGGCCGCCTCGAAGAACCGCGCCGACACCGTGTCGATCAGTTGGGGTGAACCGGAAGAGCTGTACTTCGCGGCACTGAATGGCGGGACCGATTACACCGGTCAGCTGCTCGCGATGGATCAGGCGCTGCTCGAAGGCGCCGCCCAGGGCCAGTCATTCTTCGCTGCCTCGGGCGACGCGGGCGCATACGACATCAACAACGCGCAGATCGCGCCGATTCCGCAGTACTCCGAGCAACTCTCGGTGGATGCGCCGGCGTCGGACCCGACCATCACGGCGGCCGGCGGCCTGACCATCAACGCAACGATTCCCGGCATCGCGAGCCTGGGCTGCCCGGCCATCCCAATTGCCCAGCAGCAGGTGTGGGGCTGGGACTACCTGCTCAACGCCTGGGGCAGCTGCCTCGGCTTGACCACCGCCGATCTGTTTCCGGTCGGCGGCGGCGGCGGCGTCAGCTCGTTCTGGTCGATGCCATCCTATCAGCGCCAGACCATGGGCATGCAGCGCACGCAGCCGGGTCAGAGCCTGTATCAGTACCCGAATCCGCCGAGCACTGTGGGCGGAACGGACCTGATCGATCTCCCGGCGAATTTCCTCGGGCGCAATGTACCGGATCTTTCGCTCAACGCCGATCCCGAGACCGGCTACGTCCTGATCGACTGCACGGACTTCCCGGCACCGGCCAATCCTCAGTGTGCGGCAGCCGGCTTTGGTGGCACCAGCTTCGTTGCACCGCAGCTGAACGGCATGACCGCGCTGATCGATCAGGCCTCGGGCGGACGCGTCGGTCTGCTCAACCCAACGCTCTACGCCTTGCAGAACGAACTCGGCTACGGTCGCGGCTCACCGTTCATGGACGTCACGGCGGGCGACAACTGGTTCTACCACGGCCTTCCGGGGTATGACGATGGCTCTGGCATCGGTGCCATCAATGTTGCGCGCCTGGCGTTGATTTACTCGTTCCTCAATGGTGCGGACGATAGTCATGAGGGCAATCATCACTGATGCCTGAGGCGACTGGCGCCTGAGCAAGGCCTCTTTCCGCCTCCGCGGAAGGAGGCCTTCGCTTTTTCTGGGGTCCCTCGTGCGCAGACCGTGGCGAGCGTCGCGGCCGCGAGCGGCGGCAACACGCCGACGGTCGGAAGGACCACGACCCGTCCTCGAGCGAGCGACTTACGGGGCCTATTTCGGAGCGTTTGCGTCACGAACGCCCCCCTTCTTCGACCGAGTCCGCGGCGATGCCGTACGGCGAACGCTCATACCTAGTCCCGATTCACCTCGAGAGCCCGTGCAATCTGAACGAGATGCACGTGTCGATAGTTTGCGGATCACTGATGAAGCTGCGCTGACCCAAGACGTTTGTCGCAAGCCACGCAATAGCACGACATGGACTGCGGCTTGCGATGGCGATGTAGGAACGCAATGCCCGTGAGAGTTCCCGCTGCGATGCGGTAGGTCTTGACGCCGAGTCGCGGCCGACCCCCTTCGTTGATCGATCGCGGGTCCTGCTCAATGATTGTGTTCAGGTCAGGGCAATTGGGCATGAATACCCACGTCCAGCGTCGGTCCTCTCAACGAAGCCGGCGCAGTCCCCAGCGCCTTTGCGTCAGTGCCGTGCAGAGAAATCCTGCAGGGCCATCGGGGCGCAAATGTCCGCACGGCCTTAAAAATGGCCTCCTCGATTTTCGCCGGAACGTCCGTAATCCGGTGTACCCAGCGCCCGAAGAATCGCTGCCTACCCAAGGCCGGCCGCGTTCCTGACGACCGCCATCTTCTCGGGCTCCCCCGATCATCGTACGTGGTCATCTGGGGGGGAGCCCAAAACGCTCGCGGGCGGGAACCACAAGGGCCCCGCCCGCGAGACTTCATCTTCAACTATGCCGGCTCGCCTCGGGACTCACCCCAGGACGGGCCCCGCACTCGCCTCCGGGTACGGCTCAGCCGTTACCCCAGCCGTTGCCCCCGCCGTTGCCCCAACCATTGTCGCCGCCATCCCCACGGCTTGCATAGGTGGTGCAGGCGTGCGCCGCATTGTTGTACTCGGGCTGAATCCAATACGTATGCCCGGCGAGATTGACCTCACTCGGATCGAAGTACACGGTCGTGGTCGGACCGGGTACCGCCGGCGGCGGCGGATTGATCGCAAGGAAGCTGCACTCGTCGCCAATCTCCTGACCGAACAATCCGTTGGCCAGCTCGTTCCACCAGCCGGTCGGCCAGTAGCCCGGGGGATTGCCCACGGTATTCGGATCGGTGATGGTCTCGAACGTCTCGTGCGAGAGCACGCTGTCCGTCGAGTCCACCATCTGACCGTTACCGGTGTTCGGCCGCACCGAGCAGCCACTCACGTCCTGATACGGCTCGACCGTGTACAGCGCGAGCGTCGAGTTCGGGAACAGCGAAGCATTGTGGTACGCGCAGTACTTGAAAGTGCTCGCGTTGTCCGGCGAATAGCAGGTCCCGGCGACCTGGCACTCATCCTGGCCCGGCGGCAGGAAGATGTCATAGATCGCGCTGAAGCCCGTCGGCAGTCCCAACGTGGTAGTCACCTCGTACACGATTTCCTGCATCTGAAAATCCGACAGCGCGGTGCCGGGGGTCACGCCGTTCAGTGTCACCATGATGTCCTTCGGATACACGGTGTAACGGTCACCATCGTAGGCGTGAACGTACTGATCGGTGATGTGAATCATCTGACTGCGACCGAGGTCGGTCAGAAAGCCATCCGGATCACCCCAGCACGAGGCAACGGTATTGCATGACCCATTGGTGGTCGTATCGACGTAGATCATGTACTCGGTGGCCGACTGTACCGTGTGCCCGCCGTGGTACTGCAACTGCCCCGGATAACGCGTGCGCTGGTCGTTATCGTGCCAGCCGCCGGAGGAATCCCCGGGTCCGCCGCCGTGCATATCGAACCGCTGCGCGCTCAGTGCCATCTGGCCGGCCGCCGTGTTGGCGTACAGCAAGTGCGGCACACCCTGATGCGCCTGCGCAATCTGCGCCTTGGCGTAGCCGCCCAGATCCACCGTCAGGTGCAGCGCCTGTTGCGCCGCTTGCACCGGCGAGCACGTCAGGACCGTCGCAATCGTTCCGGCCGCCGCAGCGAGCGCGTAAGACCATAAACGCGACCTTTGCATGGATGACTCCTCGTTTATTATTTCCGTCAGACAGGAGAGCTTCGCTGTTGTTGTTCAACATTCAGCCCGTTGTTATTGCAGACATCCCGGAGAACGCCCGACGCACGGAATCGCAAGTGATGATCACATCGGCCTATGAGGCACTGTTTTTCTGCGTATCAGGGCATCTTCCCCAGGAGATGCTGATCGAGGATAGGCGCCGCATTCCGAGTCTGTCAAGTTTGACATTTTTGTGTCAAACACCGTGCCCATCAACCGGCGCGCGCGCCGCGGACAGGGTGTTCACGTGCGCCCCGATAGGCTCGCGGGCGATCGAAGATGGGGTCTCGGCGCATCGCTCGGCACTGGGAATCCGCGCGACCGCGCGCCGCGCGCCGAGGCAATCCGTTGCACGCGCGGCGCGGTGTTGCTAGGCTGCAACGAACCCGCCCCTGCGGCGCCGCGCGAGGAAGCGCACATGATTTACGTGGCGATTCTGGTGGCCGCAGTATTTCTGCTCATCGCGTTCGCGGTCGAGCAGCTCGACCGGGCCTCCGGCCTGCCCTCAGTGGTGGTGATGATCGCGCTCGGCTTGATGGCTCAGCCGCTCCTGCAGGCCACCGGGTTCGTCGTCCGGGGCATCACCAGCAGCGTGCCCGTCGCCGGCGCCATCGCACTGGTGCTGATCGTGCTCGAGGGGGCGCTCGACATCGAACTGCGCCGCGAGCGGCTCAGACTCGCCGCCACCGCCTTCTCGATTGCGACGCTCGCGCTGCTGCTCTACGGCGCAGTGTTCACGGTCATCGCCGCCAAAATGCTCGGGCTCTCGTACGCGCAGGGCGCCATCCTCGCCACCCCGCTCGCCCTCATCAGCAGCTCCGTCGCCATCCCCGCCAGCCGCAGCCTAGGTCCGCACGCCCGGGAGTTCGTCATTTACGAGAGCTCCACGTCCGACATCCTCGGGGTGCTCGTCTTCTTCGCGCTCGTGCATTCCGGCGCGACGGTGCAGGGCTTTCTGACCGGGCTCGCCGGCGGCGGCGTGCTCTCGCTGCTACTCGCAGCGATCTGCTCGATCGCCCTGGTGGCGATCTCCACGCGCGCCACCGCACACGTGCGCTACATCCCACTGCTCGCCGGGCTGTTCGCGCTGTACTCCGCCGGGGAGCTGCTGCACCTCTCCCCGCTGATCATGGTGCTGCTGTTCGGATTGATGTTGAACAACCAGCCGGTGCTGACCCGCATCCCGGGGTTGGCCCGCATTGGGGAGAAGATCTCGCCGCAGACGGTCGGTGAGCTGAAAGTATTGGTGCAGGAGCTGACGTTCGCCGTGCGCGGATTTTTCTTCTTCGTGCTCGGGTATTCCACCAAGCTGATCGACTTCACTTCACTGCAGGCCTGGGCCGCGGCCGCGATCATCCTCGTCATCATCTACGGACTGCGCTATGCGATGCTGCGGCCCTTCGGGCGCACGCTGAGCGCCGAGCTCACCTGGCTCGCCCCGCGCGGGCTGATCACCACCGTGCTGTACCTCGAGGCGCGTCGCACGCTGCATTTGCCCTCGTATTTCGACGGTACGATCCTGCTGGTGGTGTTCCTGTCCGCCGCCGCCCTCACGCTGGTTCGCCGGCCCACCCCGGCAGCGGCCACCGATTAACCCCCCTCCTGCGGTCCCGGCTCCTCGGGCACGCTGCCGAGCGCAAGCGCCGTCAGCTCCTCCTCGCTCGGCCGCTGGGCCTCGAGCGACTGGCGGGCTCGCGCCAACCAGGGACGCGGCACGTGCACTTCAGCATTCTGCTCGAGCCCGGGGATCGGCTCGAATGCGCGCACCTGCGCCGGGATACCATCGGCGTGTAGCCGGCCGGCGAGCACCTGCGCGGCGAGCGGATCGGGGCAGGTCTCGAGCCGAACCCAGTCGGGCGCCTCGGTACGCGATTCGTGTCGTTGCATGGTGAGCGCCTCAGGGACCGAGGTAATGCACGACCCAACGCAGCATCGCGCGAAAGAACAGCGCCCGGTGCACCGGGTCCTGAGGCATGTGATAGGCCCCTGGAATGCCGAGGAACTTCACCGGCACCCGCCGGCTCGCCAGCGCGTGATAGAGCGCCAGCGACTCGGTGATCGGCACCGTGACATCCGCGGTTCCGGAGAGAATCAGCGTCGGGGTGGTGATCGCACCGGCGTACGTGATCGGTGAGCCGCTGCGATACAGCGCCGCGGCGTGAGGATCCCACGGGCTGCCGCCGAGGGAGTCGCGGGTCCAGGCGAGATTCCCCGCGCCCGACAACTCGTACTCCTCGGTCCAGTCGGTCACACCGTCGGCCACCACGGCGCAGCGCCAGAAGTGCTGGTGTCCGATCAGCCAGGTCGTCATGTATCCGCCGTAGGAGTGCCCGACGGCCGCGATGCGCGCCGGGTCGACCAGACCCTCGGCCTGAAGCATGCGGATGCCCGAGATCACATCGCTGTCCGGGCCGACGCCCGGATCGCGATAGATGGCATGCTCGTGCGCATTGCCGAGGTTGTCGCTGCCGCGATAGTTCGGCTCGAAGACCAGATACCCCTGCGCGGCGAACAGCAGCCTGAGCGGCCCGATCTCATCGGCATCGAAATGGCGGATCGATGCGGCCTCCGGACCGCCGTGACTGAACACGACGAGCGGGTAGCGCCGACCTGCGACATAGCCGTTGGGATAGGTGAGGATTCCATCATTCGGCTGCCCGTCCGGGGCATGCCAGTGCACCGCGACGCTGCGCGGGTACGCGTAGGACTCGAAGCTGCGGTTCAAGTGCGTCAGGCGCACCGGGGCGCTCGTCGGGGACTGCAACAGGTACAGTTCCGGTGCGCGCCGCGTGTTGTCCGCCACCACCGCGATCGCTCCGCGCGAGGAGACGGCAACGCTCAGCGCCTGCAGTCCGCCGAGCGCCACGGCCCGGCCGGGACCTTGAAGCGGCTGCAGGAACAGCCGACTGTCGATGCCGTCATCGGCCATGCCGAGCAGCGCCTGGCCGCCGGGCAGCCAGGCGAAGTTGGCCGCAAAATCGCGCCCGAGCGCGGCGCTGACATCGTGCGCCTCGCCCTGGGGCGAACCGACGTACAGGTCCATCACGCTCACCGGGCCGGGTCCGTGCGGATACAGGTAGGCCACCGACGCACCGTGCGGCGCGAAGCGCGGCGAGTACTCGTAGCTCCGGTGCGCGCCGATGCGCCCTTCAGCGCCGCTCGCGACGTTCACCGCCATGATGGTCGTGCGGTCACTGTCGCCGTCATCGGCATCGACCTGACGGGTATAGACGATCCAGCGTCCATCGGCCGACCAGGACGGTGCGGTGATGCCACCCCCGATCGGCGGCGGGGTCTCGAGCACGCTGCCCGGACCGTGCGTGAGCTGTCGCGCCGCACCGCCTCGCAGCGGCTGCAGCCAGATCTCGGAGGGCACCGGCGCTTGATGGATCAGGTAATCATCGTCATGGATGGCGAACAGATCATGGTGGGTCTGGCGCTGGCGGGCGCTGAGCAGCGAGGGATCCGCCGTGACGTAGGCGAGCGTCCGGCCGTGCGGGCTGAACGCAAACTGCTCGACACCCCGCGGCGCATGGGTCAGCGCGTGCGGCGTACCGCCCGCCGCCGCGACCTCGAACACCTGCGCGGCCTGCCCGTCCACCTTGGCGATGAACGCGACGTCGCGTCCATCGGGACTCCAGCGCGCCGCGCTCAGATCGCGCATGCCGCGCACCAATGTGTGCATCGAGCCGCCGCGCACCTCAAGGACCCGCAGCGTCGCATCCCAGCGATCGTGCACGAAGTCCGATCGGATCGTCCGCACCGCGATCCGCCCCCCGCCGGGTGAAAAATGCGGCGTGCCCAGGCGCACCAGGGCGCGGAAGTCACGGTGCGTCAGCGCCGGATGTGCCTGGACGGCAGCGGCGGCACACAGCGCAACGGCGGATGCGAACAGCACGGTACGGGCGTTCATGGCGGACTCCGCGACAGGCGCCGGTGCGCCCGGAATCGGTATTTTTGCACGAAACCACGCGCAGGCGCGCCGGACCCGCGCTGAGGTACTATGGCGCCTCGCTTCGATGCCCCCGCGCCGCCGCACTGCGCCGCGCTCGGGGCGGCGCGGCCCGGGCGGGCCGCCGGGCGACGGCAGGGCGCATCGCGCCGCGGGCCGCCCCACACGAGGACAGGAGAGCGCATGCACACCCGCACACTCGGCACCCACGGCACCAGCGCCCTGGAAGTCTCCGCGCTCGGCCTGGGCTGCATGGGCATGAGCTTCGGGTACGGGCCGCCGCGCGAGAAGCGCGAGATGGTGGCGCTGCTGCGTGCCGCGCTCGACCGTGGCATCACGTTCTTCGACACCGCCGAGGTGTACGGCCCGTGGGCCAACGAGGAGCTGCTCGGCGAGGCATTCTCAGCGCTGCGCGAACCGCTGATGATCGCCACCAAATTCGGTTTTCGCATCGACGCGCAGGGGCACCGCCAGGACGGTCTGGACAGCACGCCTGAGAACATTCGGGCCGTCGCCGAGGCGTCGCTGCGCCGGCTGAAGCGCGAGACGCTCGATCTGTTCTATCAGCACCGCGTCGATCCGAACGTCCCGATCGAGGAGGTGGCCGGCGCCGTGCGGGATCTGATCCGGGCCGGCAAGGTGCGCCACTTCGGGCTCTCGGAAGCCCGTGTCGCCACGATCCGTCGCGCCCACGCCGTGCAGCCGGTGACTGCGCTGCAGAGCGAGTACTCGCTGTGGTGGCGCGAGCCGGAGCAGGAGCTGCTGCCGGCGCTGCAGTCCCTCGGCATCGGCTTCGTGCCCTTCAGCCCGCTCGGGCGCGGCTTTCTCACCGGCAAGATCGACGCGCACACCCCCTTCGATGCCACCGACATGCGCAACACCGTGCCGCGCTTCAGCGCCGCGGCGCGCGCGGCCAACCAGGCGCTGGTCGAGGTGCTCGGCACGATCGCCGCGCAGCAGAGTCTCACCTGCGCGCAACTGGCCCTCGCCTGGCTGCTCGCCAAAGCGCCCCAGATCGTGCCGATCCCGGGCACCACCCGCCTGGCGCGGCTCGAGGAGAACATTGCTGCCGCGGCGGTGCGCCTCGAGGCGGCGCAAATTCAGCAGATCGAGCAGGCCGCCGCCCGCATCCCGGTGCACGGCGAGCGCTACTCACCACAGATGGCCCAGCTGGTCGACCGCTGAGGCGCACGCATCCGGACCGTATCGCGGCGCTCGGTGGCGCCTGGCATTCATCAGGAGTTCGAGTCGATGTACAAGACAAAAGCCTATGCGGCCCTGAGCGCCGCCTCACCCCTCGCCCCGCACACCATCGAGCGGCGCGAGCCGACCCCCACCGACGTACGCATCGAGATACTCTTCTGCGGTGTCTGTCACTCGGACCTGCACCTGGTACGCGACGAGTGGAGCGCGGCGATGCCGGCGGTCTACCCCGTGGTTCCCGGGCACGAGATCGTCGGGCGCGTCAGCGCAGTCGGGTCGGCCGTCACGCGCTATCGCGCCGGGGATCTGGTCGGCGTCGGCTGCCAGGTCGACTCCGACGGCACCTGCCCGGACTGTCGCGCCGGCCACGAGCAGCTCTGCGCCAATTCAGTGCTCACCTACAACTCCCCGGACAAGCACACCGGCGGGGTGACCTACGGCGGCTACTCCGAGAGCGTCGTCGTGGATGAGCGCTTCGTGGTGCGCATCCCGAAGAACCTCGATCCGGCCGGTACCGCGCCGCTGCTGTGCGCCGGCATCACCACGTACGCGCCGCTGCGCCGCCAGGGCGTCGGCCGTGGCAGCCGCGTCGGGGTGATCGGACTCGGCGGGCTCGGGCACTTGGGCGTGAAGCTCGCCCATGCCATGGGCGCCGAGGTGCACGTGCTCACCACCTCCGCGCGCAAGCGCGAGGATGCGCATCGGCTCGGCGCCGACGGGGTGATCGTCACGCGCGATGCGCACGAGATGGCCCGATACGCCGGGCACTTCGATGTCCTCCTCGATACCGTCTCGGCCGCGCACGACCTGAACACCTATCTCGGCCTGCTGCGCCACCACGGCAACCTGACGCTGGTCGGCATCCCGGAGCAGCCGTTCGTGATTCCGGCCTTCGCGCTGCTCAGCGGGGAGCGCAGCATCGCCGGCTCGGTCAACGGCGGCCTGCCCCAGACCCAGGAGATGCTCGATTTCTGCGGCGAACACAACATCATCGCCGATGTCGAAGTGATTGCGATCCACGAGGTCAACGAAGCCTACGAGCGGCTGAGCAAGGCCGACGTGAAGTACCGCTTCGTGATCGACATGGCCTCCCTGAAAGGCTGAAGCATCCGCCGAGGTATCCCCATGAGCTACTACATTGCCAAGACTCTGCAGCAGGACTTCGATGCGACCGTGAGCGAGGTCATCGCGCGTCTGAAGGAACACGGCTTCGGTGTGCTCACCGACATCGACGTCCAGGCGACCCTGAAGGCGAAGATCGGCGCCGATACGCCGAAGTACCGCATTCTCGGTGCCTGCAATCCGCGCCTGGCGCACGAGGCGCTGCAGCGCGAGACCCGCCTCGGGGTGCTGCTGCCGTGCAACGTGATCGTACGCGAGACGGCCGAGCACGACGTGGAAGTGGCGAGCGTCGATCCGGTCGCCTCCCTGGAGCGCACCGGCAACGAGGCTCTGCGCGCCACGGCCGAAAAGGTCCGCCACGACCTCGCGGCCGTCATCGAGGCGCTCGGCCGCTGACGCGGCGCGCGCGCCGGCGGTCGGCCCGACCCCGGCGCGCCGCCGGGCCCGAGCGGCCCTCAGCCTCCTCCTTTCGGAGGAGAGCGCCGTTCGGGCCGGCGGGAACCGATACACTGGGCCCAATGTCCCGGTTCCGCGAACTCCTGGCCGCGTTCGCTCGGCCCTCGATGCGCATCGCGCTGATCGTCGCCTGCGCGATGTTCATGCAGAACCTCGACTCGACCATCATCGTCACGGCGCTGCCGGCGATGGCGCACAGCTTCGCCACCAACGAGAGCCGGGTGAGCGAGGGCATCACCGCGTATGCACTGGCCGCCGCGGTGTGCATCCCGGCGAGCGCCTGGCTCGCCGAGCGCGTCGGTGCGCGCACGCTCTTTGCCGGCTCGATCGGGCTGTTCACACTCGCCTCGATGGCCTGCGGACTGGCCGGCAGCTTCACCGCCTTCATCGCCGCGCGGCTGATCCAGGGCGGCTCGGCCGCCATGATGTCCCCGGTCGGGCGGATGATCGTGCTGCGCAACACCGACAAGCGTGAGTTGATGCCGACGCTCTCGACGCTCGTCTGGCCGGGCCTGCTCGCCCCGGTGATCGGGCCGGCGCTCGGCGGATTCATCACCGATGCGCTCTCGTGGCGCTGGATCTTCTACGTCAATGCGCCGATCGGCCTGATCGCCATCGCGCTCGTGCTCGCGGTGATTCCCAATCACAAGGCGAGCGAGCGGACCGCCTTCGACGGCCGCGGCTTTCTGTGGCTCGCCGCCGCGGTCGGCTGTCTCAGTTACGGACTTGACCTCCTCGGCGGGGAGCACATCGAGGTGCCGCTCGCCGTCGGACTGCTCGCCGCGGCCGTCGCGGCCGGCTACGGGGCGGTTCGGCATCTGGACACCACCCCCCGGCCGCTGGTGCGCCTCAACGTGCTGCGCAACACCGCCTTTCGGGTCGCCACGGTGACCGGCGGCGGACTGACCCGCGCGGCCATCAGCGCCACGCCCTTCCTGCTGCCGATGATGCTCGAGATCGTCTACCGGCTGACGCCGCTGCAAAGCGGCGTGCTGCTGCTGGTGTACATGGCGGCGAACCTGCTGATGAAGATCGTGACCAACCCGATCGTGCGCCGCTTCGGGCTGCGCCAGGTGCTCATCGTCAACGGCGCCCTCACCGCCTGCGGCATCGCCGCCTGCGCGTGGATCTCCCCGGCGCTGCCGCTGTCGCTGATCGTGCTGATCCTGCTGTTCGCCGGCGCGAGCCGCTCGATGCAGTTCACCGCGTTGATGTTCACCACGTTCGCGGAAGTGTCGGCCGAGGAGCGCGCGCCGGCGAGCGTGCTGCTCTCCCTGACGCAGCAGATCGCCATGGCGGCCGGGGTGGCCGGCGCGGCGCTGATCCTGAATTTCACCCGCCTGGCGCGCCACACCACGGCGTTCAGCGCCTTCGACTTTCGCGTCGCGTTGACGCTGATGGCCGCGATCGGCGCCCTCGGGCTCATCGCCTACGCCCGGCTCGCACCGGACACCGGCGCGGAGCTCAGCGGGCATCGCCGCGCCGCGCTCTCCTGAACGCACGCCGCTACGGCAGCGCCCGTTCGGAGCGCTTCACCAGCGCGCCACGGCGCACGCCCTGAGGACTCGGCGCCGCCGAGCACTCGACCAGGTGACTGTCGAACTGGCGCGCGCATGCCTCCCAGGCCGAGCGCAACGCATGCTCCCGGCAGTCGTTCGGATCGACCTCGAGTGCGCGCCGGGCCGCCCGACCGAGGTCCTCATCGAGCGCCCCGGTGATGCCGTCGCGGACCACGTCGATCGGCCCGGTCACCGGATAGGCCGCCACCGGCACCCCACAGGCCATCGCCTCGAGATTCACCAGCCCGAAGGTGTCGGTGCGGCTCGGAAACACCAGCACGTCGGCCGCGGCCAGGTGCGCGGCGAGATCCTCCCCGTACCGATAGCCGACGAAGGTCGCCGCCGCGAAACGCGTCTCGAGACGACGCCGCTGCGGACCGTCGCCGACGACGAGCTTCGAGCCCGACCAGGGCATCTCGAGAAAGGCATCGACGTTCTTCTCCACGGCGAGTCGCCCCGCGTAGACGGCGATCGGCCGCGGCAACCTGAGAAATGACTTCGCCCGCGGACGGAACAGCTCGGTGTTCACCCCACGGCTCCAGTGCACCAGGTTGGTGAAGCCGCGTGCGGTCAGTTCGCGGTGCATCGAGGCGGTACTGACCATGCAGTGCTCGGCGGCGGCATGAAAGCGCCGGATGAGCGCATAGGAGAGGCGCAGCGGCACCGGCGCGCGCGAGCGCAGATACTGCGGGAACTGCGTGTGATAGGAGCTCGTGAAGCGCAGGCCGTGCGCCAGACAGTAGCGGCGCGCGGCCCAGCCGAGCGGCCCTTCCGTGGCGATGTGCAGCGCGTACGGCAGCCGCTCATCGAGGAGCGCGCCCATGCGTCGCTGCGCGAGCACGGCGATGCGGATCTCCGGGTAGCTCGGGCACGGCACCGTGCGAAACGCGCTCGGCTCGATGACGCGCACCTCGTACCCGAACCCCTGCAGGCAGCGAACCGTCTGGGTGAGGGTCGTCACCACGCCGTTGGTCATTGGATGCCAGGCATCCGTCACGATCAGCACGGTTTTCACGCTCGAGCGAACCTCCGCATGGCCCACACCGGTCCGTGACTCTTTTACGGGCTCACCATGACCGT
>JAKBBE010000057.1 GCA_021826035.1 Pseudomonadota bacterium | reverse complement strand
TGGTCGGGGTGACAGGATTTGAACCTGCGACACCTACGTCCCGAATGTGGAAATAGCTTCCTTTCACATTCTGCGCGAAATCAGCTGCTTACCCATCTATGCCCGCGAAACCCAGGAATTTCCTGCGATTCGCGATACTCGCCATCGATGACCCATTGCGACGGTCTGCTACCGCTGTATACTCTACTTGCACTTATAAGGACGTGCAAGCCTGCGAGTGTTGCGGATGTTGATCGCAGTCGTCGCGATCCCGGTGCAAGAGAGGGTTGCAGATGCGAGCGATCATCGGCGCGAAGCTCCTGGCCAGCAAAGACGCCAAGCCGGCCGCGAAGCCCTTCGAGATATGGGACTCCCGGCTGTCCGGCTTCGTTCTGCGTGTGCAGCCATCCGGCGCCAGGAGCTACTACGTGCAGATCGGGCGTGGCAAGAGGGTGGCACTCGGGAAGGTCGGGGAGCTGACCCCCGACGAGGCCCGCGAACGCTGCGAGAAAGCCCTGGGTAACGTGGCCCACGGTCGCCTACCCCTAGAAGGGCTTGACGGCGCAGCGGAAGGACCGACGCTCGGCGAGTTTATTGCGGACGTCTATACGCCCTGGATACTTGCTCGACGGCCCAAGTGGGGTGCGGGCTATCTATCTCACCTAAAGACACGCTTCGGGCATTGGTACGGCAAATCGTTGTCCGCCATCACTGTTGAAGACGTCGAGCGCTGGCAGACAAAGCGCATCAACGAGGGGCCAAAATCTGCGACCGTCCGGCGCGAACTTGACCTTCTATCTTCGGTGCTCACCCGGGCCGTGAAGCTCGATAAGCTCGAAGTGAACCCTGTCTGTCGCATCGAGCGCGCCAGGATCGACCGAAATCCCAAGGTGCGATTCCTGGACCTCGCAGAGGAAAAGCGGCTCAGGGAAGCGCTCGGCGAGCGTGACGCAGCGATGCGCGAGTCCCGCGAGTCGGCGAACCGCTGGCGCAAGGCCCGGAAGCAGGACACGCTGCCGGCGCTACCCCATTACGGCGATCACCTTACGCCGGCGGTGCTGCTCAGCATGAATACCGGGATGCGCCGTGGTGAGCTTCTGGCGTTGCGGTGGGCCAACGTCGACATGAGGGGGAAGCAGATCACCATCGAAGGATCTACGGCGAAGTCTCAGCAGACCCGGCATATCCCGCTCAACAACGAAGCCCTCGAGGTGCTGAAGCGCTGGAGGGAGCAGACACCGGAGAATGAGCGCGTGATGCCGATCGAAAGGAGTTTCAGGAAGGCATGGATCGCTCTCCTGGGGCGGGCGAGGATAACGAAATTCCGATGGCACGACCTTAGGCACCACTTTGCCTCGCGGCTGGTGCAAGCCGGTGTACCCCTCAACACTGTGCGCGAACTGCTCGGACACGCGAGCATGGCGATGACGCTCCGCTATGCGCACCTCGCGCCGGACCAAAAACGCGAGGCGGTCGCCAAGTTGGTGCAACCGTGACGACACCAGCGGAAGCCCGGCGGATCAATAAGCTGATTGCAAATCTGCTGGATTCAGCAGGTCGTTGGTTCCCAGGACACAGTTTTGATGCGGCGATGTCTGTATTGGCGCGATTCCACGGCGACGAATACGTACACAAAATGCTTTGGCCCGGCGAGCGCAAGAAAGCCATCGAGTCAGGAGAGCTGGATTCAACCTTTGCCCTCATTGCCGCTGTGATCGTCGGGGTCGCGGCCCTGCTCGACGAGCAGGCGCTGGAGGACGGCAGCCCGGCGCGGTGGATCCTGCTCTGTCAGTTCGTGTTCGCGATACGCGGTAGTGAAAGCCTTGGCGCCGATCTCCGTCGCCACCGCACTAAGAAGCGCGCCGCGAATTTTCTGATACTCGATGAACTGATCCGGTCGAAAGACGACCGCTCCGTATCCGCCAGCGAGCTCGCCGGCCGGCTAAAGCCGATGCTGCCCGCGGAAGTGAAATTTGGGATCCGCGCTATCGCCACGCGCATCACGGTTCTACGTACCGCGTTGCGTCCCCCGCAGCCCCAGAAGTCTTTCCGGAAGTCCTCCAAGTCACCGCGCGCCCGGCGCGTACCGTAGTCACGCTTCCGTGTCCATGCAGGTTACGTAACCTGCGCGCGTTACGTAAGTCGCGTGGACTCTCATTGTGCGCGACTGTTTCATCTCCCGTCAGATCAATCATCACCGAGGACGGTGCGATGACGGCTGTCGGGCAGCTAGTAGACGAACGAACCGCCGCGCAACGGCTCGGCGTGTCCGTGGCATTTTTGCGGGCTGACCGCTACAGGGGCCATGTCGGCGGCCGTAGCCCTGGTCCGCCCTGGTATCAGGTAGGTCGCGCGATCCGCTATGACATGGCCGACCTCGAACAGTGGCTCGCGACTCGGCGGGTCGATCGGACTCGGGCAACCACATCGATGGCCGCGCTCGCGGACCCTCAGGTGTCGGGGGGCGAGCGTCGATGTGGCGCGCCGACGAAGACCGAGCAGCTCGCCCGCCGCCGCTCGGGAGGTGCGTCATGAGGTCAGGCGGAGTTGCCCGCCGGCCGCAGAAGGGCCTCGCTGCCGGGGATGCCCCGACGCCTCCCCATTCGGTCGAGGCTGAGCAGGCCGTGCTGGGCGGTCTGCTGCTCGATGCGCGCGCATGGGAGCAGGTTTCGGACGTGGTCGACGAGCAGGACTTCTACCGGCACGATCACCGCCTGATCTTCGGGGCCATCGGCGTGCTCGCCGGCACCGGCCGCCCATGCGATGTCGTGACGGTCTCCGAGCAGCTCGAGCGCACGGGTAAGCTCAAGCCCGCCGGTGGTCTGGCCTACCTCAGCACCCTGGCGCGCGACACACCGACTGCGGCGAACGTGCGCGCCTATGCCGACATCGTCTGCGAGCGCTCGGCCTTGCGCTGGTGCATCGAAATCGGACGTTCGATCGAGGCACGGGCGACGAATGGCTCGACGGTCGCGGACCTGACCGCAACCCTCGAGCGCGAGGTCGAGCGGCTCAAGCGCGTAAGTTCTACGGCGAGCGCGAGCCGGTTCCCGCGGATCGAATTCCACGAGATGAAAGCCCACCTGACCGACGGTTACGTCGTGAAGGGGCTGCTGCTCCCTAACACGCTCGTCGTCATAGTCGGCGGCTCGGGCTCGAGCAAGACCTTTTTTTCTACGGACTTGGCGGCGCACATCGCCGCACGGCGGCTGTGGCGCGGACGGAAGGTCCGCGGCGGACTGGTGGTGTATGTTGCGCTCGAGGGTGCGGCGTCCGCCGAGAATCGCTTCGTAGCGATTCGCGAACAGTTGCAACTACCGGCGGCGACGCCACTTTGCCTCAGTCCTGGACCTCTCAATCTGCGGGACTCCCCAGACGTCGGCGCGCTTATCGAATTCGTCAGAACCAGCGAGAGTGCCTACGGCGAGAAGTGCGTCGCAATCTTCATCGACACGCTGTCGCGGGCAATGGCCGGCGGCGATGAGAACGCACCCGATGATATGGGCGCACTGATCGGCGGGGCCGACGCGGTACGGATCGCCACAGGAGCCGTGACCGTGCTGATCCACCACATGGGCAAAGACACGGAACGCGGCGCGCGAGGCCATAGCAGCCTGCGGGCAGCGCTCGACACCGAAATTGAAGTCTCGGTCACGGCCGAGGGCGAGCGGGCTGCAAAAGTGACAAAACAGAGAGACTTGCCGGGGGGCGACGAGTTCGCGTACCGGTTGCGCCAGGTCATGCTCGGCCGAGATGAGGATGGCGATGCGGTGACTACGTGTGTCGTGGAGCCCGTGGATTCTCCGCAGCCGGAGCAGCCGGCGAAAGAGATTGCGAGCACCGAAGACACACTCGCGCTACCGCGACGGCGAATGAAACGGGGGATTCGGGATGGCGACTCGTTCTCATGCTGATTCGGTCGAACTCCCGACCTCCACGGTCTACCAGGCGCGGCTGCGGATTTTCCAGCCTACTCGCCGGCCGCGCCAGATCGATACGGTCATCGTGACCTCATGGGGCCGCGTGCGGATCGTGGGGCGCCTGGGCCAGCAGCACGCTGATGTGTTTGAGTCGATTTGCTACACCGCGCTCGAGGCCATCAGGACGACAGATGGACGGCTCAAGTTACTGGTGGACCCATCTCGGGTGAAACGGGTGGCACAGCAGTCGAGCGGGGCGACCTTTTTGGGCATCCGCGATGACTTGGTGGCGGCGTTAATCGAGATCGCGGAGCCCGCACATCTCTCGTGCGTGGGCCACCTCATCGACCACATAGAGTGCGCGCAGCGCGCCGACGGGTCGTATATCACCGCAAAAAACCCGTTGGGTGGGCGGCGACGGGGGTGGGGGCGGATGGGTAGGCATGCCGCGGAGCGGCACCTCTGGTGCGTCGAAGTCGGCAAGGCGGCGCTGAAGTTGTTCACCGCGGACCTGTTGTTGCACCACAACCCGGCGCCGATCGCGGCGCTCCGCCACGGCATCAGCCAGGCTGTGGCACGACATTACCTTTCCCATCGAGCCGGGTCATGTGAGTCGTGGGGGATAGACACCCTGATCCGCGCTGTGGCCGGGGATATCGCCGGGCAGGACCTGTGGGATCGCCGTCGGGAATTGACGGCGGATGCGGGACGCCTGTCGGCTATGGGCGTAACCCTGCGCCTGGACCAAAAGCCTGGGGGCCTGGACCAAAAGCCTGGGGGCCTGGACCAAAAGCCTGGGGGCCTGGACCAAAAGCCTGGGGGCCTGGACCAAAAGCCTGGTATAGCGGGGTCTCTTCAGGATTCTCAGGGTCTTTCAGGACCCTGAGAAGGCGCTCCGCGCCGCCCTTGTGGGGCGGCACGAGCGCCGGAGAAGAAATGCGGCGGAAGATGGGGCACCAAAATCCCGTAGGACAGCGACGGCCCGTCCGGGGTGATGGAATCCGCCGAAGCCCCCGTCCCATCGTCCACCGCGTGATTCTGCCCACCTTCCCGGGCGGGCTCTGGTCTAGGGAGGGGAGAGGACCTTGGGGGGCATCGGGGTGGATCTCGGCGCTCGGGGCGCTACAGGCGGTCCTGGCGGGCGGGATCAATGTCCGGCTGAATTATCCGGAGTGGTGCTCTTTCGCCGCCCATGCGGCTTGACTGTGACATGCGATGCATTACACTGTAATGCGATGCATAGCAGTCCATGGTCCGCCGGGTGATCCGCACATTCCGCCACAAGGGACTCGAGGCGTTCTTCACCCGGGATGACCCGCGCAAGATACTGGCCGACCGAGTCGATCGCATCACGCGGCTGCTCGATCGGCTGGATGGGGCGAAGGCGCCCCAGGACATGAATTTGCCCGGATGGGGCTTTCACGAACTGAGGGGCAGGCGCAAGGGCGAGTATGCCGTGTCGGTGTCAGGGAATTGGCGCATCACCTTCCGCTTCGAGGGCGTGGATGCCTTCGACGTCAACCTTGAGGACTATCACTGATGAACAGCTTGCGAAGTCCGAATCGTCGTCCGACGCACCCCGGCGCCATTCTGCGCGAGGACGTGCTGCCGGCGCTCGCGATGACTCAGGTAGAACTCGCTGAGCGGCTCGGCGTCAGCCGGCTCACGGTATCTGAACTGCTGAACGAGAAGCGCGCGCTCTCGACCGAGATGGCGCTGCGGCTCGGGAGGCTGCTCGATACGAGTCCGGAGAGCTGGCTCGCCATGCAGGACGCGGTGGATCTCTGGGAGGTCCGCAACGCCAAAGTGGAAGAGCTCGAGTCGGTCAAGCCGGTCTCGAAGCGGAAGGTGGCTTGAAGGCCACCGCGGCGGACCTGTTCATCTGATGACGCGCGTGGCGGTGCCGCCCAAGTACAGCCCGGAGGAGATCGAGCGCCGTCTCGCGGCACTCGCCGACGCACGCGCGAACAATGCGATGGAAGGGCTGTATGAGAGTGCGGCCGATGCGGCGGCGCTCGATCAGTACGCGCGCGGGGCGATCGATCGAACTGAGTTCGACCGTAGGATTCGCACAAATCTGCACGCTGCAACGACACGGCGCGCGGGAACATCGACAGGATGGTTGTGCCGCGCCGCACAAAAGACGAATTGATCAAAGCGACGGAGCATCTGAAGTATGAATATTCGATGCTTCTTGCTGTCGCGGAAGCCTTGTCCTCAAGTCTCGCATTGAATGGGTTTTTGAAAAACGCGTTGCTCGAGTCATTCGCTATCCACTTTCGATCGCTCGTAGATTTCCAGTACCGACCGGCCAATGCCCGTTCTGACGATATGGCAGCGGAAGATTTCTTTGACGACCAAGCTCGGTGGAGTGAGGTGCGGCCGACTATCTCTCCAATATTGGACAGAGGTAGACGCAGGGCGCACAAAGAGATCGCGCATCTAACCTATGCTCGATTGGCGATCACGGAGTCTGAGAAGGACTGGCCGTTCAGCGAGATAACTACGGAAATTCGACGCCTGATGGATTTATTTCAGGAGACGTCTGGTTGGAATTTGAGCAACCCGTAAGGCGTCTCTCGGTCCCGGGGCGCGCGCTCGGCGCCAGTCTCGAGCCCCGACGAGCGTCATGTCAGAGATGCGAATCACTCATGCGAGTAATACAGCGTCGTCCCGCATTGGCCGCAAGAATGCTTGCGTAGAAAAGTGCGCAGCAATCTCCCCTGAGACCCTTGAGTCGCGACGTCAAAACTCGACCGTACTGCAAACGTTATGACACCGGACGTGCCTTTTCACAGTTTGAGTCGTCGCTCCCGGTAGGGCAATGGGGACAGGTCGGCAGCCGTCAGCCGACGGCAGCCTGCTTGGTCGCCGCCTGCTCCGCCAGTCGTACGGACAGTTCGGCGGCCTGATCCCGCCGCCGGCTGGTGAGTCGGCGCGGAGATCGCAGGATTTTCGCCGCCGCCTGAAGGTCGGCGGCGGATACTCCCTCCATGCCGCGCGCCAATAGCGCCAGGACAGCGATGTGCTCCCTCGGCTCCAGAGCCCACCCCTGTGCCACGGCCCGCAAGCACCAGCTTATGGCGGCCAGGGAGGCCGCCGGATCCGGTGGGGCTGGAGCGGTCTGCTCGCAGTCCCCCTGGTCCGCGCTCATCGCCCGAGGTCCTGCTCGACGTCGACCTCGTCCTGGGCATGATCCTGAGCGCCCTGACGTTCCCGCCCGGCTCCGCCGGGTGGCTCCCCGCGGGCCATGCGCTCGCGTTCGTCCTCAACGATGCTCGCCAAGTCGGCGTCCTCCACTGCGATGCCCTGCCTGACCGCCTCGCGCGCCATGCGCTCGCGAAACTCCGATGAGCCTCCGATGGTCACCGCCCCGCCCCACTTTGCCGCGGCGATGCGCAGCGCGGCAGTCTCCGCTGCCTCGTCGTGCTGCACCATCGAGATGATGCGGCGGGTCGCCGTGAAAATCTCAGTGCCGGTGCGGTCGCGATACCGTCGGACTCGCGCCTCGGCATCCCACTCGTACTGCAGCCCTAGCTCGCGCGCCGCGGCGAGTTCCGCTGAACGATAGCCGCCTGGACACCGGGAGCCGCCAATCCCGTTCCCCGAGGCAGCGACGTCGCGGCGCGTGCGCCGCAGCCGGTCGCGGGCCGCACGCTCCGTCTCGCGGCGGACCTGGCGGAGCGCCATGTACTGCCTCTGCGTGCCAGTTCTCGCAGCAACCCACTCGTCGCGCAGTCCGTTTGCTGCTGCGCGGATGTTGGCAGGCGTGTCGAGCGTGATCCGGTGTCGGGCTGCGTACTCGGTAAGCGCCTCTCCTGCGGCATTGAGCTCTGGCGGTGTCGGTGGTGCCTCACGCCGGGATTCCGTCTGTCCACGGTCCTGCTCGGTTCCTGTCTGCTCCTGGGCGCGGCTTCTGTTGTTCGGCCGAGGGTCGTCTGTCGTCTGCCCTCGCTTAACCCGCTCGTCCGCGCGCTGAGACTCGACCTGTCGCACTGCGGCAGGGAGTGCTTCAGCCACGCGCGCGGCCAGGTGGCGCTGATCGGCACCGCCGCGGGCGATACCGCGCACGGCGCCGTCGCCCGCGTGGACCGTCAACCAGTGGGTGCCGTCGGGCAAATCCATGACGCGCACACCATGCTGGATGACGGCGCGGCGAGCGGCTGGTGACAAACCTTGCGCGATGACCGCCGCAGACTGTGACGCCTGTCCCTGGTCGCGCGCGGCGCGGGCCTGTGCGAGGTCAGAGGACGTGTCGAGGATCGCACGGTCGAGCGCGGCGGCACCGCGCTCCTGCTCACCGACCTCTCGGGCCGCCGAGAGCCGCTCGGCCGCCTCGGCCTCCCAATCCTGTCGCTTGCGCGATTTTTCTCCGCGGCGCTCGAGCGCGATAGCGGTAGGGCCCATATGCCGCGTCGGCTCGCGGTCGATGCCCTGTGCCTCCAGGCTCCGGTGATCGACGCGGGCTTCCTGGCCGGCATACTGCAGGGCTGCATTGCACATCACCGCCCACCGCTCGCGGATCGCCGCCAGGTCGGCTTTTCGATCACGCCCGGCCCGCTCCTGCTCACATTTTGCCCCGAGGACGATCGCGCCGGACTCGAGCCGCCGCACCGTCCTAGTCGACATCAGCAAGTGCGCGTGGTGATTGCGCTCATCACCATCCTTACTGGGCGCATGGATGCATACATCCACCGCACAGCCACGCTCTGTGGCCAGCGTGAGGGCGAAGCCGACGGCGAGGGCGTGACGCCGCTCGGCGGTGATCTCTGAGGGGAGGGCGATCTCAATCTCCCGCGCCACGCACGCATCCTTGCGCCGCTCGGCCATCTCTGCCAGGTTCCAGAGGGTCGGCCGGTCAGGACCGGGCTGGCCGTCAGGCACGACGATCTCCGTGCACTCTACACCGCGCTTTCGGGTGTAGTCATGTTGTTGCCCTGTCCGTTCGTCCTCGATGCACTCAGCTGCGCGATAGGCTGCTGCCGCAGTGGCAGACCGGCCTGCCGAACGCGATACCGCTTTTGCGGCCAGGTGGTAGATCGCCATCTACTGCTACTGCGCAGGCAGACCAAACAGCGCCCGGTCATCAGGGCGCGTGAGTCTGGCGCTCAATAGCGCCATCAGCACCTCCCGCGACCACCCATCCTCGCCATGCTCTACGGCGGCGAGCACCACCGCGCCTGTGAGGATTTTGCGTCGTGTGTCATCTGCCCGCTGGCCCTTGAGGACGCGGGCAAGCTGACGGGCCTCAATCTGCTTTCGCTGCGTCTGGAGCTGTTTTAGCCTTTTTTCGGCTGCGGCGATCCGGTCATCGATAGTAGGCATGATGTGCTCCTGCTAGGTGACGTAACTCGTACATCTCCTCCGCAGGGTGGGACCCAAACCCCCGAGCGAAGCGAAGGGCGCACTTAGGAGTTCTTCGCTTCGCTACGAACTCCGTGCGCCGGGGGCGTTGCCCCTTGGACCCCAAGAGCCGTGGCATCGGCGACGGCGCTCACGCGCTCGCCGCCTCGGCCCGGCCACCTCGGGCAAGCCCTCGGTTCTGCGCTGAGGCTTGGGGCGGACAAGTCCTGACCCCATCCTTCCCTGGGTCTCACCGCGTGCTTGATGCACCTCCACCTTCGGCCGTGCCGGCCGTGCGCGTCGTCTGCTCGGGGGCCTTCGCCGCCGCAGATATCGCAGTCCCGAAGATTGCCGACGAGCGCTCAGGTCGATTCCGCGAGCGCCCCGGTGCAGTCCCCGCCCGAGGGACAACTCCCAGACACCGGCGGTGTGACGGCGCCCGGTGGCTGCGTCCTGCAGGGGCCCGGGCGGCGGAGAATAGGCATGACGACATCATTACGACGCGCAGAGCCGCCTTGGCACCGACGCTCCGTTCTCTGGGCGCATGAGGCTGAGATCCGCCGCCTGCGAGCCGAGGGCTACTCGCTTCGCCAGGTCGTGGACCGACTCGACCTCGGGCTGAGTCGCTCAACCCTGCACCGCTGGTTGCGGCGTGCTGACGACGCAGCCGCCCGTGCTACGGGTGCACCTGCGCTCGCAGCGACCCCGGCCGTGCCGGGGGTAGCGGATTCCACAGAAGCCGCCGCCGAGGACGCGGCGGCACTCGCCGTGCTCGATGACTCCGGCTTCGTCCCCCCATCACCTACCAGGAGACCCTGACCATGAGTATCCGCTGTATCTATCTATCTCTCGGCGCAGTCGGCAACGTTGGCAAAACCACTGTCGCACGGCATGTACTCGCCCCGGGGGCAAAGGCTGAGGTGCGCACCGTCGAGACTCGATCCGGGGATGGTGCAGGTGCTATCGCCAGCGGCGAGCTGGTTGCCTACCTGTTTTCTCCGCCCCCGGAGGGTGCAGTCATCGACATCGGCGTCGGTGACACCGCGGACGCGCTCGCCGCACTGGCGCTGGTCGGCCGACAGGACTCGAGTCTGCCTGCGCGTCTGCGCATCGTGGTGCCGATGCTCGGCGACGCGAAATCAGTTGCCGGCGTGCGATGGCTCCTCGGTCAGCTCCCCGACGGGTTGTGTCCTGTCGTGCGTGCATGTTGGAACCGGGTGCGGCGCCGTGAGCCGATCCGCGAGGATTTGGTGCGCGCGATTCGCGCCGTCGTGAAAACCACAGGCGCAATGCTGTGCTCGTCGATGCTCCACGAGTCATCTCTGTTTGATCCTTCCCATCCGCTAGTGCGCACGTACGGGAGTGTGGCCGCCGTAGCCGCGATTCCTGATGAGCAAATCAGAGCGGCCTCACTGAGCGACATGCCTGCCCTGCTGTCCGCCCGCGACTCAGCGCAGGCGGCGGTCACCAACTGCCGCGAGGTCTATGCGGCCCTGGCCGAGTAGGAGACAATCATATGACTCGACATCACATCCCCATTCCAATTCGGTATGCCGCCGCGGCTGCGGCGGCCACCCTCATCCTTGCATCGGCCGCGCCGCCGGCGGAGGCGGTGTCGGAGGTGGCCGGTGCGACTTTTCTGGAGCAGATCGTCCAGGAGGTCACGGCGGTCGAGCAGGATGAGCAGGCGGTGATGCAGACCGAGCAGCAAATCTCGATGCTCGCGAACCAGGCCGTCAATTTGGGCACGATGCCGCTGCAGCTCTGGGGGCAGTTGACCGCCCCGGTCATGCAGATGCAGCAGAGTGTCGCGAACGCAGAGGGTATCTCGGCCGTCTCCGGTATAACTGTAATCGCCAAACCGGGCGGCGAGAGGACGCGAACGCACGATTTGCCGACGGTACAGGCCCCGCCGGAAAGCCCTGTGATCCAGCCATAGCCTCTTCGAGGGGCGATCTCCCCTGAGCGAGACCCTGGTGTGGATGACGCGGGACGGGCGGCCATCGAGGCGCGCACGCGCTGTACGAAATCTACCGCGACCCCGATCTTGATTGCGGTGAGAACTCCGGCAGTATCTATGATGGCGTCAATGCTCTCGCGCATGGTCGGACGTCCGCCGTATTTGGGTCTTTGCACGGGAAGCACGCCGTGAGCGCGGCGCGTTTCCGGGTGGGGTATCTCGTACCGCCCCTCGGACCGGAGGTGCTGCAGAAGCATTGTCGCACCAACGGCCGCATGCGCCTTGGTGGGCCGCCTTCCGGCCGTCGAGACCCTTGGCACGGTCACGGCGATCTGCTCGAATAAGACCGGCACCTTGACCACGACACAACCGTATTGATGCTGAATCCCTCGTCGGACAATTGCAGCATCTGCCAGCGCCGCGCTTCGATCAGCTCGGCAACGCCCTTCGGTCTCGGCATGGAACTCCGCCGAGAAGCGAAGCATGCTTCTCCGATGATCCTCAGACCTGCAGATCGTATTCAGTGTCTACGGAGAGCGCCATTGGCCAAAGCGAAAAGATCGTCCGACTATCGGGCGCACCTACTGTGGGAATGACGTGTATCGAGCCGCGGCAGCATCGGATTGTTACGGCCGCTCAGGGCTGCAGTCGAGTCGCTTTCCAGGGGGTGGGGTCGAATGTCGCGCCCGGGATCGCCGCGAGCGACCGCGTCCACAGCGCGGGGTCGTGGATGCGCGCCTCGCCATCCACCCATAGCTCCACCGACTCGGCCCACAGGTGATAGCCGCCCCAGCGCGGCGGGCACGGAATCCGCATATCGAGATCGCATTCGGCCTCGCAATGGCCGGGCAGCGGCACGCCGAAGCGCCTGGCCACCGCCACGAGCGACTCGCGCAAGGCCGTGTGCTCGCTTTGCACGCTCGCTCAGGCACCGAGACGGTTCTGCCAGGGCCGGGAGGCGAAGTGGGCATCGCTGTCAGCCATGGCCCCCCCGGGCCCTCGATGCACACTTGGCGGTGCACATGATCCCAGTGCAGCCCAGCCGCCGCCCGCGGATTCTCCCCGAGCTCCCGGTCCTTCACCCACAGGTCGCTGCCGAAGAACACCAAGTAGCGGGGCCGCGGCACCATTTCCTTGCACAGCAGCACCCGCGCCGCAGGCCATCCCGAGGCATCCGCGGTGGCGAGCACCATGGCGTTCGGGTTGGGCTGCTGTCGCTCCCGCCAAGCCTCGACCAGCCAGGGCTCGAGTACGGTCAGCGGCTCGGCCGGCAGGCGATCGGAGAGGATTTCGATCGGTTGTGACATACCGACAGAATACAGGAGATCGCGCATCGGCGGCGAGCATCAAACATGAACTGGCGAGGGAGCGCGGGGGCGCACCATGGTGCGGCAGATCCAGGTTCGCCACCACCAACGACAGTCGTCGATTGAGGCTGCAGGATCAGGATGACCGTGCAAGTCGCTGATGCCATTGAGACTCAGCGCGATAGAGCGGACTTAGAGGTGCCCTGGAAATTGTTCCGGCCGCGCTCCTTCGCCCGGTACATCGCGGCATCGGCATTTTTCAGAAGACCGTCAAGATCCTCGCCGTCGGCAGGATAGATTGCCACACCGATGCTGGTGCTGATGCGGATCACCTTACCGGATACATAAAAAGGTTCCGCCAACGCCTCCAGGATCTTCTTTACCACTCCGAACACATCACTGGCATTATGCAAGTCGTTCAGTAACACGACGAACTCGTCGCCCCCCAGGCGGGAAGCGCAATCCGCAGCGCGAAGACAGCCGGTGATCCGTTGGGCCGCCGTTTTGAGCACCTGGTCACCCGCTTCATGTCCCAGGCGGTCATTGACAGGCTTGAAATGATCGAGATCCAGATACAGAACCGCGAGCAGTCGTCCAACGCGAGCGGCATGCAGCAGCGCCTGGGTGGCCCGGTCGCGGAACAGTGGCCGATTGGGCAGCCCGGTCAGCGCATCGTAGTGCGCCAGATGCGCCAAGCGCGCTTCGGCCTCCTTGCGCTGCGTGATGTCACGCACGAGCGCCATGAAGCGCCGTTCTTTCCCAAAGCGGACCTCGCTCAACGAAATTTCCAGGGGAAATACCGTTCCGTCCCGGCGCAGACCTTCGACTTCACGAAAACCGGTGCCGAGCACTTTGTGTTCCCCGGTCTGCAAATCGTGGAGGCTGAACTGGTCGCGCTGACGGCGATACGGGTCCGCTATCAGCATCGAAACGTCCTTCCCTGCCATTTCTTCAGCGGCATAGCCGAACACACGTCCCGCAGATGGATTCACTGATTGGATGAGGCCACGCTCATCTATGATCACGATGCCGTCGAGGATAGTGCTCAGGATGGAGTCCATGTATTCCTTCGCTTCCTGAAGCAGGCTCTTTTCCCGCAGGAAATCCCGGTGATGCTGATGGGAAGACCACAGCGCAATCAACCCCATAGTCACGATTGCGACCCACACAGCCATGGCCATCGAACTGCTTCCTACCGCATGTCCTTCCATGACGTGCATCTCCGTCGCGCCCGTGCTCGCCGGTACCGTGGTCATGTTCATCGAGGCCATGTCAAGGTAATGCATGCCGAGGATGCCGATAGCCATCAGGAGCGAAAAGGCGACTTTCTCCCAGCCGCCGGTCACGGGCATGCCGCGATAGATTCGCCGAAGGATCCCTAGCGCCGGTATCGAGAAACCTGCGGCTACGACGTACGATAGTCCCGCCAACGCATAGTTGTAAGTGTGCCGCATGCCGGGCATCACAACGGCGTGCATCCCCGTCACGCACATCGCCGTCAGACCGAAACCCATGAGCAACCCGGCGATGAGCAGATAAAACCATCCCTCCGTGTGCCGATAAATGAACTGCAGTGCCGCGATGCTGCCCGCGAGCACAAGAAGTACCGACAGTACCGTGACATCGAGCTTGTCGGCAAAAGAGAAATGCGCCTTGGTGGCAAGCATCCCGATGACATGGGTGGCCCAGGCGCCAAGACTCAGGAGCACTCCGCTGATCCAGAGCCAACGGGCGCGCGTTTTCGGTCTGCCAACGGCCGACGCGCGCCAGACAATGTCTGCGACGGTATACGTGGTCAGTATGGCCACCATGGCTGACAATGCCACCAGAGCATAGTCGTAATTGCCGGCGGCTAATGCGCTGAACATTCCGCGCATCCTCGATGGCATTTCTCGCCAATTTTGCCGCGCCGATATGAACGGACCTGCGGCTCGACGCCACTCCGACCATTGCTGTGCCGCAGCAGCAGGACGTCCCACATGCGAGCGGTGTCGTCACCCCGCGCGGAAGCCGGCGCGCACACGCCAGATCTCATGATCGCCCGGTGCCAACGGCGGTTTTGCGACTGACATCGGCCGTTCGCGTCGCCCGGACCTTGTCGGCCATCCACTGCATCATTTGCCCCATGGCCTGCAGGCGAACCGATTCGACCGAATCTTCATGAATCTGCCAGTGCCACTGCAGGACCTGCGGATCGTGAATTTCCTGCAACTCGAGAAACTCGGTGATCGGACACGATGCGATCTCACCCGGAAGCCGCACGCACAGGGCGTCGTGCATCATCATCCACTGGTAGGCCAGGGCGCCGATCCAGCTACGCAGGCCGCCTCCAGCGCTGCCGTGGAATGGTTGGGTCCTGATCCAGTCCGCGAGCGCCGCTGCGGGCATCGGCCGCGCCAGCCCATACCCCTGTCCAAAGCGGCAGCCCAGCTGACACGCCGCCTCGATGATCCCCTCATCCTCGAGACCTTCCGCCACCACATCACGTCCCAGATCATGGCCGATCTGCACGGCGGTTCGGATCAGACTCAGCGCCTTGATCGGGTCGCGGGTGAGATCCTTGACGATGTTCTGGTCGATCTTGATCACGTCGAAGGGCAGTTCCGCGAGGCGCTTCAAGTTGCTGAATCCCGCTCCCAGGTCATCCAGCGCAATCTTCACGCCCGCCGAGGCCAGACGGGTGATGGCCTCATCGACCGCGCTCGCCTCCAATTCCTGACTCTCCAGCAGCTCTAGGGTCAGATGCTGCGGCGCCACCTGCGCCTCACGCAGCGCCTCCTCGATCCAGCGCGCGCAGTCCGGGTGCACCAAAGAACTCGGTGCGAGATTGATCGACAGATTGACGTCAAGCTTCTCGTCGCGCCAGCGGCGCACGTGACCAAGACCCTGCACCAGGCCCTGCCGGAAGAGCGCATCGAGGTCAGTTTCCCCCAGCGCCGGCAGGAACTGTCCGGGAACTAGAGTCGTGCCATCGGGCACGCGCAGTCGCGCCAGCGCCTCGACCTTCACCAGCGCACCGTCTGCGAGGTTCACGATGGGCTGCACAAACATTTCCACGCCGTCGCCGTAGAGAAGCGAGCGGACCCGTGCGGCCTCGCCCGTGTCGATCGCATGCCAGCGGCTGCGCGACTCCTGGGTCATCAAAGCCCAGCGATTCTGCAGCGACAGGCGCCAGGTGTGCATCCAACCAGAGGCAAACTGGTTCGGGTACGCTCCAAAGAGCATCAATACGGCATGGATCGCACCATGTCGAAGTACGGGCAGCGTCACGGCGCTGCGGATTCCGAACCCCTGCATCAGCGCCTGCCAGGGAAGCGAACGACTCTCATGCGCAAAGGCCGAGGTCTCCTGCTGGCACTCGGTCATCCAGGTCGTCGCAACCAGCCCCTGGCCGCGAACGTCCCGTCGGTCGAGCGTCGGGTGCAGATCGCGTACGCGGAACGCATCGACGAGGTTAC
>JAKBBE010000056.1 GCA_021826035.1 Pseudomonadota bacterium | reverse complement strand
CGGGCGACGCATCTGGTCGTGGCCCCGGCCGCCGGCAGCGGCGTCTCGACTCTCATCCCCGTACCCTGGTCCGTGGCCCTGAGGCATCTGCACAACGGAACGCTCGTGTTCAAGTCGCAGCGCTTCACCGGGGCACCGGGGTTTGCGCCCGGCCGCTGGCCTGCACTCGGCAGCACGGGCTGGAGCGCCGCGGCTGATGCCTACTGGTCCCGGACCGCCGGAGAAGCGTTCACGCCGGTCGACCCGACGGGCCGCTCACGCGCCCGTCCGACCATGCACCTGTAGATGAAAGCGCTGCGCTGGAGCCTCGGCATCCTCGGCGCCGTGGTACTGCTGATCGCGCTCGCACTCTTCGTCGTCACGCGGGTCATCAACCCGGATGACTACCGGGGCGAGCTCGAACGCCTAGTGGCGCGCGACACCGGCCGGCCGTTGCAGATCGAGGGGCACCTGCGGCTCGAGTGGTATCCGTGGCTGGAGCTGCGCATCGGGGCGGCCCGGCTCGGCAACCTCGCGCCGGTTCATGGGCCGGACCTGGTGCGCTGGCGTTCGATGCACCTGCCGGTGCGGCTGCTGCCGCTCCTGCTGCACCAGAGACTGCAGATCGGCACGATCCGCATCGACGGGGCGCACATCCACCTGTGGCGCACCGCCGCCGGCACCGGCAACTGGCAGCCGCTGCTCGCCGCTCCCCCGGGCGGCGCCTCGCACGCCCCGCCCACCCTGGGCGGCCTCGTGCTGCGCGATGCCACGCTGCAGTACACCGCGGCAAGCGGCGTGATCCGCTTGACGCACTGGCAGTTGCGCCTCGGGGCGTGGCAGCCCGGCCAGCCGTTCGCCCTCGCCACCCGCTTGCGGCTGCACGCCCCGAAGCTGCCGACGAAGGGCATCCGCATCGCCTTCCGGGCCCGGCGCCTGGACGTGCGCGCCACACCGCTCTCGCTCACCGCACCGCACTGGGAACTCACGGCCGCGCATGCAACGCTGTCAGGGTCCGTGCACTTTACCGACCCGAACGCGAGACCCCGCGCAACGGGCCATCTGACCGTGCAGGTCCCCTCGGTGCGCGCACTGATCGCCGACCTGGGGGTGAAGATGCGTCTTCCGCAAGACCCCCGCGCGCTCGGCCGGCTCTCGCTGGCGGGCCACTGGACCCTGCAGAGCGGCACGCTGCGGATCGACCCACTCACCGCACGGCTCGACCAGACGACGCTCACCGGGTGGGTTGCACACTCCGGGGGAGCAACGGCGCGATGGACGTTCAACCTCAACGCCGACCGCATCGACTTCAGCCACTATCTGCCACCGGCCCGCAAACATCCTCGGCCGCTGAAGCTGCCGCTCGCCCTGCTGCGTAAGCTGCATGCACGCGGCGTTCTCACCGTACGCCGCGCACGACTCGGCACCACCACGCTGCGCGACGCGCGCCTGCAAGTTCAGTGAGCCGCACTCGATCAGACGCGCCAGCCGTCTGCGGTACGGCGCAGGCTGGCGCGCCCGTGGCCCGTGCGCTCATCGCCTGGCACGAGCGCTGCGGCCGGCACGATCTGCCCTGGCAACACGAGCGCACCCCGTACCGGGTCTGGGTGTCGGAGATCATGCTGCAGCAGACCCAGGTGAGCACGGTCATCCCGTATTACGAGCGGTTCATGCAGCGCTTCCCCGACATCACGGCGCTTGCCGCCGCACCGCTCGATGAGGTGCTGCACCTGTGGTCGGGCCTTGGGTACTACGCGCGGGCCCGCAACCTGCAGCGCGCCGCGCAGCAGGTGTGCGAGGCGCACGACGGCCGCTTCCCGCAGACCTTCGAGTCCATCGCGGCGCTGCCGGGGGTCGGCCGCTCGACCGCCGGTGCGATCCTGGCGCTCGCGCGCGGCGAGCGATTTCCCATCCTCGATGGCAACGTCCGCCGGGTGTTGGCCCGGGTCTTCGAGGTGCAAGGCGATCCGTCGCAACCGGCCACCCTGGCGCGGCTGTGGGCATTGTCCGAAGCCTGCACGCCCGAGACGCACGTCGACGTCTACACGCAAGCCATCATGGATCTGGGCGCCACGCTCTGCACGCGCCGCAACCCGGCCTGCGAACGCTGTCCGCTCGCGCCGCACTGCGGTGCACGCCGCACCGGCCGCCAGCACGAGCTGCCCGCGCCGAAGCGCCGCCGGGTCCGGGCGCTGCGCCGAACGTGGCTCCTCGTGCTGCGACGCCCCGACGGGGCCGTGCTGCTCGAGCGCCGGCCCGAACGCGGCATCTGGGGCGGGTTGTGGAGTCCACCGCAGTTCGAGGATGCGCCGGCCGCCGAGGCCTGGCTCGCCGCGCGACTCACCGCGGTGCCCGCGCTGCAGCCGCTCGCAGCGATCGAACATGCCTTTACGCATTTTGATCTTGTCATGACGCCGCTTCTGGGCCATTGTTCGGGGTATGACGGCGCGCCGGATCCGGCGCAGTTCGCGTGGTACTCCCTCGCAGCGCCTGATGCGCGCGGCCTACCCGCTCCGATCCTGCGGTTCCTGCAAGGCCTGGCGGCAGCGGCGACGCAGTCACAACTTTTTGATTGATATAACGTTTCCGGTCCGGAGGACGATGTGTCCCGAATGGTGCAGTGTGTCATGCTCAAGCGCGAGGCCCCCGGTCTCGACCGCCCGCCGTATCCCGGTCCGCTCGGGCAGCGGATTTTCGAGCACGTCTCGCGCGAGGCCTGGGGCCGCTGGGTGCAGCACCAGGTCATGCTCATCAACGAGTACCGCTTAAGCCCGATGGAGCCGAAGGCGCGCCAGTTCCTCACCGCGGAAATGGAGAAGTTCTTCTTCGGCAGCGGCGCCGAGCGGCCCGAAGGCTATCGTCCCCCGGCACAGGACTGACGCACCGATGCCGCACACGCCCTTCGCCCTCGACCCCCGGATCCGCGACGTCACCGAACGGATCCGCGAGCGCAGCCGCGAAACGCGTGCCGCCTACCTCGAGCGCCTGCGCGAGCAGGGCCGCGGGCCGGCCCGCACGCGTCTCTCCTGCACCAATCTGGCGCACGGCTTCGCCGCCGCCGGCCCCGACAAGGAATCGCTGAAGACGCTGCGCTGGCCGAACCTCGGCATCGTCACCGCGTACAACGAGATGCTCTCTGCGCACCAGCCCTACGAGCGCTTTCCGGGCCTGATCCGCCAGGCGGCACGCGAGGCGCACGCCACCGCGCAGGTGGCCGGCGGTGTGCCGGCCATGTGCGACGGCGTGACCCAGGGGCAGCCGGGCATGGAGCTGTCGCTGTTCAGCCGCGACGTGATCGCGATGGCCACCGGCATCGCGCTCTCGCACGGCATGTTCGATGCGGCGCTGTGCCTCGGCGTGTGCGACAAGATCGTGCCGGGCCTGTTGATCGGCGCCCTCGCCTTCGGCCAGCTGCCGACGGTGTTCGTCCCCGCCGGTCCGATGCCCTCGGGTCTGCCCAACAAGGAAAAGGCGCGCATCCGCCAGCTGTTCGCCGAGGGCAAGGTCGGCCGCGACGCGCTGCTGCAGTCCGAGGCCGACAGCTATCACTCGGCCGGCACCTGCACGTTCTACGGGACCGCCAACAGCAACCAGATGCTGATGGAAGTGATGGGGCTGCACCTGCCGGGCAGCGCATTCGTGCCGCCGAACACGCCGCTGCGCGATGCGTTGACCGCCGCCGCCGCACAGCGTGCGGCGCGCATCACCGCGCTCGGCCCGGAGTACCTGCCGCTCGCGCAGATCATCGACGAGCGCAGCATCGTCAATGCCGTGGTCGGACTGCTCGCCACGGGCGGCTCGACCAACCATACGCTGCACATCGTCGCCATCGCCAGGGCCGCCGGCATCCTCATCGACTGGAATGACTTCAGCGATCTGTCCGCGTCCGTGCCGCTGCTGGCGCGCATCTATCCGAACGGCAGCGCCGACGTGAACCACTTCCACGCCGCCGGCGGCATGGGCCTGCTGGTCAGAGAGCTGCTGAACGCCGGCCTGATGCACGGCGATGTGTTGACCGTGGCCGGTGCGGGCCTCGCGCGCTACGCCCAGGAGCCCTGGCTCTCGGAGCAGGGCCTCGCCTGGCGCGAGGCGCCCGAGCGCAGCGGCGATACGGAAGTGCTGCGCAGCGCAACCGACCCGTTCAGCGCCGACGGCGGCCTGAAACTGGTCCAGGGCAACCTCGGACGCGCGGTGGTCAAGGTCTCGGCGGTCAAGCCCGAACACCGCTCGATCGAGGCACCGGCTCGGGTCTTTCACAGTCAGGAAGACGTCGAGCATGCGTTCAAACGGGGCGAGCTCCATCACGATGTGGTCGTGGTCGTACGCTACCAGGGGCCGCGCGCCAACGGCATGCCCGAGCTGCACGGCCTGACGCCGGCGCTGACGTCGCTGCAGAGCAAGGGGCACCGGGTCGCACTCCTCACCGACGGGCGCATGTCGGGCGCCTCGGGCGTCGTGCTCGCCGCGATCCACCTGACGCCCGATGCGGTCGGCGGTGGCCCGATCGCCAAACTGCGCGACGGTGACGTGATCCGCCTCGACAGCCGCACCGGTGTGCTCGAAGCGCGGGTGAACGCGGAAGAATGGACGCGGCGCGAGATCGCGACCGCCGACCTGTCGGCAAATGCGTTCGGCATGGGCCGGGAGTTGTTCAGTCTGTTCCGCGCGAACGCCGCGCCCGCGGAACAGGGCGGCGGGGTGTGCTACTGAGGGCGCGCGGCGCTGAGACGCCCGCCGCTCACGGCACGAGGCGGCGGGGACCGGGGAACGCCCGTCATTCACCCCCCCGGCACCTGCGACGCACGATGGCGCCCTCACTGGCGTGCAGTGCCCTGGAGACTCGCCATGGGAATCCCCCACCGGTGAAGGTCTCGCCAGCGCCACGCCACGCCGGGGCGCAACGCGCGCGAGCGCGGCGATGGCTCGGCGCCTGCGCCGCGCAGCAGTCCCCGCCTCAGGAAAAGAACGTCACCTCGCCCGCCAACGGGCCACAAGGGTCATCCCCATCGCCCAGTGGCGCGTTTCAGACGGCCAATGCTCTGCGGGAGGCAAGGCCCCGGCCGCACTCAGGCGCCGGGTTTCTCCGGCAGCGCGATGCTGAACTCGAGCACCTCGTGCCCGGCTTCGCGCTCGAGATTGATCTGCACCGCTTCCGGGTCCACGTTGACGTATTTGTGGATCACCTGCAGCAGCTCGCGCCGCAACAGAGGCAGGTAGTCCGGCCCTCCGCGGCTGCCGCGCTCCTGCGCCACGATGATGCGCAAGCGCTCCTTGGCGATGTTCGCCGTGGCGGGCTTGCTGCGGAACATTGCCAACAGACCCATGGTCAGCCTCCGAACATGCGCGCAAAGAAGCCGCGCTTGGGTTCTTCGAGGAACCTCAGCGGCAGCTCCTCGCCGAGCAGACGCGCCACGGCATCGGAGTAGGCTTCCGCCGCAGTGCTGTCGTCGTTGAGGATCACGGGCACGCCGGCATTGGAAGCGGCGAGGACGTCGGGGGATTCCGGGACCACGCCGATCACATCAAGTCCCAGGATCTCCTTGATGTCCCCGACGCTCATCATCTCGCCGTTGGCCACGCGCCGCGGGTTGTAGCGGGTGAGCAGCAGGTGCTCCTTCACACCGCCATTGCCGTTGGCGGAACGGTGGGTCTTGCTGGAGAGCAGACCGAGGATGCGGTCGGAATCGCGCACCGAGGAGACTTCCGGATTCACGACGACCACGGCGCGGTCGGCGAAATACATCGCCAGATGCGCCCCTTTCTCGATGCCGGCCGGGGAGTCGCACAGAATGTAGTCGAACCCATCGGCGATGAGCTCATCGAGCACCTTGCGCACACCCTCTTCGGTCAATGCATCCTTGTCCCGCGTCTGGGAAGCCGCCAGTACGTACAGCGTCTCGATGCGCTTGTCCTTGATCAGCGCCTGCTTGAGCGTGCAGTCGCCGTTGATGACGTTGACGAAGTCGTACACCACGCGCCGCTCGCACCCCATGATCAGGTCGAGGTTGCGCAGGCCGATGTCGAAGTCGATGACGGCCACGCGCTTGCCGCGCCGCGCCAGTCCGCAGGCCATGCTGGCCGAGGTGGTGGTCTTGCCGACCCCGCCCTTGCCAGAGGTCACCACGATGATTTCAGTCAAAGCTCGCTCCTAGAATGAGGTTCAGTGCCCCAGGCATACTCAAACGCCCAGGCGCTCGAAACGCAAGACGTCGCCATCCAGCCACGCCTGCACGGGTTTGCCCGCGAGCTCCGGCGGCAACGTCTCGAAGACGCGGAAGACACCGGCGATCGACACCAGCTCCGCGTGAAATTCCTGGCAAAACACTCGCGCCGATGTGTCACCGCGCGCACCGGCCACTGCGCGTCCGCGCAGCGCGCCATACACGTGCACGCAGCCGTCGGCAATCACTTCCGCACCGGCGCCGACCATGGCCGTGACGACCAAGTCGCGCCCGCGCGCATAGGTGCGCTGGCCCGATCGCACCGGGTGCGTGTGCACCTGGGCTGCGGCACCTTCGGGTTCAAGTTCCACCGCTACCGGCTCGACGCGCCGCGCGCCCGTGCGCCCGTGCGCCTCGGCCGGCGGATGGAACTCGCGGAACGGCGGCAGCAGCGGCAGATCGAGCGGCTGGCTCAAGGCCTGCGCCGTCGCCGGGCCGCTGGCGAGTCCAATCGGACACATCCCAGCCCGGCGTACCGCCTCCATCACCCCACGCATCTCCTCGACCGACGGCTCGCGGCCGAGCGGCCCGACGTCCAACGCCACCGCGGTGCGCTGGAAGAACTTCGGCGCCGTGGCCACCCGCCCCGTGAGCTCATCGAGGATGGCTCCCGGATCGGTCGTCCAGATGAGCACCTGAATCAGACCCACCTGTCCGAAACGGATGTCGATGGCTGGCGCAACGGCCGCCTCGGCTCTCTGTGTCGTCATGTCTGCCTGCTGAGCGGTGCGCGGCTGGGTGATGTTGGGCGTGAAGTGTACCGGCTCAGGGCCGCCGCCGCACGCCCCGCACCGCTTCGGCCGTCAGCGGATCCTCCGGCCAGTGATGCTTCGGGTAGCGTCCGCGCAGATCCTTGCGCACCTCGGCGTACCCGCGGCGCCAAAAACTGCCCAAGTCGCGCGTCACCTGCACCGGCCGGTGCGCCGGGGAGAGCAGTTTGAAGGTCACCGGCACGCGTCCGCCAGCGAGGCAAGGCGTCTCGGCCAGCCCGAACACCTCCTGCAGGCGCACGGCCACGACCGGCGCGCTCTCGTCGAGATAATCGATGCGGATCTGCGAGCCGCTCGGCACCGTGAGGTGCGTCGGAGTGAGCACATCGAGCTCGCGCAGGCGCTGCCAACCCAACCGGGCGCGCAGCGCCTCGGCAATCGGCAGGCGCGCCAGGTGCTCGCGGCGGGTCACGCCCTCCAGCCAGGGGGCGAGCCAGTCCTGGAGCGATTCGGCGAGCGCCGCGTCCGCGAGATCGGGCCACTCGGTGCGCGGCCCGCCCAAGCCGCGCACCAGCGCGACCCGCGCCTGCAGCTCACGACTCTCGCGTTCCCAGGGCAACGCGCCGATGCCCAGATCGCGCACGCCCGCGAGCAGCGCCTCGCGGGCCCGCTCGGCCGGCACCGCGGCGAGCGGGTGCGCCTCGAGCAGCACCTGATCGAGGCGCAGTTCGCGTCGCGCCACCACGGCCTGTTCGCGCCGGTTCCACTCGACCGTCTCGCGCCACTGCAGCGCCCCCGGGATCACCGCCTCCAGCGCCTCGCGCTCCAGGGGCGCGGCGAGCAGGATACGCGCATCGCGCTCGCGGTCATCCAGATGCACCGCGACGATGAGCGGCTGGCGGGCGAGACTCTGCGCCTCGGCAAAGTGTGCGCCACGTCCGTTAGCGAGCGCAAATCGCCCCTCCCCGCCGGCGCGCTGCGCACCGATGCGATCCGGAAAGGCCAGCGCAAGCAGCGCCCCGGCAGACGTCGCATACGGGCCGGCGCGGGCCGCACCGCCGAGCTGTCGGGTGAACTCGCGCGCCTGCGCCCGGACCGCCATCAGCGCATCCCGGTCCGTCTCCCCGAGCGGCGCCTCGCCGCGCAGAATTTCCAGACGCGTGCGGATATCGGCATCCCGGCCGCCGCTGCGCACCAGATCGCGTTCGGCCAGCAGCGCCGCAAGATCCGCCGCGAGCGCCACGGCGCCCAGTTCGCGGGCGCAGAGCAGCATGTGCGCGAGCCGCGGATGCACGGCGAGGCGCGCCATCGCACGGCCGTGCTCGGTGATGCGCCCCTGTGCATCGAGCGCGCCGAGTCGTGCGAGCAGGTCGCGGGCGCTCTGCAGCAGCCCCGCCGGCGGTGGATCGAGCCACGACAGGGCGGTCGCATCACGCGCCCCCCACTGCGCCAGCTCAAGCGCAAACGAAGCAAGATCCGCCTCCAGGATCTCCGCCGGCGTGAACGGGGCAAGAGAGCGGTGGGCCGCCTCGCTCCAGAGCCGATAGCACACGCCGGTCTCGAGCCGTCCGGCCCGGCCCTGACGCTGCTCGGCCGACGCCCGCGAAATCCGCTCGAGCTCGAGGCGGCTCATCCCCGTGTTCGGATCGAAGCGCAGGCGGCGCACCAGCCCGGAATCCACCACCACCCGCACCCCTTCGAGCGTCAGACTGGTCTCGGCGATGTTGGTGGCGAGCACGACGCGACGCACCCCCGCGAGCGGTGTGAGGGCCGCATCCTGCGCCGCGGCGGACAGCTCCCCGTACAGCGGCAGGATGCGCGCCTCGGCACCCTCGCTCTGCAGCAGCTGCGCGACCCGGCGGATCTCACGTGCCCCGGGCAGGAACACCAGCACATCACCGTGTGTTTCCTCGAGTGCGCGCAGCACCAGGCGAGCGACGCTCTGTTCGGGACTCGCCGTGCCGCGGGCGAGCGCCTCCGGCAGCGGTGGCGCACCGGTACCCGCGTAGCGCGTCTCCACCGGGAATGAGCGGCCGGCGGCGCGCACCACGGGCGCTCCGCCGAGGAGCTGGGCGACGCTCTCGGCCTCGAGCGTGGCGGACATGATCAGGAACTTCACCGGTGCGCCGAGCGTCTCGCGCGCATCGAGCGCGAGCGCGAGGGCCAGATCGGCCTGCAGGCTGCGCTCGTGAAACTCATCGAACAGCACCGCCGCGACACCCTCGAGCGCCGGATCGCTCTGCAGCATGCGCACCAACACCCCTTCGGTGAGCACCTCCAGGCGGGTGTCCTTCGAGACGCGCGTGTCGCGCCGCATGCGATAGCCGACCGTGCGTCCGACCGACTCCCCGAGCGTACGCGCCATGCGCTCGGCGACCGCGCGCGCCGCGAGCCGCCGCGGCTCGAGCATCAGGAGCCGCTTGCCCCGGGCCCAGGGCTCCCCGAGCAGCACCAGCGGCACGACCGTGCTCTTACCCGCGCCCGGCGGCGCGGTCAGCACGACCGCACCGTGAGCGGCCAGCTCGGCGCGCAACGCCGGCAGCGCCGCATCAATGGGCAGACCCGACTCGTGCACCGCGGCGGGCAATCAGCTGCGCCAGGCTTCCACGGCGAACACCCCCCAGGCGACGATCATGAGCGCACCGCCGATGGGCGTGAACAGACCGACCCAGCGCGGCGCGTGCAGCGCCAGTCCGTAGAGGCTGCCGGAGAACAGCACGATGCCGGCGAGCAGCGTGCGCGCGACACTCGCGCAGCGCTGCACCCTGAGACGCTGCGGGTTCGCCAGCGTCTCGAGATTGCGCGTGGCGAGCCACACCCCCATCGCGAGCAGTCCGAGTGATTGGAAGAACTGGTAGCGCACCGCGATGTTGAAAATGTGCACCTGCTGTGCCGTCCACTCGTGCGGCAGCGCGTGCGCGCCGACGGCCCCGGCGAGCGTCGCGAGTGCAAGCAGCGCCGCGCCCGCCACCACCGGCAGACGCCCGAGCGAGGACTCCTGGCGCATCGCGCCTCAGCTCGTCGGCGGCGTGCTGCCGCGACTCAACAGTGGCCCGATCAGATCGAGCGGCAGCGGAAAGATGATCAGCTGCGACTTGTCGTGCGAGATGTCCGCGAGCGTCTGCAGGTAGCGCAGCTGCATCGCGCTCGGCTGCTGCGCCAGGGCCCGGGCGGCCTCGACCAGGGTCTGCGCCGCCTGGCGCTCGCCCTCGGCGTTGATCACCTTGGCACGGCGGTTGCGCTCGGCCTCGGCCTGGCGCGCCATGGCACGCACCATGCTCTCGTCCAGATCGACGTCCTTCAGCTCGACGTTGGCCACCTTGATGCCCCAGGCCTCGGTGTTCTCATCGAGAATCCGCTGAATGTCGGCGTTGAGCTTGTCACGCTGGGAGAGCAGATCGTCCATCTCGTGCTGCCCGAGCACCGAGCGCAGCGTGGTCTGTGCCACCTGGCTGGTGGCATCCCAGGCATTGGCGACCTGGATGATGGCCTTGCTCGGATCGACGATGCGGAAGTAGACGACCGCGTTCACCTTCACCGACACGTTGTCGTGCGTGATGATGTCCTGCTTCGGCACGTTCAGCACGATGACGCGCAGGTCCACCTTGTTCATGCGCTGAATCAACGGCCAGAGCAGAATCAGGCCGGGGCCGCGGATGCCGGTGAAACGCCCGAGCGTGAACATGACCGCCCGCTCGTATTCGTTCAGCACCCGCACTGAGCTGATCACAAGCAGCGCGACCAGCACGATCACGACGATCAGAAAATACGACATGTGAACCTCCGCGCCGGGCGCCCGTGCATCAGAGCGGCTCGACCCACACCTGCAGCCCTTCGACCTTCACGATCCGCGCCCGCTCACCGCGCTTCAGGGGCGAGAGCGCAACCGCATTCCAAATCTCCCCGCCATAGCGGACCCGGCCGTGCGCCTCAATGTCCTCTTGCGCCTCCACGATCGCGCCCACCATGGCCTGCACGCCCGCGGCCGGCGGCCGCAGCTGGGCGCGAGTGCCAAGATACACGATCCCGAGAATGACCCCGCCGCCGACGGTGGCGAGCGCGCCGATCACGGCACGGCTGATGGACATGCCCGGGACTCCTGAATCGAATAGCACGAGCGACCCAATGACAAAGGCGATCAGGCCGCCGATGCCGAGCGATCCGTAAGTAGGCAAGAAGAATTCCGCGGCCATCAGGGCCGATCCAAGCACGATCAGCGCCAAACCAGCAAAATCCGTCGGCAGCAGCTGGAAGGCGAACAGCGCCACCAGCAGCGCCACCACGCCGACCACTCCCGGCAGCACGCCGCCCGGATGGAACCCCTCGAAGATCAGCCCCCACAGCCCGATCAGCAGCAGCCCGTAGGCGATCGTCGGGTTGGTGATGGCCGCCAGCACCCGGGTGTGCCAGCCCGGCGCCAGCCACATCACCGCCACCCCGGCGCTCGCCAAATGGACCGTGCGGCCGTGCAGCTCGGCAGTGCGGCCATCGAGCTGCGCGAGCAGATTCGGGAGACTGGGCGCGATGAGGTTGACCACGTGCCGGCGCAGCGCATCCTGGGCCGGCAGACTCGCCGCGCCGCGCACCGCCTGCTCGGCCCACGCGACATTGCGCCCGCGCAGCTCGGCAAGCGAGCGGATATAGGCGATGGAATCATTGAGGATCTTGCGCTGCTCGGCACTCATATGGCCCGGTGTCGGCGTTGCGCCGCCGATCGACACCGGGGTGGCGGCCCCGAGGTGGGTGGCCGGCGCCATGGCCGCGATCGCGCATGCGTACAGGATGTAGGTTCCGGCGCTTGCGGCGCGGGCGCCCGCGGGTGCGACATAGCCGATCACCGGCAGGGGCGCAGCCAGGATGGCCTTGATGATCTCCCGCATCGAGGTCTCCAGTCCGCCCGGCGTGTCGATGCGCAGGATGACGAACGGGGCGTCACGCGCGGCGGCCGTGCGCAATCCCTGCACGATGTAGTGCGCCGTGGCCGGCCCGATCGCCCCCTGCAGCTCGAGTCCGATCGCAGGCGGCCCGGACTTTGCGGGCGCGGCGCCGTGCGCCCGCGGGGCGAGCGCCCCTGCGAGCAGCGCCGTCAGCACGATCAGCCAGGCTCTCATGGGTGCATTATCCGCCCGCCCTGCCGGCCGGCAACCCGACCGCTGCCGCATCCTCAAGGCGCGTTCAGCTGGACGAAGCGCCGATCGATCTCGGCCCGCGAGGCACGCATGGCATCGGCACTGAACCCATAGCCGATCTCCGCGACGTCGCTCTCGAGGTCGGCCATGACCACGGCCGCGAACTCGGACGGCTCGAGGTCCATCTTCAGCCGCGGCCGGCGTGCGCGGCCCTGTGGGTTCAGCCCAGTGTTGATCGCTGGCGGCACGACCTCGAACACCTGGATGCCCAGCGGCATCAACTGGTGACGCAGAGCCATGCTGAAGGCGTGCAGGCCGGCCTTCGCGGCGCTGTACACGGGGGTACGAGCCGAGGGGACGAACGCCAGCCCCGAGGTGACGTTGATGATGGCGGCAGGCCGCTTCCCGGCGAGCAGCGGCACCATCAGGCCTGAGAGCAGGATGGGTGCCTCCAGGTCGACGCGCAGCTCGTTCTCCCCGGAGAGAAACTCGCTCGCGCCGCAGGAAAAATCGATGTCGCGTTGCAGGCCTGCGTTGTTGATCAGGATATTCAGGCGCTCGAAGCGGCCCGCCGTCCAGAGCGACAGCTCCTGACAGCCGGCGAGGTCGGACAGATCCGCCGTCTTGGTATGCAACGCCGGATACCAACGCTTGGCGGCAGCGAGCCGATCGGCGCTGCGCCCGCAGATGATCACCTCGTTGCCGCGCTGCAGGAAAGCCGCCGCCAGCGCCAGGCCAATGCCGCTGCCGCCACCGGTGATCAGCACAGTGTTACCGTCGAGTTTCATGGAGGCCCTCCCCGGGAACGCTGCTGTGGATGTCCGACCGTCTGTGCGAACAGTACACGCTGTCCGGCTCGCAGCGCCAGACGCGCGGCCAGGCGCGCGCGGTCGCAGTTGTGGAACCACGCCCCCAGGCCCGTGGCGGCGGCGAACAGGTAGACGTTGGCTGCGATCAGCCCAATATCGACGCAGGAGTAGGCGTGCTGCATCTGCGGGTCGCGCAGGCCCGGCTCCTGCACACCGCGCGTATGCACCAAGCGCTCCAGGTCCGCGACATAGATCAACCGCACGGGCGCACCGGCACCGCCGTCGGCTTTGGATTGCCGCCGGCTCATGGCCAGCGCCCGTAAGTCCCCGGGCACGACCAGTTCGAGACGGTGCGCCGGCGCGTCGTACCGGTAGGTCCCGTCGGCCAGCGCGACGTAGACGTCGATCTCCTGGGAGTTGCTCGCCGAGGCGGCCGTTCGCCCAACGCCGCCGAACGGCCCCCGCGGGCGGTTCACGCCGAAGGCGGCCCAGAGCAGCTCCGAGAGCGTCTCGGCCGAGAGCTTTCGAGCGCTGAACGCACGGGTCGTCTGCCGCCGCTTAAGGGCACGGAGCAGCACATTACGCGCCGCGCTGCGCGGGCGCGGCAGCCGCCGCGCGGCCGCCGCGGCGCCTGCCGGCCGCGCCGCCGATCGTCTGGTGTGCATGGGTGTCCCCGGGGGGGTCAGGACCCGACTGCATCACGGTAGTCCGCCCCGCCGTACCCCCGAAAGTGTGGTTTTCCCCTAGCGCACTCGGGCGCACGGCAGGCCGCTCACGGCCTGAACACCTTGCCGTAGACCCGTTGCGTCTTCTCCAGGGTGTACTCAAGCGACGGGTAGAACGCATGCGCCTCGGGGCGCACCGCGTTCGAGCGCACCACGATCCGCTCGAATCCCGCCGCGCGGCTCCACTGTTCGGCGGCACCGATGAGCCTGCGGCCCACGCCGCCGCGACGCGCTGCCGTATCGACAACTAGTCCGAGAATCTCCGCGCACTCGCCGGACTCCAGCCACAGACCCGCCCCGACGTGGACCCAGCCGGCGAGCAGTGCGCCCGCGTCGATGCTCGCCACCAACACGGCATGATCGGCGCGCGCGGTGAGCCGCTCGAGGCGTTGACGCATCGCGGCCGGCTCGCACGGGTAACCGAGTTGCGCAGACAACCGCGCGAGCTCTGCGGCGTCGGTCACTCCTGCGGCGCGGATGTGCAACTTCGAGCGTGTCTCGTCGTGATTCATGTTCCGATGCTCATCGTGGCCGCTTGACACCCACCGGCACCGACGGCCTGTACAGGCGCGACTGTCCGAGTGCATCACGATCTGTCCCCGTTGCGACGGGTCTGGCCGTCGGCGCACCGCTGCCGGGCGCAGCGGTGCGCACCGGGACATTCTCCTGCGCACGCCCGCTCCGCTGCAAGGTCCCGTGGACCTGCGCCCCTGTGCCACAGGGGGGGCGATTCAGCGCGCCTCGCACCCCCGAGGAAACGCAGTGATGTCGACTCGCGGGCGCGGGCAGCACCCGACCGACCGGATCGACCTGTGCGCCCGCGACCAACAGTGCCGGATCTGCAACTGCCTGCGGAAGCGGTTCGATCGTGATCCCCCTCCTGTAGCCGGCCGCGCACTGCGGGCCGCCGGAGTCCTGCCACTCAAACCGGCGTCGCGCGGACCAATACGCAGACACTCATCTCGGCGCGAATCTCAAAACCGAGCGACTGATACAACGTGATCGCCGGCGTGTTGGTCTTCCAGGCCTGCAGGAACGCCCGTTCGCCGCGCTGATGAATAGCGGCAGTGACCGCAGCGGTAAGGCGGCGTGCGAAGCCTCTGCCGCGAAAGTCCGGATGCGTACAGACGGCGCTGACCTCGGTGTAACCGGGAAATCGGAAGCGCTCCCCGGCCATGGCCGCAAGCCGCCCGTCGATACGGATGCCGAGAAAGCGGCCAAGTGCGTGGGTACGCGACGCGAACGGCCCCGGCTCGGTGAGCCGGGCGAGCGCGAACATCTCTGGTGCATCACGTTCCGTCAACGCAACCAGCGGTTCGACCCCGTCCGGCACGTCGAGCGCCGACGGAGCCGTCAGCTGCACACCCTGCAGGCTCTTGTGCACCGTGAGTCCCGGCGGCACCACCACCGGCATCGCCTGCGCGATACACACCTGCTCGCCGGGACCGACCAGCGCGGCAAGCGCCGCGAGCGCCTCGGGCGACTCATCCGATTGACCGGCGAACACGTTGTACTCGGCGCGGTAACGCCGGGCGAGCGCACCGCCAGCGGCGAACGGCTCGTGGTGAGTCGTCAGACTCGCCCAGACCGGGCGATCAAGAGGATGGGGGGTGGTCATGACTACCGTTCGGTGCTCAGCGCCGCGGAGTGCGTGGCAGTCCGGTGTGTTGCGTGCGAAACGGCTGCGGACGCGGCCCGGCACGCTCGCCCGTCCGGGCGCCGCGATGTCCTTCGTGTGCCTGACCGGTCCCCGGCGGCTGATAGGCCGGCACGAGCTGGTGTTTGCCGCTGCCGATGAGCTCGGCGCGACCCATCCGGCGCAGCGCCTCGCGCAGCATCGGCCAATTGTTCGGGTCGTGATAGCGCAGAAAGGCCTTGTGCAGACGGCGCACTTTCAGCCCCTTCGGCACGTGCACTTCCCCGCCGTCGCGGCGTACGCGTTTCAGCGGATTCTTGCCCGAGTGGTACATCGCGGTTGCGCTCGCCATCGGTGAGGGCAGGAACGCCTGCACCTGATCGGCCCGGAATCCATTGCGCTTCAGCCACAAGGCGAGCTCGAGCATGTCTTCGTCGCGGGTCCCGGGATGCGCGGCGATGAAATACGGGATCAGGTACTGCTCCTTGCCCGCCTCGCGTGAGTAACGGTCGAACAGCTCCTTGAAGCGATCGTAGGCGCCGATCCCCGGCTTCATCATCATCGCGAGCGGCCCGTCGGAGATCGCCTCCGGGGCGATCTTCAGGTACCCGCCGGTGTGATGCTGCGCGAGCTCCTTGACGTACTCCGGAGACTCCACGGCGAGGTCGTAGCGTACGCCCGAGGCGATCAGCACCTTGCGGATGCCGGGCAGCTCGCGCACCTTGCGGTACAGCTGGATCAGCGGCGCGTGGTTGGTGTCGAGGTTGGGGCAGATGCCCGGAAAGACGCACGAGGGCCGGC
>JAKBBE010000246.1 GCA_021826035.1 Pseudomonadota bacterium | reverse complement strand
CGTTCGAGCGCGAGCCCGACTCTGCCGAGTGTTCCCTCATTGAACAGCCGACCCACCAAGGTGACGCTCTGCGGAACGCGACGCGGCGGATTGAAGTGCGGCAGCGGGCGCTTCGGGTCCGGGGCCCAGTCGCTGCGCGCCTCTGTGATCTCGATGAAGCCGGCGCGCAGCGTCAGGGAGGGATAGCCGGTGAAATTGCCGATGGTGAGCATCTCATCGCGCAGCGACGGCACGATGAGCAGATCCACCGTGTCGAACAACTCCTGCATCTGCTGAGCGACCCGACGCCGGAAGCGATCGGCCTGCACGGCATCGACTGCCGAGAGGAAGCGCGCCTGACGGAAGGTGTTCGGCCAGGCGTCGGGCGTCTGCATGCGCAGCTGATCGACGCCCCCGCTGAGCGTGAGTTCCTCGAACGCGGCGGCCGCTTCGGCAAAGAGAATGGTATTGAGTGAATCGTAGGGCCAGTCGGGAAGCGCCACGGCCACCGGCTCAAGACCCAATGATCCGAGCGTCTGCCGTGCGTGCCGATCGACGGCCGTGCCCTCCTGCTCCCACCGGGGGAAGTACCCGACGCGCAAGCCCCTGACACTGGCGCGGGCATCGAAATCGAGCACGCTCGGCACGCTGAAGAGATCTCCGGGGTCCGCTCCGGAGATGGCCTGCAGCACGAGCAGCGTGTCCTCGACACTGCGCGCAATCGGTCCGAGCTTATCGAGCGACCAGCACAGGGTCATCGCACCGGTCCGCGCGACGCGCCCGAAGGTCGGTCGCAGACCACACACGCCGCACCGATCGCTCGGATCGACGATGCTGCCCTCGGTCTCGCTGCCGATGGCAAAGCCGACCAGGCCGGCGGCACTCGCGGCGGCAGGTCCGGCACTCGAGCCGCCGGAACCCTCCTGCAGGAGCCAGGGATTTTTGGTCTGACCGCCGAACCAGACATCGTTCAGCGCGAGCGCGCCCATGCTGAGTTTCGCGATCAAGACGGCCCCCGCCGCGCGTAGCCGCTCGACGACCACTGCGTTCTTCGCCGGGACACGATCCCTGAACGGCTCAGCGCCGTACGTGGTGCGGATACCGGCCGTATCGAGCAGATCCTTCGCGCCCCAGGGGATGCCGTGCAGCGGCCCCCGGTACCGGCCTGCGGCGATTTCGCGATCCGCCCGGCGCGCTTGCGTCAGGGCCAGTTCGCGCGTCTCCGTGATGACGCATTTCAAGCGGGGGTCGAAGGTGTGCATGCGCTGCAGATACACCTCGGTCAGCCGCTCGGAGGTCAGGTGGCGTGCCTGGATCCACCGCGAGAGCTTCCACAGCGGTGCAAAGGCAATGTCGACATCGTGACTCGGCACCGGACCCGGATCGCGCCCGCTGCGCACGAACTCAGCGCGGCGCGGCATGGGATCTGATCCGGGCAGCACTGGATTGCACAGCGAGTACGGCGCAAGATCCGCCGCCAGCGCGACGCGACGCGGGCCCGTGCGTCGCTCGTAGAGCGGCGCCATGCTGTTGCGCCAGTTGGAGGCGGCTTCCGCGCGCTCGGGCAATGTCATGTGCACCTGCACGAGTTTTTCTGCCTCGGCAAACGTCGCTGCGCCCACCTCGGGCCCGACGCCCGGAGCGGTCCCGAAGGCCGGCGGCGAGCCGGGCGGCAGCGAGGGCGCGAGCCCCTTCTGAGCGGTGGCGGCGAGCGACGGCGCCGCACCGGCGCCAAGCACCGCGGCGGAGGAGACCAGGAATTCTCGTCGAGACGTCGACATGGTTCACCCCTTGGGATCGTTCGTTGTTGTCCCGACGCACCGGCTCACTCGCGCTGCGTCGTCATTCATCGCGGGCCGTCCACGGGATGCGTATCGCCCCCCTGTCCAGGCCCTCAGGTATTCGCCGCCAGCCAGCGGATCAGCTCGCGCAGATCCCTGACGCACTCTGCCGTCGCTTCGCTGCGCACCACGTCGGGCCGCAGCATCTGCACCGCCCTCAACCCCACCTGCCGCGCGGCGGCGAGCTCCGAGTCCGGGTTGTCGCCGACCACGACGACATCCGTCGGCTTCAGATCGTATCGCACGAGGATGTGCTGAAAGAGTACCGCTTTGCCCAACCGCGGCGGCTCGTCGATCGCGTCGATGAAAATCTCGCGAAACTGCGCCGCGATGCCCAGACCCCGGATCTTGCTCTCCTGCAACCGACGCAACCCCGTGGTCACGAGGAAGCGCTCCCCGGGCACCGACGCCAGCAGGTTCAAATCCCCGTAGCCCGCGAGTGGCCCGGTCACCTCGATCTGCACCAGGGCCCGCCATCCGGCCGCACGCATCGCCGGCGTAAATCCGTAGCGATCGGCCACCCAGTCGTAGGCATGGGTCCACATCTGTCGGAACGCCGCGGCCAGTGCGTCGGCGGCAACACGCCCGTCGTTGGCGTTGCGAATCGCGGCGAATGCCGGCCCGTAGAGGGCCTCGCCCACCGCCGTCGCAGGCGCGAGGCAGTTATCCAGGTCGAAGATGACGGCCGTCATGCCCGCGCACTGTACGCGCTTATCGGCGTCGGCAGCCAGACACCCGGGCGACCTGGGGAACCTTCCGTCCCTCCTCCCGAGGAACATCCTGCATCTGGCCCACCGCTCGGAGCGATTCCGGCACGGGCGCGTCCGGGCTTCGCCCCACGGCCTGCGGCGATGACCGCGGCGTCCTCGGTGCGCAGAGGGTAAACACGTCACGCCCTGGGTATGATGACCGCATCACCGCCCGACACTCCCCGCGACCACAACGTCCGCCCGCGCCGAACGCCATCGCCATGAAGAGACTGACCGCCGTGAAACCGCCCCGTCTCGAGGTCCTCCGCGCCGACGCCTACCGCGCGATGCCCTGGCGCAACGGGAAAGGCATGACCCTCGAAATCGCCCGCGACCCGGCCG
>JAKBBE010000245.1 GCA_021826035.1 Pseudomonadota bacterium | reverse complement strand
GTCGAGCACGGTGAGCTGATCGGCGCGGCGGTCGATCTCGGGGCCGCACCGCGAAAGACGCAGCGCAAGAGGATTGCCGAGGAAGATCTTGCCGGCGTGTTCGGCATCGAACTGGCAGACGCCCCGCAACCGGCGCGCAAAGCGCGACCTGCCGCAACGCGGACATCGCCCGCGAAGCGCCGGCCGGCGGTCAAGCCGACCCCGCGAGCGCGCATCAACTCCGCCAGAATCGGTAAGTTTGGCGCCCGGGGAAATACCAAGTCGTGAGTGCGCAGATCCGGCTGGCCTTCAGATCAAGAATTTTCTGAGCGCTTACGGCGCCGGGTGCCCATGGAGCCGATTGCAGCCGCGGCGGTAGCGGGTTGCACGAAACTGTCCGTCCGTGATCAGTACACCACCTTGAAGGTGGGGGAATCCTCCGGCCGACTCTTGCGCCGGTCATAGAGGCGCGTGGTGGCACTGCTCGCGTGACCCAGCCACTCCTGTACCTTCGCGATAGCGGCTTCGTGCTCGAGGGCGTTGGTTGCGGCGGTGGCCCGCAGGGCGTGCACGCGGATGGCTACGCCGATTTTCTTGGCGTAGCCGCGAACGAGCTTATAGATCCCGTCGCCGCAGAGCGTTCGGTCGAGTTCCCCAGTCCGATTGTTGCGGACAGGTCGGATAGAGAGGGCCGGACTTGTCTTGACCGTGGCCGGAGGCCTGCGGATATTCACTCCGCAGCCCCTGGCTGCCCGGGTGTAGGGGGATGTGGCGCACGTGGCTCCCTTTCCCGCGCACGCGCAGATGCGGTACGCGGCGGCGGAGGTGAATGTCTTGCACCGTGACCCCGGAGAGTTCTTCGCGCCGCAGGCCGTGATGCAGGCGAAGGGAGAGCAGGGCGCGATCGCGCTTGGCCTTCAGGTCGTTGCGTTAGGCGCGGCGGGTGTTCGGGTTGCCGATGTTGGTGAACCACTCTCTCGCCGGCGGCACTTTGGCGAGCTGGTGAGACCCCGCTGCCGTGAGGTGCAGGTTCGATGCCGGTGCCGCACCCGAGGCGGGAGCGAGTTCCCGATGTGCGGAGGACGATGCGTTCACTTTTTCTCTCGGTCTGCGAGTGGCACATCGCCCGCGCAGTTCAACAGAGACCGGACATGCTGAAGCAGCGGCGGGAGATCCTGCCGGACGGTGTCCCAGACGACATCCCAAGCAATGTCGAAGTAGTCGTGCACGATCTGTTGCGGATGCCGCGCAGCTGACTCCACGGCAGCTCCGGATGCACGATCACGAACTGCGGCGCATCCCTTTGAATCTTAACCGCCGCTTCGCCGATCACTGTGAGGGCGCGCACGATGGCATCCTGGGATTTTTCGTCTTGTTCCAGCATGGCGAGGTCTTCGAGGCCGCCGACGTAGCGGATCGCGCGCTCGATCGCGCCGGCAATGTGCTCGAGATAGTCCCCGAGCCGCTCGGGGTGGCTCATAGCGGCTGGGCCTGCTCGAGTACTCTGTCGCGGAACTTCGGCGAGAGAAAGCCGGGCGTGAGCACCGACACGCGCACGCCCGTCAGCTGGCGGGCTTCATCCTCGAGAGTCGCCAGGGTGAATAGCGTCGCGCCGCGCACGGGCTCGACCAGCACGTCGAGGTCGCTCTCCTCGGTGTCCGTTCGGGTGAGTGCCGAGCCGAACACGCGCGGCTGCCTGAAGCCGTGCCGGTTCAGGAGTTCTCGTAAGGCGGCACGGTGCAGCGTGAGCGCTTCGGAGGGTCTCATGTCATGTAAGGATATCACGGAGGTCATCCTGATAAAATATGTTATCAACAGTAATAGCGATGGCCGCTGCACATCCCCGCGGCGCTCAACCCGGTCCGAGTCACGTCTACGGAGGCAGTTCAGGGCTGAACTCGGTCGGTCGTTACAGTCGGGTTTACTCAGTTCGAGTGCACCTCATTTCCGTACAGACGCACAAACGTCAGGAAGTCATGAACGGGCAAGGCATTCGCCGCGTGTTCACGGGGCTGACCCCGTTTGAGCTGTTGCGCAAACCACCTCCTGATCGCCTGGAGCCTCGGTTGCACGGGTTTGTCGGTGTCCACCCCAATCGTCGATCTGATCTGTGTCATTGACTCGCTCCACCGCATTGCCATCGACCAGGACGATCTGCGCAGGCGCATTGACCGGAGACTCCCACTCGGTTCGCTTGCGGAACCTCGAATACCCGAGGAGTTTCAGGGCCGTCCATCACTGGTTAATGTTCCACGCCGCTCTGCGCAAGCCCGACGACTCCTGCATGACTGCCCGCCGTTGTGACCTGATCCAGGCCCGAAGTGCTACGGAATGCCCCGGGGTGGTTCAGAACCCGGCGTAGTATCTCGATCGATTGCCCAGCCCTTCCGGGGTGGGCGCGAGCCGTCGCCAGAGGAGAACCCGTGTCCGCCCATTACTTGCTCAAGACAGAGCCTGCGGATTATTCCTTCGCCGATCTGCAGCGCGAGAAGGAAACGATCTGGGACGGTGTTGCCAATCCGGCGGCGCTGAAGGTGTTGCGCGGGATGAAGCCCGGGGACCGGCTGGTGATCTACGAGACGGCCGATGTGCGCAGCGCGGTCGGCACCGCGACCGTCCGGTCGATCGAGGGCGCGGAGGATCGCGAGCCGCGCGTCACGATCAAAGTGACGCGGCGCTTGGCGCAGGCGGTGCCTCTTGCGCAGATCAAGGCTGGCGCACTCTTTCGCGACTCCCCGCTGGTCCGTCAGGGGCGACTGAGCGTGGTGCCGCTCACTGAGGCGCAGTACCGCTACCTGGCGGGCGCGTAGGACGCGGACTCAGCGCGGGGGTGGGGCAGCAGGTCTGCGCGAGGTCCTGCAGATCCAGGTCCGGACTGACGGGAAGCTCCTGCCAGGCGAGGGTCCCTGCCGCTGCGGCGACGCCCTCGCAGCAGGATGATCCTTCACGTACTGCTCGGC
>JAKBBE010000055.1 GCA_021826035.1 Pseudomonadota bacterium | reverse complement strand
GGAGCGGGTGCGCGCACTGCTCACGCGGCGCATCGAGGAGCGCATCCCGGCGCCCTACCTCACCGGGGAGAGCTGGTTCGCGGGACTGCCGTTTTACGTCGATGCTCGCGTGCTCATTCCGCGCTCTGCGATCGCCGAGCTGATCGAGCGGCGCTTCGCGCCGTGGCTTGAGCCGCGGCGCATCACACGGGTGCTCGACATGGGCTGCGGTTCGGGCTGCATTGCCATCGCCTGTGCCAAAGCGCTGCCCTGGGCGCAGGTCGATGCCGCGGACATCTCTGCCGAGGCGCTCGAGGTGGCGGCGCGCAACGTGCGCCGGCACCGTCTCGGGCGGCGGGTGCATCTGGTGCAGTCCGATCACTTCAGCGCCCTGCGTGCGACGCGTTACGACCTGATCGTGGCGAATCCGCCGTATGTCGGGATGCGCGAGTTCGCCTCGCTCCCGCCGGAGTACCGGCATGAGCCGGCACTCGCGCTGACCTCCGGCCGCGCTGGGCTCGACTCGGTGCGGGTGCTGCTCGCCGAGGCGCGCCGGCATCTGCGGCCCGGCGGGGCGTTGATCGTCGAGGTGGGCAATACCGAGGTGGCCCTCGCGCGCGCGTTCCCGCAGTTGCCGTTCCTGTGGCTGCAGTTCGAGCGCGGCGGCGGTGGGGTGTTTCTGCTCGCGGCCGAGCAGTTGCCTGCCGACGATGCGCCCCGCGCCCGACGCGCGGGCGCATAGTACACTGCGAACAGCCGCGCCCGGCCCGGACGGATGGGACCGGTGCCGCGGCGGCACGCGGCGCACACAGAGGGCCTGATGTCCGGCAACACCTTCGGCAGACTGTTCACGGTGAGCACCTTCGGCGAGAGCCACGGTCCGGCGCTCGGCGGCATCGTCGATGGCTGCCCGCCCGGGCTTGAGCTCACCGAGGCGGATCTGCAGGGCGATATCGACCGGCGCCGCACCGGCACCTCGCACTTCGTCAGCCAGCGACGCGAGAACGATCAGGTGCGCATCCTCTCCGGCGTGTTCGAGGGGCGTACCACCGGCACGCCGATCGGCCTGCTGATCGAGAACTCCGATGCGCGCTCACGCGATTACGAGAAGATCAAAGACCGCTTCCGGCCCGGACACGCCGATTACACGTATCAGCAGAAGTACGGTCTGCGGGACTACCGCGGCGGTGGGCGCTCCTCGGCGCGCGAGACGGTGATGCGCGTGGCGGCCGGAGCGATCGCGCGCAAATATCTGGCGGCGCGTCTCGGGGTGCGCATCTACGGCTACCTCAGCCAGATCGGCTCGCTCGTGCTCGAGCCGCGCGACCCCGCGTTCGCCTACCGCAATCCGTTCTTCTGTCCCGATCCGGCACGCATCGCGGAGCTCGAGGCGCTGCTGTGGGAGTTGCGCTCGGCGGGCGATTCGGTCGGCGCCCGGGTCACGGTCGTGGCCTGTGCGGTGCCACCGGGGCTCGGCGAACCGGTGTTCGAGCGGCTCGATGCCGACATCGCGGCGGCGTTGATGAGCATCAACGCCGTGAAAGCCGTCGAGATCGGCGCGGGCGTGCGCGCAGCGGCGCAGCGCGGCAGCGAACATCGCGATGAGCTGACGCCGGAGGGCTTTCTGAGCAATAACGCCGGCGGCATCCTCGGTGGAATCTCCTCCGGCCAGGACGTGGTCGCGCACCTGACGCTCAAACCGACCTCGAGCATCCAGGTCCCCGGGCGCACCATCGACCTCGAGGGCCGGCCGGTCGAGGTCATCACCACGGGGCGGCACGATCCGTGCGTCGGCCTGCGCGCCACCCCAATCGCGGAGGCCATGCTCGCGATCGTCCTGATGGACCATTACCTCAGGCACCGCGCCCAGAACGCCGATGTGCGCTGCGCGACCCCGGATATTGCGCGGCGCGGCCGCCCCGGTTGAGGGCTTCGGACCGGGACGGATGGGCCAGTCTACGAAGCACGACACAGTTTGCCGGGCCAGAATGAGTAAAGATCAGCCCGCAAGCGAGGTGGCAAGCCGCCCCGCCGGTGCGAGCCGGCTTGGGGGTGCGAACCGATTTAAGTTATATTGCCGCCCACGCCGGATGCGATCGCGAAAAGCGACCATCCGATTGTTTTTATAAGGGGTTTGTCTTACCGATGCCGTTCGGGGTGTGGTCAATGATCGCCAAACGCTCAAGTCTGGTGATGGTGCTGCTGCTGGCGTTGCCACCGGCGGCGCTGGCTCTGGGCCTCGGGACTATTCATTTAAAGTCGCATCTCGACCAGCCGCTGGATGCGCGCATCGATTTGCTCGATGCCACCCCGGGGGCGCTGCAGAGCCTCTCGGTGCGGCTCGCTTCGCGCACGACGTTCACCAAGTACGGCCTGGACTGGCCGGCCTATCTCGACGGGGCGCGGCTCAAGGTCACGCACGCGGCCGGCGGGCGCATCGTGCTGCACCTGACCTCAAGCCTCCCGGTGACCGACCCGATTCTGACCCTGCTGGTCAAGGCCAGCTGGGACCGCGGCGTGCTGTTCCGCGAGTACACCATCCTCCTGAATCCGCCGGTGTACGTGCCGAGCGCGAGCCAGCCGCACTCGGTCGCGATCGCCGCGCCGGTGGTGGGCAATGCGCCACGCGCGGCGGCGCTGCCGCAGGCGAGCGCGACGGCGTCGGCACCGGCACCGGCACCGGCGAGTCCCGCGGTGAGCCTGCCGCGCTCGGTGCACGTGCACGCCGGCGAGACGCTCTCGGGCATCGCCAGCCGCATCAGCGGCGGTGGCATGGACTCGACGCCGACCCGTCAGTGGATGGTGGCGATCTACCAGCTCAATCCGCAGGCCTTCGCGAACAACATGAACATGCTGCGCGCCGGTGCGGTGCTGCGCATCCCGGCGGCGAGCGCCGCGCAACAGGTGGCCCCTTCGGCGGCCTGGCGCGACGTGACCCGCCAGGACAGCGCCTGGCGCGCCGGGCAGGGCGGCAGTACCGGGCGGCTGCGGCTCGTCGCGCCGAGCAGCGCCGGCGCGGGCACCGGTCGCGGCACCTCGGCGGCCGTCGGTGCGCTGCAGGCACAGGTGCAGACGCTGAAAGGTCAACTGGCGCAGGAGAAGCGCCTGGTGCAACTGAAGAGTGCGGCACTCGCGGCGCTGCAGGCGCAGGTGGCCACTGGCAAGCGCGCCCCGGCGGCGGCGCCTCCGGCACCCCCGCCGGCGGCGCGCGCGCCCGCACTGCATCGGCCGATGAAGCTGCACCCGCCGCAGCCGACCCCGGCCGCGGCGCCCACGGCGACGCCGAGCGCGCTCGGGCAGATGGTGCGCCGCTACTGGTGGGCGCTGTTGGCACTGGTGGCGCTGCTGATCGCCTACGGGCTGGCGCGCGTGCTGCGCGGCCGGCGCGAATCCGCCGCCAATGATCTGCTGCGCGAGTCGGCCGACGGCGGCTTCGCCGAACCGGCGCACGCCGCGGGACCGATCGAGCCGCACGGCGGGGCGCGTCACAACGATGCGATCGATGTGCGCGAGACGACGCATGAGCAGCCGCGCCTGGTGATGCACGATGCGTCGGGGCCGGTCGTTCAGACGCACGTCTCGGCCGACCAGACGATGAGCAGCGAGACGGCGCTGAACCTCGAGCAGGGCGATCCGCTCGCCGAGGCCGATTTCCACATGGCGTATGGCCTGTACGATCAGGCCGCCGATCTGATCCGCATCGCCATTCAGCGCGAGCCGCAGCGGCACGATCTGAAGCTCAAGCTCCTCGAAGTGTTCTTCGTCTGGGGCAACAAGGAGCAGTTCGTCGAACTGGCGCACGAGCTGGCCGGAACACGCGATCAGGCGCCGGCCGGCGAATGGGACAAGGTCATCATCATGGGTCGGCAGCTCGCCCCGGATGATCCGCTGTTCGCAGGCTCCGAGGTCAGCGGCGCGGCCGCGCAGGGCGTCGATCTGGATCTGGAAGGCGGCCAGGGCCGGGTGGATTTCGATCTGATGGGCGGTGCGGTGCCGGGCGCTGCGACCCCCGGCAGCACCGGCAATACCGGTGCGTTCGATCTGGACATCGGCGCGGCCCTCGGGGAGGAGTTGCCCGGGGATACGGTCGCCGGCGACGATCTGAACGACTCGTTCCCGGACCTGGAAGCGACCGGTTCGGAAACCGGCGTGACCCAGGAAATGGCCGAACATCCGTTCGAACCGGTCGAGCCGACGGTCGAGCAGCCTGCACTGTATGTGGCCGGCCAGGCCGCGCTGCGCGAGAAAGTCGAGGCGCTGAGCCAGGGCTCGGAGCGCACCGCGGAGCTCGCAATCGACGATCTGGGACTGGACCTGGGGGCGTTCGAGACCACGGTCCAGCCGGGTCTGGGCACGGACGCGCCGACGTTGGTGGCGGGCCTCGATGAACATTCCCGCCAGATGCTCGAGCGGGCCGGCGAAGCGGCCGCCGGCGAGCGGTCGGCGGCACCGGAATCCACCGGCACCACCAGTGCCTGGCAGATCGATGAGCGGGAGCTCGAAAGTCTGTTGGCCGAAGAGCCGTCCGGGGCACGCGATACCTCCGAGACCTCGCGGCTGAGCGCACTCGATGTGGCCGGGGTGGACTTCGACCTCGGCGGTACCGCCGAGCCGAAACCTGCCGCCCGCGAGGGTCTGGATTTCGACATCGGCACGGCCACGTTCGCCCATACGGACGTCGGCGCGATGGGCGAGAGCCCGACGGGCGAGAATGGCGTGCTCGGGGACTTCGAGCCGGTGAGCATGAGCGAAGTGGGCACCAAGCTCGATCTGGCCCGCGCGTACATGGATATGGGTGATCCGGAAGGGGCCCGCAGCATCCTGGAGGAAGTGATGCACGAGGGCTCGGATGTCCAGCGCCAGGAGGCCGGGCGCCTGCTGGAGTCGCTGCCCGGCTGATGCCTCGCATCGCGGTCGGACTGCAGTACCAGGGCGGCGCGTACGCCGGCTGGCAGCACCAGCCGTCGAGTCCGAGCGTGCAGGACTGCCTGGAGGCCGCCCTCGGCACGATCGCCGCCGAGCCCGTCAGCCTCACCTGCGCGGGCCGCACCGACGCCGGGGTGCATGCCCGCGGCCAGGTGGTTCACTTCGACACCCGCGCGGTGCGCACGCAGCGCGCCTGGCTGCTCGGGGCCAACAGCGAGCTGCCGCCCGACATCAGCGTCTCGTGGGTGCGGCCGGTGCCCGAACACTTCCATGCGCGCTATTCGGCCGAGGCGCGCACCTATCGCTACCTCATCCTGAACCGCCGCGCCCGCTCCGCGTTGTTTGCGCGACGGGCCACGTGGATCCATCGGCCGCTCGACGCCGCGGCCATGGCGCAGGCGGCCGCGTGGCTCGAGGGCGAGCACGACTTCAGCGCGTTTCGTGCCGCCGAATGCCAGGCGAAATCCCCCATCCGCCGTCTCGAGCGGCTCACCGTCGAGCGCCGGGGCGACTGGCTCGTCATCGAGGCGACCGCCAACGCATTCCTGCATCACATGGTGCGCAACATCGTCGGCCTGCTGATCGCGGTCGGTAAGGGCGATGCCCCGCCGGAGTGGGCCGCGCAGGTGCTCGCGGGGCGCGAGCGGCGCCGCGGTGCCGCGACGGCGCCGGCCGCGGGGCTGTATCTGTGGTCGGTGCGCTACGCCGAGGCGTTTGCGCTGCCGCCCCCGCCCGACGGGCCTGACCTGCGCTGATGGGCTATCATCCCGCCCTGGTCTCCTGGCGGATGCCCTATGTCCTGGTTTGAAAAGATCATGCCCTCGCGGATCAAGACCGAACGGCGCACGCGTTCGGTCCCTGAGGGCCTGTGGATCAAATGCCCAATCTGCGACGCCGTGCTGTACCGCGCCGAGCTCGAGCGCAACCTGTACGTCTGTCCCAAGTGCGCGCACCACATGCGCATCGGCGCGCGCGAGCGGCTGGAGTCCTTCCTCGATCCGGGCACCGGCGTGGAGCTGGCCACACGGATCACCCCGGAGGACCCGCTGAAGTTCCGCGACAGCAAGCGCTACAAGGACCGTCTGGCGCAGGCGCAGAAGAACACCGGTGAGGCCGATGCGCTGGTGGTGATGGCCGGGGCGCTCGAAGGGCTCGCGCTGGTCGCCTGCGCGTTCGAATTCCAATTTCTCGGCGGCTCGATGGGCTCGGTGGTCGGGGAGCGCTTCAAGCGTGCGGCCGATCACTGCCTCGCCGAGCGGATGCCGCTGGTGTGTTTCACGGCCAGCGGCGGAGCGCGCATGCAGGAGGCGCTGTACTCGCTGCTGCAGATGGCCAAGACCTCCGCGGCGCTCGCGCAGATGCGCCGCGCCCGGCTGCCGTTCATCTCCGTGATGACCGATCCGACCACCGGTGGGGTGTCGGCGAGTCTGGCGATGCTCGGGGACCTCAATCTCGCCGAGCCGCGCGCGCTGATCGGCTTCGCTGGTGCGCGCGTCATCCAGCAGACCGTGCGCGAGACGCTGCCGGAGGGCTTTCAGCGCAGCGAGTTTCTGCTCGAGCACGGCGCACTCGACATGATCGTCGATCGCCGCGAGATGCGCGCGCGCATCGGCGCGGTGCTGCGCCTGCTGCTGAAGCAGCCCGCGGCCGCCGCCTGAGGGCGCGCCGCGTCGCTGGGGCCGCATCGTCGGGGCGCCCGTGAGCGAGTCACTCGAGTATTGGCTGGCGCGCCAGCAGGCGGCCCATCCGCACAGCATCGATCTGGGCCTGGAACGGGTCGGCGCCGTGGCGCGCCGGCTCGGGCTCGATCGGCCGGCGGCGCACGTGATCACCGTGGCCGGCACCAACGGCAAGGGCTCGACGGCGGCGCACACCGAGGCGCTGCTGCTCGCCGCCGGAGCCACCGTCGGGCTGTTCACCTCACCCCATTTCCTTCGCTACAACGAGCGCATCCGCATCCACGGCCGCGAAGTCGACGATGCGGCGCTGGTGTGCGCGTTCGAGCACATCGAGGCGGCCCGTGGCCCTGAAACCCTCACCTTCTTCGAATACAACACGCTCGCGGCGCTGTGGCTGTTCGCTCAGGCGGGCGTGCGCTTCGCGGTGCTCGAGGTGGGCCTGGGCGGACGGCTCGATGCGACCAACCTGATCGATGCCGATGCGGCCGTGCTCTGTTCGGTCGGCCTCGACCATCGCGACTGGCTCGGCGAGACGCTCGAGGCGATCGGCGCGGAGAAGGCGGGCATCTTTCGCGCCGGGCGCCCGGCGGTGCTCGGCACCCCGAACCTGCCCGAGAGCGTCTACGCGGCAATCCGGCGGCTCGGGGCGCGCACGGTGCTGGCCGAGCGGGACTTCCGCTGGGCAGTGCACGCCGAGGGCCGCTGGCGCTACGCGGGGCCCCGGCTGCGGCTGGAGGACCTGCCGCCCTCGCGGCTGGAGGGCCTCATTCAGTACCGCAATGCGGCCACCGCGCTGGCGGCGATCGAATCGCTCGAGACGAGTCGGCCGCACGGTGAGATCGACGCCGTGCTCGCCGCGCTCGATGCTCGCACCGTGGGCACGGCGCTCGCGTCGGTGCGGCTCGCCGGGCGGTTTCAGGTGGTCCCGCGCGAGGTGCCGTGGATTCTGGATATCGCGCACAACGCGCCGGCGGCGCAGGTCCTGGCGGGGGAACTGGCTCGCCGTCCCTGCCGCGGCCGCACGCTCGCGGTCTTCGGGGTGCTCGGCGACAAGGACGCGCCCGAGATCGCCGCGGCGCTCGCGCCGTGGGTCGCGGAATGGTTCCTGTGCGCACTGCCGGGCCCTCGAGGCACCAGCGCCGAGGCGCTCGGGCAGCGGCTCGCGGCCGTGATATCCGCACCGCACCTGTTCGAGTCGGTCGACGCCGCCTGTGTCGCGGCACGCGCCGGTGCGCAGCCCGGCGATCGAGTGATCGTCTGCGGCTCGGTGTACACGGTCGGGCCGGCGCTGAAGTGGCTTGGGGTATACTGCGCGCCGTGAAAGAACGTCTGACGGGCGCCATCATTCTCGTGGCGCTGATCGTGCTGTTGGTTCCCGAGTTGCTGACCGGACCGCCGCGGAGGAAGGCTGCGGGCGCACCGCCGGCCGGCACCACCGTCGCTGGCGCACCCGTACACTCCTACACGTTGCCGCTCGGACCGGGCGCTCGGGCCGCCGCGCAGCGCCTGACCGTACCTGCGGCCGGATCCGGCGCCAAGGCGTCGGGTGCGCCTGCGCCGTCCGCGCAGACCCCCGCGGCACCGGTCCCGGTACCCGCCGCGCCACCCGCCCCCGCGCCCAAGGTCCAGACTGAGGCCAAGTCACAGGTCCCGTCTCGAGCACCGTCCCAGGTCCCGCACTCGGCGACGCCTTCCGCTCGGCCGGCGGCAACGGCGCACCGGGCCGCTCCGCTCCGCCGCCCGGTGCGGACCGCGCCGCAGCGACGCCCGCCGCGGTCCGCTCCCCCGGTGAGCCGGCGCGCGCGCAGCGCCGGCCACTGGACGGTGCAACTCGGGGTGTTTGCGCTCCACGCCGATGCTCTGCGCCTCGCCGGGCGGGCACGCGCGAAGGGGTTCGGAGTGCGTCTGGCGCCGCTGCGACTGCGGGGGCGGCTGCTGTGGCGCGTCACCGGCCAGGCGGAGCCGACCCGCGCTGCGGCGCTGCAGCTGGCGCGGCGGTTCGACCGGGCAGGCTTGCGGGGCGATCTGCTGCGCCAGTGAACTGGCGTCGAGCGGCGCAGCGCGGGCTCTTGTACAATCCGCGCCCCCAGCCACCGTCCGACGGATGATGCGCCCGTTACGGCCGCCGCACAGCGAGTCCTTCCCGCCCTCGATCCGGCGACCTGGACGCTGGCGCATCCGGCGGGCGCCGAGCGCCACAGCCTGCACCTCGAGCGGTGAATCCGCATGATGACCACCGATTACGTGATTGCCGCGGTGATCGTGCTGTCCGCCGTGATCGGGGCCGTGCGCGGCTTTTTGCGTGAGGCGATCGCACTGGCGACCTGGCTGGTCGCGCTGTTTCTGGCCTGGCACCTGGCCGCTCGTCTGGCGCCGCACCTCGGCGGGCTGTTGGCGGCCCCGGCGGTGCGGATCTGGGCCGCGCGCGGGATCATTGCCGCGCTGGTGCTTCTGGCCGGTACCGCCCTGGGGGCGATCGTGGCGCATTTCGTGCGCCTGTCGATCTTCAGCGGCACCGATCGTTTTCTCGGCTTTCTGTTCGGCGCAGCCCGCGGGGCGGTGCTGCTCGGGGTATTTGTCATCCTCGCCGAGCTGTTGCACCTTGATACCCAGGACTGGTGGCGCCATTCAATGCTCATCCCGTACGGCAAAGCGATTGCCGGGGGATTGCGGGCGCTGGTCGGATCCGGATGGCTGTGAGGTAGGCTATGTGTGGAATCGTCGGCTTGGTCGGCACGAGCGCGGTCAATCAGCGCCTCTACGACGCGCTCACCGTGCTGCAGCACCGCGGTCAGGATGCCGCGGGCATCGCCACCAGCGGCGACGGGGGGCTGTGCGTGCGCAAGGCGAGCGGCTTGGTGCGCGATGTCTTCCAGCAACAGCACATGCTCGAGCTGAAGGGTCACATCGGCATCGGACACGTGCGCTATCCGACCGCGGGCTGCGACAGCGCCTCGGAGGCCCAACCGTTCTACGTCAACTCCCCGTACGGGATCTGCCTGGCGCACAACGGTAACCTCACCAACGCGACCGAACTGGCCGAAGTGCTGATCCGTGAGGATCGCCGGCACCTGAACACCACCTCGGACTCCGAGGTGCTGCTGAACGTGTTCGCCTCGGAGCTGCAGCGCATCGGCACGCCGCGCGTCACGCCGGCCGACGTGTTCGCGGCGCTCGAGGCGGTGTACCGACGCTGCCGCGGCGGCTTTGCCGTCGTGGCGATGGTGATCGGGCACGGCGTCGTGGGTTTCCGCGACCCGAACGGCATCCGCCCGCTGGTGCTCGGGGAGCGAGACACTGCGCAAGGCAAGGAGTGGATGCTCGCCTCCGAGAGCGTTGCGCTCGACAGTCTCGGCTTCCGCTTCCTGCGCGACATCGCTCCGGGCGAGGCGGTGCTGATCGATGAGGCGGGTCGGCTGCACGCGCACCGCTGCGTCACCGTCGCTCGCCACGCGCCGTGCATCTTCGAGTACGTGTATTTCGCCCGCCCCGACTCGAAGATCGACGATATCTCGGTGTACCGCGCCCGCATGCGCATGGGCGATCGGCTCGCAGAGAAGATCCTGCGCGAGCGACCGAACCACGACATCGACGTGGTCATTCCGATTCCCGACACCAGTCGCACCAGTGCGCTGCAGCTGGCGCAGCGGCTCGGCCTGAAGTACCGCGAAGGGTTCACCAAGAACCGCTATATCGGCCGTACCTTCATCATGCCCGGCCAGCAGCAGCGGCAGAAATCCGTGCGCAGCAAGCTGAACGCCATTGATCTGGAGTTTCGCGGCAAGAACGTACTGCTGGTGGATGACTCGATCGTGCGCGGCACCACCTCGGCGCAGATCATCGAGCTCGCGCGCGAAGCCGGGGCGCGCAAGGTGTATTTCGCCTCGGCCGCCCCGCCGGTGCGCTACCCGAACGTGTACGGCATCGACATGCCGGCGGCCCGTGAGCTGGTGGCCGCCGGACGCAGCGTCGAGGATGTGATGCGGCTGATCGGTGCCGATTGGCTGGTCTACCAGGATCTTGAGGATCTCATCGCGGCGTGCAAGCACGAGGACTCGCAGATCGAGGAGTTCGACACCTCGTGCTTCTCCGGCCAGTACGTCACCGGGGACATCACGCCGCAGTATCTCGAGCGCTTGCAGCGCGAGCGTTCCGACGAGGCCAAGCAGCGTGGCCGCGAGGGACGGGGAGCGCTGAAAATCGTCCACGGTGGCTGACGCCCCGGCAGGCGCCGACGGGCGGCGGGAGCGGCTGATCGAGCTGTTTCGCGCCGGCCTCGCCCGCGTCGAGGGGCGTCGCTGCGTGCGCGAGGCGCTGCAGAGCGCCACATCCGCTCGGGTGTGGGCGGTGGCGATCGGGAAGGCGGCCGCGCCGATGGCGCTCGGTGCGCGCGAGGCGCTCGGGCCGGCGCTTGAGCGGCTGCTGGTGATTGCACCGGCGGGGCACGGTGCCGCGGCGCTCGCCGCAGAGCCGGGCACCGAGGTGCTCGACAGTGCCCACCCGATTCCGGATGAACGCTCGCTACACGCCGGCGCGCGGCTGCTCGAGTGGCTGCATGAGCTGCCGGCACAGGCCGAGCCGCTGTTTCTCATCTCGGGGGGCGCCTCGGCGCTGGTCGAAGTGCCTGCACCGGGGGTGACGCTCGACCAACTCGTCCGCATCGCGCGGCATGGGATGGCCGCCGGGCTCGACATTCGGGCCCTCAATGCCGAGCGCGCCCGCGGCTCGCAGATCAAGGGTGGGCGGCTCGCCGAGCGTCTCGGCGGACGTCCCGGGCGCGTGCTGTTCATCTCTGACGTGCCCGGCGATGATCCGGCGCTGATCGGCTCAGGGCTGCTCGGGCCGGCGCCCGGCGGGGACGCCCTGCGGCGCGAGGTGATCGCGTCCCTGGATGCGGCGATGGACGGTGCGGCCGAGGCGGCTCGCGCTCGAGGGCTGACGGTGCGCCGCGCCCGCACGAGATTCTGCGGCGATGTCCAGCGCCTGGCCACCCAGTTCACGCATGAGCTCGCGCTCGGCAGCGCGCAGGTGTACGTCTGGGGCGGGGAATCGACCCTGCGGTTGCCGGCTGCCCCGGGCCGCGGTGGCCGCAATCAACATCTGGCGCTCGCCGCGGCCCGCCTGATCGCCGGATACGGCGATCTGGCGCTGCTCGCGGCCGGTACCGATGGCATCGACGGACCGACCGAGGATGCCGGGGCGGTGGTCGATGGGGAGACCTGCGGGCGCATCGCCGTGCTCGGGTTCGACGCCGACGACAGCCTGCGGCGGGCGGACGCCGGGCGCGCGCTCGCGGCCGCCGGGGTGCTGCTGCGCACCGGACCCACGGGTACCAACGTGGCTGACCTCGTGATTGGCCTGAAGGACGCGCCGCAGCGCGCAGTCTTGTGAACAATTGTAACTGCGGTGCTCGGCAGGCCGCCGCGGCTCTGGCGCCGCGGCGGCGTGCTCCGGTATCGTGCTCGCCACGGGCCTGACCATGAGCGAACATCCTCACCTGTTGATCGTCGATGACGACCGCGAGATCCGCTCGCTGTTGAGTCAATATCTGCAGAAGGAAGGCATGCGCGTCACGGCGGTGGGCGACGCCACCGAGATGCGGCGCGCCATGGAGCGGGCGCGCTTTGATTTGCTGGTGCTCGACCTGATGTTGCCCGGTGAGGACGGCCTGTCGATCTGCCGGGAGCTGCGGACCCGCTCACAGCTGCCGGTGATCATGCTGACGGCCCGCGGTGAGGACGTCGATCGCATCGTCGGTTTCGAGATCGGCGCGGACGATTACGTCCCCAAACCCTTCAATCCTCGTGAGCTGCTCGGCCGGATCCGTGCGGTGCTGCGCCGCACCGTGCATGCCTCGCCCGACCCGGACCCGCAAGCCGTGCGCGCCTTCCGTTTTGACGGCTGGCGTCTCGAGACCACCGCCCGAACGCTCAGTGGCGGCGGCAGCGAGGTGGCGCTGAGCGGTGCGGAGTACCGGCTGCTCGCGGTGCTGCTCTCGGCCGGTAACCGCGTGGTCTCGCGCGCGCAGCTCGCCGAACTGCTGCGCGGCCGCGAGGCTGATCCGCTCGACCGCAGCATCGATGTGCGCGTCAGCCGCCTGCGGCAGATCCTCGGCGATGATGCCCGCTCGCCGAGGATCATCAAGACGATCTACGGCCAGGGCTATGTCATCGGCGTGCCCGTCGAGACCGAGTGATTCCCGGACCGGGGAGGCATATGCGCTGGCGAGTGTGGCCGCAATCTCTGTTCGGACGGCTGATTGGTGCGACCGTGATCGGGGTACTGCTCGCGCAGGCGGCCAGCCTGTACCTCGTGGCGCGCAACGAACAGCGCGTCATGACGCAGGTGACGACGCGGATCTGGGCGCGGCGGATCAGTGAAATCGCCTTTACGCTGACGCTGCTGCCGCCGCGGGCGCGGACTCATGCGTTGCATCGGCTGCAGATGACCGGGGGATTCCGGCCCGTCAGGCCGCCGCCCTGGGTCCGGCGCATGGTGATGCCGATGCAGCCGCCGCAGCCTCCGGAACCGCCGCGTCCACCCGTGCGACGCGGCACGGGCCGCCGCCCGCGTCCGCTGCACTGGCCCTGGTGGCGCCGCAAACTGCATCCTGATTTTCGGCACGGCCTGCTCATCCACCTGCCGTTCCCCTCTGGTGCTCAAACTCTGCTGTTCGCCCGCCTGCACCGCGAGCTCGGCGTGGATTACCGCATTCGGGCGCTCGCGCACCGCAGCGCCGCGGCGATCCCTGTGGCGCCGCCGCCGTTCGTTTGGATCGGTGTGCCGCTGCGTTTCTACGACATCGAGGTCAGTGCGCCGCACGCCGCGACGCTCATCTTCCGCGTGCCGCGCCTCTCTCCGGTATTGATGCTGCCGCCGCGTCTGCTCATCAACCTGACGGTGCTCATGGCTGTGCTGATCGCCGCTCTGTATGTGGCGGCGCGCGGCATCACCCGGCCGTTGCGCCGTCTGGCGCGCGCCGCGGAGATGATCGGTCGTGGCTCGCGCAGCCCGCCGCTGCCGCAAAGTGGCGCCCGTGAGCTGCGGGATGCGGCGCGCGCGTTCAACAGCATGCAGGAGCGGCTGCACCGCTATCTCGACAGCCGCACGGCGGTGCTGGCTGCGATGTCACATGACCTGAAGACCCCGCTGACGCGTCTGCGCCTGCAGGTGGAGACGCTGATCGAGGATCCCGCGGTGCGCGAGCGTCTGAGCCGCGAACTCGATGAGATGGAAGGTATGGTGCGTGGCGCGTTGGCGTTGTTTCGGGGGCAGGATGAGCAGGAGGCGCTCGAGCCGATTGACGTCGATGCGCTGGTCGAGTCGGTGCGGCAGGGCTTCACGGAGATGGGGCACGACGTGCAGGTGACGGGGCATGCGAACGGACCGCTGCCGGCGCGGCCGCAGGCACTGAAGCGCTGTCTGACCAACCTGGTGTCCAACGCCGTGAAGTTCGGTGAGCGGGCGCGGATCGCGGTGAGCGACGGGGCGGCGCTCAGCATCGTGGTGCGCGACGACGGCCCCGGCATCGCGCCGCCGTATCTGGAGCGAGTCTTCGAGCCATTCTTTCGCCTCGAGTCCTCCCGGAATCGCGACACCGGCGGGACTGGCCTGGGCTTGAGCATCGCGCGTGACGTCGCCCAGGCCCACGGCGGTACGCTGCAGCTGCGCAATCGGCCGCAGGGCGGTCTCGAGGCCGAACTGCGCCTGCCGCGGCGCTGAGCGGGTCGCTACATTTGCTTACTGCGCCTCGTCCGTGGCATCGGTAGACTCCTCTACGTCCGTTGTTTCGAGGAGGTCGGTCCATGAAGCGTTCCCTGATTTTTCTGGCGCTCGCGGCTGTCACGAGCGTCGCCCTCGCGCAGACCCCGACGCCGCAGCTCGCACGCGGTTGGCCGCAAGGCGCAGCTGCGGCCCACATGCGCCGCATACAGCGTATGGAGCAGTGGCGGTTGCACCAGCTGACCGTACTGTTGGATCTGACGGCCGCGCAGCGTCACCAGGTCCGGGCGATCCTCGCCGAGCAGCATGCCGCCATGCGCACGAGCATGCAGCAGATGATGCGAGCGATGCGCGCGATGCGTCAGGCACACCTCGCCGCGAAGCGTCAGATGATGACCAAGATGGCGCATGTACTCAGCGCCGAGCAGATGGCGAAATTCAAAGTGCTGGTGCCGCCGCATCCGTGGTTCGGGATGGCCGGCCCGATGGGGCGCGGCGGGATGCGCATGCGCATGCACATGGTGCCGCCGCAGCCGCCGGCTCCGCCCGCGCCGCCTCAGTCCTGAGCGGTGGACGCGCTGCCGCGGTGGGCTGCCGTGCTCACCGCGGCAGCGCGCGCAGCTGGTAGTGGCCTGCCTCGTAGCTGAGGCAGCTGCCCTGCTCGTACCACGCCCCGAGCACGATGCGTTGCACGGGCTCACCGTCAATCTGGGTCTCGTGCACCGCCGGGCGATGCGTGTGTCCGTGAATGATGCGGCGCACCCCCGTCGCCCGGAAGGCCGCGGCGACCGAGCTGGGATTGACGTCCATGATCGTCGGCGGCGTGCGTGAGGTGTGCGCGCGGCTTCCGGCACGCGCCTCATTGGCGAGCAATTCCCGCGTTGCCAGGGGCAGGGCGAGAAATTGCTGTTGCCAGAGCGGGCCTCTGACGAGGGTGCGCAATTCCTGATAGGCGTGATCGTCCGTGCAGAGCGCATCGCCGTGCGTGAGCAGGACCCGCTCGCCGCCGAATTCCGTGACGACCGGATCTGGCAGTAGGTGACATCCGCTGCGCTCGGCGAAGCCGCTGCCGAGCAGGAAGTCACGGTTGCCGTGCAGTACGAAGCAGCCCACGCCGCCGGCCGTGACCGCCGCCAGCGCATCGATCACGGCCCGATGCACCGGCGTGTCATCGCCCACCCATGATTCGAACAGATCGCCGAGGATGTAGAGCGCATCCACCTGCGGCGCCTCGGTCCGCAGCAGGCTCAGGAATTGCGCCTCGGCCGCCCCCGCAACGGTGTCCAGGTGCACGTCCGAGACGAACAGGCAGCGACTCGGTTCACCGCCGGCAGAGGCGGGCGCAGGGGTCACGATTTCGAAGGTGGCGTGCCGTCGGGCGGAGTCACCGTCTTGCTTGGCGCATGGCCTGACTCCGCTGCGGCCGCGGGCGGAGTCGGCGCCTTGCTCGGCGTGCCGGCCGCCCCGGGACCGGCGGATCCGCTCGCGGTCGGTGCCGCAGTGCCGCTCGCAGCCGGTGCCGGGGCGGTCGTCGCGGGAGTCGCTCCGGAGGTGCTCGGCGCGACCACGGACACGGACTCGATCACCACGGGCGTCAGAGGGGCTTCGGATTTGAACGGCCCGAATGCCCCGGTGGGCACCAGTCCGATCTGCTCGACGACGTTCATGCCCTGAATCACTTTCCCGAACACAGCGTAGCCCCACCGGGTCGGCAGCGGATCGAGCTCCGGGTTGTCGACCAGGTTGATGTAGAACTGTGAGGTCCCGGAGTCCGGGTCCGGACCGCGGGCGAGGCCGACGGTGCCGCGCTTGTTCTCCAGGCCATTGCCGGACTCATTGTCGACCGGCGGACCGGTCGGCTTCAGCGCGTAGGGCGCCGTGGCGTCATGGCCGCCGCCCTGGATGACGAAATTGGCCACGGCCCGGTGGATCAGGGTGTCGGTGTAAAAGCCCGTGCGCACAT
>JAKBBE010000054.1:13765-16385 GCA_021826035.1 Pseudomonadota bacterium | reverse complement strand
CCGTCCAGATAGGCCGGCAGGTGCAGCGTCGCACGGGCATCCAGATACAGCACGACGGTGATCAGGCCGCGGGGAGCGATCCAGGTGAGCGCGGCGGTGCGGGCTCGCCCGAACGGGCGCAGCATCGCGAAGCGCGCCCCGTAGATGACGATCAGGATCACGGCTGCGGCCACCCAGGCATGCGGTGAGCCAAGGTCGGTGAGATGGGTCGAATAGCCGAGCAGAAAGAAGAAGAAGCCTCGTACCGCGAAGGTCAGCTCCTGCACCAGCACTTTGAACTCCCCGACAGTCTGCTCGGAAATCCGCCCCGCCACGCGCGTCAGCCCCGGAATGCGTGCGAGCGCCGTGCGGTTGTTCAGCATCAATCCGAACAGCACGACCATGATGAGCGGGGAGAGGTGCAGCAACTCTCCGGCGGCATAGAGCGCGAACAGTCCGGCGAGCAGCGGAATGTAGCGCACGTGTGCGGTCTCGCGGGTGGAGACCAGGACCAGTGCCACCGAGCAGGCCACGGCGAGCAGCAGCGACAGCGCACCGCCGCCGGCGAGCGCGGTGAGAAAGCCGCGCACGGTGCCGCCTGAGTCCTGCAGCGCAAAGAACGCGAGCACCCCGAGGATGTCGGATGTGGAACTCTCATAGACGACGAATTCGCGGGTCTGCGTATCGAGCGCGCGGCTTGCCGGTATCGCGACGGAGCTGCTGATCAGCGCGAGCGGGGTGGCGAGCAGCGCGCCCTGCAGCGCCGTCAGTCCGAGCAGCCGGACCGCAAGCGTGGCGAACACGGCTCCGTAGAAGAGCAGGGCGAGCACGACGACGGTAAAGGCAGACAGTGCGATCCGCAGCCGCTCGCGCTTCAGCTCGATGTCGAGGGCGCCCTCGAGCACGATCAGCACCAGGGCCACCGCGCCGGCCACCGGCACGATGGCGCCGATTCCGCGCACCAGTACGCCGAGGTATTGCAGAACCGGCTGTGTCAGCAGCCCCAGGCCGATCATGATGATCACCGAGGGCAGTCCCGAGGCTCGGTCCAGGCGCTCCACCGCGAAGGCGATGAGCAAAAACAGCGAGGCGACGAGGATCGCTACATAGACCACGACTCGTCCTCCTCCGGTGCAGCGCGGCCGGGCCAGTGTAGCAATGAGTCGCGGCAAAAAAGAAGCCTCTTCCCGCGCGAGCGGGAAGAGGCTTCGGTGAGGTGCCGGATGGCTTAAGGTCAGCGGTGATCGTTTCCGCCGCCGTCGCCACCGTTCATGAACATGTAGATGAGCGCGAGACGCGCCGCGTTGATCGAGCCGATGCCCGAGCCATCGTCATACCCGGGCACGCCCTGGTAGAACCAGTTGTCGCCCGCGGTGATGTCGAGGAAGGGCGAGCCGCGGCCATAGCCGAGCTCGTTCTGCAGTGTGTAGATCGTCGGGTTGAGGAAGCCGACACGCCCGCCGGCGGCCTGATCGATCAGTGCGGTCATGCCGTTGAGCTGCGGGGCGACGAAGCTCGTGCCACCGAAGCCGCTGGCGGCGCAGAACGGGTTGGCCGGCTTGGGGAAGTCGGTGCAGTCCACCACGACGTAGCCGGTGTCCGGATCGGCATTGAGCGCGAGATCCGGCATATTGCGACCGGCGAAGTCGGCCGGCAGGTCGATCAAATCCACCGCACCGGTGGTGCTCGGCGGATTGGGGTAGTAGAGCAGGCTCTGCCCGGGCTGCGTGCTCTGGATGCCCGCCGTGTTGCTCTGGTAGGAGGGCAGCGGCCAGTAGGAGCTCACCCCGCCGCCACCGCCGACCGGGAACACGTCGTCGAAGTCGAGCGCGCCGTCCGCATCATTCGCAGTCGGGATCTGCAGGCAGCTTCCCCAGTACTTCAGCAGGTAATCCCAGCCCCACACCTCCGGGGTCTGGATCGGAATCGCCGGGCAACCCATGCTCGGGATCCCGGGGATGACGGCGTTGATGATGGTGCCGCCGGCGGCCGTGATGAACGGATCGTCCGCCGGTGCATCCACCGTGAGCTGCTGGGAGTACGACGGAATGCTGGCAATCTGCGAGTTGTTGATGTCGTACGCCCCCGAGTCACCCGATGCGGCGAAGAACGACTGGCCCTGGGCGGCGCCCTCGAGCAGCGCCTGGTCCATGGCCTGCAGCTGCCCGGTGTAGTCGACACCGTTGTTCAGCGCTGCGAAGTACAGCTCCTCCGGCTCGCCCCAGCTGATCGAGACCGTATCGGCGATGTTGTCGGATACGGCGCTGTAGAACAGGTCGAGGAAGCCTTGGTTGGTGTTCGGCGCGATGTACACGCGGATGTGCGCATCCGGAGCGAGGCCGCCCGACTGCTCGACGTCGAGCGAGGTCTCATCGTCACCGGCACCGGCCGCGACCGGTGTGCCGCCGTCGACCATGACCTTGCGGATGCGGTCCTCGCGGACCCGCAGGCCGATATCGCGCCAATAGGCATAGGCGTCGGACCGCCGGAAATTCGCCAGCGTCATGATGCCGATGGTCTCGCCGCGTCCGGTAACGCCCTGCTGATAGAGCGGGTTGACGCCGTAGAAGTTGGCGACGTCGCCGACGGTGTAGTTCCCCGGGATACCGGTCGCCGTACCGCTGTGCGGCCACTGAACCTG
>JAKBBE010000054.1:0-13665 GCA_021826035.1 Pseudomonadota bacterium | reverse complement strand
GCCAGCGCCGTGGCCGGCAATGCCGCCGTGCCGATGGCGCACAGCGATGCGAGAGTCCAACGCGCTAGAGTCTTACTGCGATGCATCTGAATGCTCCCCTGGACTGAGCACGACGCCCGATCGTCCCGCCGGCGCGGCGAACGAGCCGTCGCGTGATTGATCCCCTACCGGATCCCCTGTGTGACCGTCATCCGCTGAATTTTTTTCGGTCGGCAATCGTCCGCCGGGGGCGATGGCCGGGCTTGCAGGGCCTCGTTCGTCTTGGTGTTTGCGCGGACTATAGCGCAGCGGTCTGGAGGAGGGAATCAAAACCGTGACCGACTCCCTGGACGCGTAGCTCGCAATGAGCAGTAGCTCGGGTGCGCGATCGGTTCGAATTCACGCCGCGGGCGGCCTGGACAGACCGCTCATCTACTTTACATAATCATGCGCCGCCGCGCTGTCCCATGCGGCGCCTAAGTGCCTGTCTGAACTGGTGATTCAGGCGCGGCCGGGTGCGTGTCCTGCGGCGCGGTTCGGCCGGCGGACGGATCGCACGGCCGGTGCACAAGGCGCGCGCGGGCCTGCCGCGCTGGGTCGTCAGCGGCGCAGCGCTCAGGAGGCCGCTTGCCTCAGCAGATGCTCCTCGAACTGCGCGTGCACCGCGCGCAGGGCCTGGGCGCTGACCGGCGGCAGCGCCTCACGCGCGGGCCGTGCGTAGTAGTAGCCCTGCTGCAGCGTGATGCCCAGTTCGCGCAGGCACAACGCCTCCTCGAGCGACTCGATCCCCTCGGCGATGACCGTGATGTCGAGTTGTTCGCACATCTGCACGATCGTGTGCGTGATGACGCGCCGCACGCGGTCGGTGTGGATGTTGCGGGTGAGCGCCATGTCGATTTTGATGATGTCCGGCTGGAACTGCGCGAGCAGGTTCAGTCCGCTGTGACCGGCCCCGAAGTCATCGATCGCGGTGCGCATGCCGTGCCGCTTGTATTCGGTGAAAATCGCCCGCAGGTGCGCCGCATCGCGCGAGCGCTCGTCTTCGGTCACCTCGAAGACGATCTGCTCGAGCGGCATGCCGCTGCGCGTGGCGGCCTCCAGGGTGGATCGGATGCAGGCAGCCGGTTGGTACACCGCGTTCGGCAGGAAGTTGATGTTGAGCAGGCTGCGCATCCCGAGGCGGGCGGCCAGCGTGATGGCCTTGACCCGGCAGGCCTGATCGAAGGCGTAGCGGTTATCGTCGGTGATGCGACTCAAGACCTCGTGCGCATCGCCAGCGCCGAGCGGGCGCACCAGCGCCTCGTGGGCGAAGACGCTGCCGCGGGCGATGTCCACGATGGGCTGGAAGGCCATGGTGAATTCCGGCGCAACGCCGCCTTCTCGGCACATACGGCAGCCGGTTTGGTTTGGGACGTGGGACATGCTCGGGGTTCTCGGCCGCACGCCGCGCAAGCGGCAGTGCGAGGGGCTTACTTGCTGAAGGCGAGATTCAATTCGATGTCAGCGCCGGGTACACCGAGGTCGAGTGCGCTAACCGGCGCGCAGTGACACAAACCGGCGATCAGCGCATCGGGCAGCAGATCGATGCGCGCATTGAGCGCATCAGCGGCCTGGTTGTAGCGTTCGCAGTGTGCGCAGATCGCGCGCTCGTGCGCGCGGATCCTGAAGCGCAGGGCGCGCAGGAGCGACTCGGCGTATGAATGTGGGTTGCGCGCGGCGATCGCGTAGACCGGACTCAGTGCGCCGCGCAGGGCGCTTTCCGCGGCGCTCACGGCGGCGACGTCGCGTTTGCTGCGGGCGCTCTGCAGCGCTGCGCGGGCGGCGACCAGGCGCTCGAGGGTGTCGGGCTCCGCCGGCGCGCTGTGCTCGCAGAGCTCGAGCAGCCGGCTAATGTCCCCGTCGCGCCGGGCCCACGAGAACTCCAGGTTCGACCAGGCGCGCGCCAGCGAGCGGCGGGTGCGGTTAAGGCCCCGGTAGAGCGTGAGCGCATAGGCGATCAGGAGAACCGCCATTGCGGCGAAGACTGTAACGCCGATCATGGGTCGATCCGTTTGTCCGCAGCAGCGCGGAGCGAAGCAGGTGACACTCATACGAGTTATCGTTGCGCGAGGCCAGCGCGTGCGTTCGGAATTGTGCGGGGGCTAACACTTTGTCCCGGCCCAGAGCTGCTGAGGGTGCTGGAGTGTCGGCTTGCGCAGACGCTCCGTGACGGCTTAAATCGCTGGCGGAGCGCGAAGCGGAGAGCACTGTCATGAAGCCGTATGTGATCTGCCACATGGTCGCGAGTGTCGATGGCCGGATCCTGCACAGCCGCTGGCGACCGCAGACCCGCGACGGAGGCACGCTCTTCGAGCGTCTGCACGAGCGGCTCGGCGGGGATGCCTGGTTGATTGGGCGGGTCACCGGAGCGGAGTTCGCCAAGTCATCGGGGTACCGCTCGAGCGGCGCGCGCTCCTATCCGCGCGAGCCCTGGCTTGCCCGGCGGGAGGCGGCGGCGTTCGCAGTCGTGCTTGATCCGCACGGGCGCATCGCCTGGGGTCGCGCGGACATCGGCGGGGACCCGATCGTCGTGGTGCTGGGCACGCAGGTCGCTGATGCGCACCTCGAGGGACTGCGCGCGGACGGGGTGTCCTATTTCTTCGCCGGCGAGCGCTCGCTCGATCTGCGCGCGGCGCTCGAGTTCCTCAACCGCGAACTTGGCATCAAGCGACTGCTGATCGAGGGCGGCGGACATGTCAACGGCGCGTTCCTGCGCGCCGGGCTGATCGATGAGGTGAGTCTGGCGGTGTGTCCGGCGCTCGATGGCGCTGAGGGCGCCCCGAGCGTGTTTGATTCCGGGGCAGCCGAGAGCGGCGTGCGGGCACCGCTCACGGGGATGCAGCTCCAGAGCTGTGAGGTGCTTGAGGGTGGCGCGGTGTGGTTGCGCTATCGGCTGCAGAATGCCCCGGCGGGCTGAGCGCGGCGGGCCGATCGGGGTATAGTGATGGGGCACGATGCCCGGGCCGCTGCGCGGCCGGGCCAGCGAGAATATGAACAGACGCTGCCCGATCGAGTCGCGGCGGCGCCGGGTCCGGGTTGGCAGGGGAGAACGAACCGATGCAACAGCGATTTGCGGCCCTTGGCCGCTTCGTGATGGTGGTGTGCGCCCTGGTGGCGCTGCGGGCTGCGCCGGCGGGCGCCGAGGGGCTCTTGCCGGTGCGCGTCGACACAGTGCACGGGCGGATTCTGCTGACGCTGCCACCCCCGAAGGCGGATGGCATTTACGCTCGTTACCTCTACGCGACCTCGCTGCAGACCGGGCTCGGCTCGGCCGACATCACCCTCGACCGGGGACTCGATGGGCCCACGCAGCTGCTCGATTTCCGCCGGATCGGCACCGAGGTCGCGATCGCTTTTGAGAATCCGCGCTTCCGGGCCGTTGGCGGCCCCGCCGATGAGCGTGAGGGAGTGACCGCCAGCTTCCCGGTCGATGTGGTCTGGATGACCCGGCCGGTCAGCATCCGTCCCGATGGCAGCGTGGTGATCGACATCGCGCCGTTTCTCACCCAGGACGTGATGCATCTCGCCCGGCAGCTCGATGCCGGCGGCGGGGCGGCGTTCAAGCTGGTGCCGTCGCTGAGCGCGCCGATGTTGCGTTCGGTGCAGGATTTCCCCGACAACATTGCCTTCGCGGCGCTTGAGACCTTCGCCTCGAGCAACCCGGGCGCGGCGGTGCGCGGTGTCGCGCCTGATCCGCACAAGGTCAGCTTCGTGGTGCGTTCCTCGCTGATCAGGCTGCCGCCGCCGGGCTACATCCCCCATCCGTACGACATCCGCGCCGGCGGCGAGCCGATCGAGGTCTACGACTACACCACGCCGCTCGGGCAGCGGGTCTTTCACGAATACGCCACACGGTACCGGCTGCAGAAGATCCATCCCGACCGCGCCCGCTCGCGCGTGCGCAAGCCCATCGTCTATTACATCGACCGGTCCGCACCGCCGCAGATCCGTGCGGCCCTGCTGCGCGGGGTGCGCTACTGGGCCAAGGCATTCGCGGCGGCCGGATACGTCGATGCGTTCCAGGTCAAGGTGCTGCCGAAGGGCGTCAGTCCGAACGACGTGCGCTACAACGTCGTGTTCTGGGACGACCGCCTGACCCGCAGTTGGTCCTACGGGCAGCGCATCGTCGATCCGCGCACCGGGGAGATCGTGCGCGGCGTCGCCGTGCTCGGCTCGTTGCGCGTCCGCCAGGACATGCGCATCTTCCACGCGCTGGTGGGCACGAAGTACGACAACACCGGAGGTCCGAATGATCCCGTGCGCGAGACGCTGCTGCGCCTGAGCCAGCTCGCCGCCCACGAGGTGGGTCACACGCTCGGGTTCAGTCACAACTTCACCGGCAGCACCCAGCACCGGGCCTCGGTGATGGATTACCCTGGGCCGCGCATCCTCGTGAAAGACGGCCGCATCGATCTGTCGCAGGCGTATGCGACGGGCCTTGGCAGCTGGGACCTGTTCACGGTGAAGTGGCTGTACGGCCAGCCGCCGCCGGGACAGACGCTCCGGCACTACGACAGCACACTCGCGGACGCGATGGTGGCCTCCGGGGCGCGCTACATCACCGATACCGATGCCCGCTCGCCAGCCTCCCCGACGCCCTGGGCGAGTCTCTGGGATGACGGGCCGGATCCGGTCGTCGCGCTACGGCACATGATGGCCGTGCGGCGCATCGCGCTCGATCGATTTGGTAACCAGGTGCTGCTGCCGGATGAGCCACTTGCCGATCTGCGGCGCCAGTTCGTGCTGGTGTGGTTGCTGCAGCGGTACGAGGCGGTCGCAGCGGCGAAGTTGGTCGGCGGAGTTGATTACAACTACGCCATCAACGGTCACCCGCATCCGCCGGCCCGCCCCGTGGGCGCGCGCGAACAGAATGCGGCGATCGCGGCCCTGCTCGAGACGCTCTCTACGCGCGAGCTGACGGTGCCGCCGCGATTGCTGAGTGAGCTCTCCTACGGCATCCACGGTGCGCGCAACCCGCAGTTCGACCAGGAAGTGTTCGCCAACGCCGGTGGCGCAGTCTTCGATCCGCTGGTTGCCGCCGACGTCGCCGCGCAGGTGACGCTGAACGCGCTGCTCGCGCCCTCGCGTCTGACGCGGGTCTATGAGCAGCACCAGGCGGACTCCAGGCTGCCCGGTCTCGGCGAGCTGCTCAATCGGCTCCTTGCGGCCACGGTCGATGGCGTGCACGGGGCCGTCGGCCGCCGGATCGCCTATCGCACGCTGATGACGCTCGCGCGGACCGTGAGCGACCGGCACACATCGCCAGATGTGGCGGCGCTCATCGCGGATCGGCTGGCCGGCATCGCGCGGCGCTTCGCCGCCAGCCAGGGCACGGGCGATACGGCGGCCTGGGAGCGCAGCATGGCGCAGGTGCTGACTCATCCGGCGCTGCTGCGCGCGCAGTTGCAGGACGCGACGCCGCGGATTCCGCCGGGCATGCCGTTCTGAGGGGAGGGGCGCAGAGCTCCTGCGCCCCGCATGCCGCGCCGGACGGCGCCGCGTCTCAGTCGGACCGCAGCGCGGCGCGCACGCGCGCGCCGAGGCCCGCCAGGCGCGACGCCGGCTCGTTGGCGAAGACGAAGCGGATGTACTGCGCGCCGTGGGTCTCGCCCCAACCGGCCATCGCCGTGGCGCACACGCCCTGCTCGAGCAGGCGCGTGGAGAGGGTGGTGCCATCGATGCCGAAGTCCGAGGCGCGCAGCAGCAGCGACCAGCCGCCGGCGGGCAGCCCGAAGGGCAGGCCGGAGAGCTCACGCGCCAGCGCGTCGCGGCGGCTCTGCAGCTCCCGCACATAGGGGGCGAGTCCGTCCGCGGAATTCTCCAATGCCGTCGCGACCGCATCCTGTGCGATGCCGACCGGGACGACGACGTTGGCGAGGCTGACCGCGACCAGGTCGGGCATGTAGCTCTCCGGGGCGATCACCCACCCGACCCGCCAGCCGATCATGCGCAGTTCCTTGGCGCAGGAGCCCACGGTGATCGTGCGCTGTGCCATGCCCGGGAGGCCCGCCGGATGGATCAGCGCTCGCTCGTCGAACAGCAGTCGCTCCATCGCCGCATCGAGGATGAGGGTGAGATCATGCGCTGAGCACAGCTCGGCGACCACCGCCCAGTCGCTCTGCTCGAGGTAGCCGCCGCAGGGCATCGCGGGCGACATGAGCAGCATCGCCGTCACCTTCGGCCCGATTGCCGCACGCAGTGCCTGGGGGTCGAGGCGCCACAGCCCGCCCGGTGTGAACTCGAACGGCACGAACTTCGGCACGCCGCCGGCGAGGCGGATGCGGTTGATGAGCCCGGCGTAGGTCGGGTCGGTGACGATGACTTCATCGCCCACTTCGACCGTGGCCAGCAGCACATTCAGGATGCCGGACAGTCCGCCGGCCGTGATGAGGCAGTTGCGCTCGCCGCTATACGGCACGCCCGACAGACGCGCAACGTGCCGAGCAGCACTCTCGCGCAGGCGCCTCTGGCCGACGAAGGGCAGATAGCTGTTATCGGCGTCGTTGCCGGCGGCGGCGCGAGTGCGCTCGATGGCCGCCGGATCCGGCGGGATGTCGGTGTCGAGGTTCTCCAGGCGCAGGAAATCCCGGCCCGAGGCATCCGCGAGGGCCCCCATCCGGTCGACACCGATGCCGGCGATGTGCTGCAGGCGGGCCGGGCGTGCGCGAGCCATGGGGACTTCCTTCAAGGATCGGATCGGGTGATGCAAGCATGCATAGCGCGCACGCGCAAGGCGGACCCGACCATCGCGCCGTCGCTCGAGGGCCGCACCGGGACTCGCCGCAGTCCCGTGTGTGGCGCGCGCGCAACGTGTCTTGACTCCGCGGAAGCCGTGAAGAAAGCGACGTTTGAAGGGATCCGACGCCTGGCGTGGCGAATTTGCCAATACCGTGTGGCGACAGGTAGAGTCTGGTCAAACCGTTCCCGCAAGCTGCCGCGGGGGCATCGCAATCGAATGCGATGTCTCGCGTGCGGCGGCAGGGAACTCCACAGCGACACCTCCTGGAGTCATGATCATGATGCGCAGAAATCACGTGGTGGCCATCGCGGTGGCGGCCATTCTCGGGTCCGCCGGTGCGGCTGCGGCTTATGCCGCCGGCGTGCAGACCAGCACCGCGCCCTCGAACCGGCTCGCTGAGATCGTCGTCACGGCAACCAAGCGCAAGACGCTGGCGCAGGACACCCCGATCAGTATGACGGTGCTCACCGCGGCGAACATCGCCGACCGCGGCCTGGCGGATTTCAATACCCTGGCCCAGGGGATTCCGGGCCTGTCCATGCGTACGTCGGGACCGAACGAGACCGAGTACGAGATGCGCGGCCTGAACTCCTCCGGCGGCAACACCTCGATGGTCGGTGTCTACCTCGATGACATCGCGCTGTCGGCTCCCGCCTCGGAGCAGCTCGGCAAGGTCATCATCGATCCGAACCTCTACGACCTGCAGCGCGTGGAGGTTCTGCACGGTCCCCAGGGGACGCTGTACGGATCGAGCTCGATGGGTGGCACGGTCCGCCTGATTCCCGCCACGCCGGAGCTCGGCAATTTCGATGCCTCCGGCGAGACGACCGTATCGGACACCGGCTCCGGCGGGGGCATCAATTTCACGCAAAACGGCATGGTGAACCTGCCGTTCGGGTCGACGGCCGCCCTGCGGCTGGTCGGCTCGCACACCACCACCAGCGGCTGGCTGAACCGCTACGTGCTCGCCGACGGGTCCGTGCAGTCGGACACCTGCCCGAGCACGCCCTGCTACCGGCCGAGCAACTTCTACAGCGCGCCGCTCCTCTCGACGACCTCCCAGGTCAACTCATCGACGGACGACTCGTTCCGCGCGATTCTGCTCTACCAGCCGAACGATCAGCTGAAGATCACCCCGATGCTGATGTGGCAGCAGGACACGGCGAACGCCCCGAACGCGGTGGACGTCAACGGCTCCCCGACCAACCCGAGCATGCCGGCGCAGAAGGGACACTACGAGATCTATCAGACCTCCGAGCCGCAGACGGACCGCTTCACGCTGGGCAGCCTGAAGGTCGAATACGCGGTCACGCCGGACATCGGTGTGACCTCCATCACCGGCCTGTGGTCGAACCATGCGTTGGTCTCCCAGGACGGCTCCGAGGAGAACGCCAGCTCCGCCGGACTCGGCTCGGCGAACCAGGCATTTCCGTACGACCCTTCCGCAGGCGGCGTCGGCCCGACGGGCCCCGGACCGTTCGGGCCGGGCGTCGAGGAGCGCGATTACACGCGCCAGGTGAGCGAGGAGTTGCGCGTGGCTTCCACCAGCAACAGTCCGCTGCAGTGGCTGGCCGGCTATTACTACCAGGACCTGAATTCCGAGTGGGACATGTGGTCGGTCAATCCCCAGGCCGGTCCCGTCGCCAACGTCTACGTCGACTACCAACCGCAGACCATCCTGCAGAACGCCTTCTTCGGCAACATCTCCTGGGAGTTCGTCCACGGGCTCACCGCCTCGGCGGGAGTGCGCTGGTACCATTATTCCTATTCTCAGACCAACACCGAGTGGGGTGACTTCACGCCCTACGGCTTCGCCAACCTGCTGAGCGGAGCGCCGACGGTGGCCGGTAACACCAAGCCGTTCAATACCAGCGCGGGTGGCAGCGCGAGCGGCACCAATCCGCGCTTCAACCTGACCTGGCAGATCGACAAGAACCACATGGTGTACGGCACGATCGCCAAGGGCTTCCGCCTCGGCGGCACCAGCCAGCCGTTCGTCGGCTACAACTATCCGGTGACGCCCGCCATCTGCGGTGCACCCACCTCACTGGTGCAGATCCAGCAGTGCGGTCTACAGGCGAAGCTGTCTGCGACGCCGACGCAGCCGGGCACCACGTATACGTCGCTCGCGAACTTCCCGAACGTCAACGGACAGGGCGTGCCGCAGTTCAACTCCGACTCGGTGTGGGACTATGAGGTCGGCACCAAGAACGTGTTCTGGCACCAGCGGGCACTGTTCAACCTGACGGCGTACTTCGAGCGCTGGATGGACCCGCAGGTCTCGACCAATATCGCCGGCTTCGGCTTCACCGTGAACGGCGGAAACGCCAACATCTACGGACTCGAGGCGGAGTTCCGAGCCGATCTCGGTGACGGATTCGACTTCGCGACCGACTGGGGATACACGCACAGCGAGTTCCTGAGCAACAGTGCGATCACCGGCATACCGAAGGGCTACGCGGTTCCGGATACGCCGAAGGTCACCGGCTCGGCGTCGCTCAACTACCATCACGCCCTGACGGACGACATGGCGTTCATCGGTAACGTGAACTACAGCTACGTGGGATCGCGGTACGACCTGCCGTACGGCGTCACCGTGTACCTCAACAACATCGGCCAGACGCAGATCAATCTGCCGTCCTACGGCATCGTGAATCTGCGCGTCGGGCTGCGCACGGCGAACTGGACTGCCGCGCTGTTCGTGGATAACGCGTTCAACAAGCAGACGCTGCTCGATCCGTTGCCGCAGATCAATCTGGCGATCCCGCAGTTCACGCGTTACATCGTGAACCAGCCGATCACCTACGGGCTCGATGTGAGCTACAACTTCGGCAAATAGGCGCCCGAACGCATCTGCCGGCTGAGGCCTGCTCGCTCGAGCAGGCCTCAGCTCGCCGCCGGGAGGGACAATGCCTGCGTCGCGCTCAGGGCGCCGGCGGCGGACTCGGCACGGCGAGCCCGCGGTGAGCCGTCAGTCGAAGACGCACCGGGGGAAGTAAAAAGAAACGATCCAGTTCGGCATGTCGACGATCTCGCTGATGCGCAGGTCGCCGCACACGCTGCACAGCATGTAGGCCTGGATGGCCGGCATGCCGTGCTCGCGCGTCAGCCAATCGACCATGGAGCGGACCGCGTCGCGCGCGGCCAGCATCAGGTCCGGTCCGATGCCCGTGCTCGTCAGGTAACCACGCGCATCGAGGTGGCGGGTCACCGGTCCCGGAGTGATCAGTCGCGGGAAGGTGAGCGGCTGCTGTTTGATCAGCTCGAAGCGCAGCGCCACGCGCATCGGGCTCTCGAGCGCCGTGCCGCAGACCTCGCCGTCGCCCTGCGCCGCGTGGGTATCGCCCACCGAGAACAGTGCGCCCGGGACCTCCACCGGCAGATGCAGCTCGGTGCCGACCGCGATGTCGCGCAGATCCATGTTGCCGCCGACCCGGCGCGGGGGCACGACGCTGTGGCAGCCCGGCTCGGCGGGCGCCAGTCCGATCGTGCCGGCGAACGGCTTCAGCGGCACGCGGGCCCAAGAGCCGAAAGCGCAGGGGGCGAGCGAGCTCGCCTCGTAGCGCCACTGGTGCAGCGCCGGCTCGGGAAAGTCTTCCGCGAGCAGTCCGAATCCCGGGATGTTGGCGGTCCAGCCCCAGCCCGACGGCGCGAACGACAGCACCGTCACGCGCAGCACGTCGCCGGGCTCGGCACCGTCGATGTACACGGGTCCCGCGACCGGATTGACGCGGGCGAAATCGAGGCCGGCCACCGTCGCTGCGCCGGAGTCGGGCGTGAACTGACCGCCGGAAGCGTCCTGCACCTCGAACTCCAGTGCCTCGCCGGGGGCGATGCGCTGGACCGGAGCGAGGCTGTTGTCCCAGCCGAAGTGCTGCGCGTGGATGGTATGGCGGTGTGTCATGAACGGGATCGCTGCGGGGTGAGGCCGTACTTTACCATGGACTGGGCTGCGCCTAGACTCGGTGCCGGCCGTTACCTGACCGCGAAACACCTGCATGTCCCTTGAGCAATTTGGTTACGAGGATCAGCTCGACCGCGCCTTGAGCCTCGTCGATCTGATCGTCTACGGCATGATCTTCATGGTGCCGATCGCGCCGTTCTCGGTGTTCGGCTTCGTGTGGCAGGACGCGCACGGCATGGTGGTGCTGGCCTATCTGATCGGCATGGCCGGCATGCTGTTCACGGCCATGAGCTACGCGGCGATGTCGAGCGCATTTCCGCTCGCCGGTTCGGTGTACGCCTACGTGCAGCGCGGTCTGCACGAAACCGCGGGCTTTCTGGCCGGCTGGCTCATTCTGCTCGATTACATCCTGATCCCGGCGCTGCTGTACCTGTTCTCGGCAGTCGCGCTGCGGCCGCTGCTGCCGCAGATCCCGGTATCGGCCTGGCTGGTCGGGTTCGTCGCGGTGAACGCCGCTGCGAATCTGCTCGGGGTGCGCTTCACGGCCCGGCTCTACAAGGTGCTGCTGGCGCTGGAGCTGCTGACGCTCGCGGTGTTCGTGGTGGTCGGCGCGCGTGCGCTGTATAGCGGCGCCGGCGCGGGCGGTCTGACGCTCGCACCGCTTTATGACCCACGGCATTTCTCCCTCACCACGGTGGCCGGCGCCACCTCGATCGCGGTGCTGTCCTTCCTCGGTTTCGACGGCATCTCGACGCTCTCGGAGGAGAGCACCGGCGCGCGCCACGCCATTGCCCGTGCGACGCTGTTGTCACTGGTGCTGATCGGCGCGCTGTTCGTCCTGCAGACCTGGATCGCCGCAGACCTGGCGCACGGTATGCGGTTCGACTCGACGGCGACGGCGTTCTACCAGGTCGCAGCGCGTGCCGGGGGCAATGGCCTGCGGCTCGCGGCAATCCTCGCCGTGGTGATCTCGTTTGGGATCGCCAACGCCATGGCCGCGCAGGCGGCGGTCGCGCGCGTGCTGTTCGCGATGGCGCGCGATCGCAAGCTGCCGGCGGTGCTCGCGGCGATTCATCCGCGCTTCAAGACTCCGTACGTCAGTACGCTGCTCGTGGCAGCGGTCTCGCTGCTGGTGGGGCTGTTCTTCGCGCGGCGCATCGATGACCTCAGCCGCGTGGTCAATTTCGGGGCGCTGAGCAGCTTCGCGCTGCTGCACGTCGCGGTGACCTATCATCACTTCTTCCGCCGCCGCTCCGGCGCCTGGGTCCGCCATCTGCTCTGTCCGCTCGCCGGACTCATCGTCATCCTGTACGTGCTCGCCGGCATGGATCGTACGGCCAAGATCCTCGGCGGCTGCTGGATCGCACTCGGGATCATTTACTACATCGTGCTGTCGCTCCTCGGGCGCAGCCGCACGGACGTGGCGGGCATTCCGCCCGAGTGAGAGCGCAGCACAGCGGGGACCTGCGATGCAACCGACGGCCATTCTCGTGTGCGGTGAACAGATCGCCTCATACGGTTTCCCGGGCGGGCATCCGTTCGGTCCTGACCGGCATGCGGCATTCATGCATGAGCTGGAGCGCTCGCAGTGCTGGGAGCGGCTCGCGCGGCGCGCGGCCCGGCCCGCGACGCGCGAGGAGCTCGAGCTCTTTCATACGCCGGAATATCTGGAGCGGGTGGACAGGGCGTCGCGCGCTGGAGAGGGCTTTCTCGATGCCGGTGACACGCCAGCATTCCCGGGCGTTTACGAGGCGGCCGCGAACGTCGTCGGCGGTACGCTCGAGGCACTGGCGGGCATCATGGCGGGGCCATTGCGTCGTGCGTTCGTTCCGATTGCCGGGCTGCATCATGCCGGCCGCGATCATGCGGCCGGCTTTTGCGTCTTCAACGACTGCGGCGTGGCGATCGAGGCGGCCCGGCGCCGCTACGGTCTGCAGCGTGTGGCGTACGTGGACATCGATGCGCATCACGGCGATGGGGTGTTCTACGCCTTCGAGGACGATCCGCTCCTCGCCTTTGCGGACCTGCACGAGGACGGCCGGTTTCTTTATCCGGGAACCGGCGATCGCAGCGAGACCGGACGCGGCGCGGCGGTGGGCACCAAGTTGAACATACCGATGCCCCCGGGCGCCGGCGATGAGCAGTTCCGGCGAGCCTTCGAGGAAGTGGAGCGCTACCTCGAGGCGCAGCGGCCGGAGCTGATTCTGCTGCAATGCGGCGCGGATTCGCTGGCCGGAGACCCGATCACGCATCTGGCGTACACGGAGGCCGCGCATGCGTATGCGGCGGCTCGATTGCGGGACCTGGCCGAGCGGCACTGCGGGGGGCGGCTGCTGGCGATGGGCGGCGGCGGTTACAATCGGCGAAATCTGGCACGGGCCTGGACGCGTGTCCTCGAGGCCATGAGCTGAGCGGCGGCTGCGGCTGCCCCAGCGTGCTACCTCCCGGGCGTTGCAGCCGCTGCGGCTGCACATTTCGCGTCGCCGCTGATCAGAGCGCTCAGCACGACGGTGAGCAGGAAATTGGCGCACAGTCCGAGAAAGCCCGCGTTCCAGCCGTGGAAGGGATCCCGGTGGGTCAGCATCAGGAACGAGGATAGTGCTATGCCCACGATCATCCCGATGAATACGGCCGAGCCACGTGCACGTGGCCAGTACAGTCCGAGGAGCACGCCGGGGAAGAACTGCACCACTCCGGCATAACCGACGAGCAGCAGCGAAACAAGGCTCGCCGGCTCGCGGATCGCCAGATACAGGCTCCCTGCGCCCATGGCAAGGACCATCGCGCGGGCGAGATGGCGCACCTGCTCGTCGCTCATCCCCGGCGCGACCACCGCCCGGAACAGATTCTTCGCGAACAGGCTCGAGGCCGTCAGGATCAGGATCGCCGCCGGCACGATGGCCGCGAGCGCCCCGGCGCCGCCGACCAGCCCGAGGAACCAGGGCGGGAAGGTCTGACGCACCACGGACAACAGTGCCAGATCACCGTCCTTGAGGTGCGGAAT
>JAKBBE010000053.1 GCA_021826035.1 Pseudomonadota bacterium | reverse complement strand
TGCGGACCACGCGGGGCTCCTGATGATGGACGAACAGCTTCCCGAGCGCGTTCGACCGCGCAAGACCCCGAGGGCGCTGTGAGTGCGCGGCCAACCCCATATCAGGCTCGCGTCGCAATCGGGGCCAGAGCGGCTCCGGTCGGAAAACTTGCGTTCGTACGCGACAGGCGCCGAGAGTACTGCGCCTTCGCGTATGGCGAGGCGTGGCTGCACTCGCAGGAGCGCTTCGAGATTTCCCCGGATCTGCCGCTTCGCGATGGCTGGGTGACGCGCCGCGCGCCCACCGAGCAGGATTCGCCATTCCCGTTCGCATTGGCCGATACCGCCCCGGATGCGTGGGGGGCGCGAGTGATCCGGCGCGCACATGCCAAACGCCGCGCACAGAACCCGTCGCTCGCTCCGCTTACGGCATTCGACCTGCTCGCAGCCGTCGATGACTTCAGCAGAGTGGGCGCGCTGCGTCTCATCGATGCGAACGGGCAGTTTCTGCGCTCGATGCCGAACGAACGAACGCCACAGCTCATTGATCTGGGCCGAATTGCCCAGGCGGCGCGTCACGTTGAAGAAGGCGTCGAGACTGCCGGAGACCTCGAGTATCTTCAAGGCAAGGCCACCTCCCTCGGCGGTCTGCGACCCAAGTGCACCGTGCTTGAAGAGGACGGTTCACTTGCTATCGGCAAATTCCCGAGCGCCCAAGATGAGCATTCGGTCGTTCGGGCCGAGGTGCTCGCGCTCAATCTCTATGCACAGGCTGGCTGTCGCGTTGCCGGCGCGCGCGTCTTTTGCATCGATCAGACCGACGTCGCGGTGATTCGGCGTTTCGACCGGTTGGCAAACGGTGCACGCATCCCCTACCTTTCAGGTGGATCGGTCCTGCGGGCGCGCCGTGATGAGGACCGGACCTACTTCGAGCTCGCCGATGCCATTCGCGCGATCAGTCCGGATCCAACGGCCGATACACGGGAATTGTGGCGACGCCTGGTGGCCAACCTTCTGCTCAACAACGTGGATGATCACCTGTGGAACGTTGGATTTCTCTATGCGGGCGATGGCAAGTGGGAGCTTGCCCCTGCGTTTGACGTCAATCCGTTTCCCGACAAGACACACGAATCCAAGACGTGGCTGAGCGAGGATACTGGGCCGATCACATCGTTCGAACAACTGTTGGCCGGATCGCGCTACTTCGGTCTCTCGCGCACAGACGCAGAGGCGATCGCCGCGGCCGTGGCGGTCGCGCTCGGCACGTGGCGATCGCTCGCGAGCTCACGAGAGGTGGGATTGACGGCAAAGGAGCTCGCGGCTCTCGAACCGGCTTTCGAGCACGACGATGCGCGCGCGGCGCGCGCACTGGCCCGGTAGGGATGAGTTCGCAGACCCGGGCGATGCACCCTCGGGGTTCACTTCGATATCGGCGCGCACGCTCCACTGTGCTGCGCAGGCGGCGGATGCAGGGAATGTGCGCTGTCCGAGTCCTGTGAGTGACTTCCGGAGCCGCAGCGTCTACAGATCATCGCTCCTGTCGGGCTTCGGGCCTCCGTGCCCCTGTCGCCCCTGCGCTAATGAATGCGCCGCACGCAGGCGGCGCTTTCGGTCCCCCCGGGGGAAACTCAGCCGGGAGCCCAACCCGAATAGCGGCAAGATGCCTTGCCGGTCCAAGACTTTGGGTCGCTTGACGGCGAAATAGGTATCACCTTGCTGAAGTAATGAATGCGACACGGCATTGGCACCGCGCAGCGCAAGCTCTCAAGATCGCCCGGGCCGACATCGAGCTGACCACGCCTGCTTGACCAAGTCGATCACGGCGGGGCGGGGACGTGATACCGGTGGACTCTTGAAGCGGCAGGACCTCGGATCGGGCAGACTTTAACGTCAGGATGCACGCCGGTTGTGGCAACCACCCTGTTGTGCTGTGCGGCTGCCGGGAGAGTGAATCCCGTTGAGGGACCCAGCGGTTCGGGCCGCGGCGGGGCCTACCTGCCCAGCGAGGCCGTGATCTGCGACGCAGGTGCGCTCCGGGTCGCGGCAAGCGCCGGGTCGGGCGGCCCCCCGCGGCCAATTCCGATCCGTCCTTTAGCACGACGAACATGCGTTGCACGGTGCTCGTGCCGTTGGCGCCGTAGAGTCCCTCGCCCGCCATGGCGCATTACCGACGCGTTGGCGAGATCGGCATTCAGCGCGCTGGTGAAGTCGCGGCGGGTGTGTGGCAATCAGGATGCGGCGGGACCATCCGATGCGGCGGAGGACGCGGATGCGGAGCGTGGCGATTGCGGCTCGAGTATTGAGAGACTTCGGCGATAGGCATCCTCCTCGAGGTCCCGGCTCATCGAGTGCGTCAACAGGTAATAGACCAGACCGGAGACGGTGATTCCGAACACAATGGAAATATCAATTCCTCCCAATGCGCGCGCGCCCGGACCGGTATAAAACGGCAATGCAAAGAACGGCATCATGGAAAGGAAGCCGATCAGATAGGCGACCAGTCCCCGCCAGCTCCACCGCCCGTAGATGCTGTCTGGATTGAAAATCTCGATCACAGAGTAGCGCCCGTGGCGCACGAGATAATAGTCAACCAGATTAATTGCCGACCAGGGGATGAGGAAGTACAGAATCAACGCCAGAAGGACATTGAAGATCCCTTGATACCGCTCGGGCATCATCAGCACCAGTAGCAGCATGGGCACGCTGACCAGCAATGTGGCTTTAATCCGGGTTCTTCGCGACAGCTTTAGGGGCCGGAAGCCGTCCACGGCGGTCAGGGATACCAGCGTTGCGCCGTAGGTATTGACTGCGACCACGGTGACCAGAGCGAGAGATGACAGAGCCATGACAATGACGCCAAAGCCCGGCGCCACCATGTTGCCGGCCGAAAGAACGCTCGTAACGGTCGCTCCGTGCGGCAGGTGCAGCGCGAACAGTGCGCCGAGGATCATCAGCCAGATAGCCGAGAGCGCCGCGCCTGCGTACGTCCAGAGCACCGTCGGACCCAGCCGGACATCGGCGCGCAGATAGCGTGTATAGTCCGAGACGTACACGGCGTATGAGAGCTGGTATCCGGCGACGGCAACAAACTGCGCGAAGAAGCCCACGGCGCTGAAATGACCCATGGTCAGGATGCGTGTGCCACCCATCACGATGACCGAGCCCACGCCCAATACGGTGAAGGCGACCATCAGCACCAGCATGAGCCATCGCTGCACGAGATGAATCATGTCATAGCCGACTACAGCGATCAGCGCCTGCACCGCGATGATTCCACCGTACCATGCAGCATCCGGACCGGCGCCACCCACCGCCTTGAACCCCTGCGTCGCCATAGCGATATCGAACACGTTAAAGCCAATGTAGATCATCAAAGCGGGCACGAGCGCAACAATCACACCTCGTGTGCCAAACTGAGCCCGCGACTGGATCATCTGTGGAATGCCCATCCCGGGACCCTGATTGGCGTGAAACGCCATGAAAAACGTGGCAATGCCGGCTCCGGACACGATTGCCACCGCGCTCCACCCGAGACCGAGACCCGCCAAAGGGCCAGTAAAGCCGACCGCAAGCGTCAGTAACACGAAATTGCTCGTGAACCAGAAGGGTCCCTGATGCCACACTTTGCCGTGACGCTCTTTGCGCGGGATGTAATCTATCGAACGGCTCTCGACGATGCCGCGGGCAGCCTGGCTTGCTGAAACCGCCGCAGAGCCATCATTGGGGGAGTTTGCGTTCATACGAGCTCTCAAGCGGTGCGGTCCGCGGGTGGGCTCAGTGCCAGTAACGCGAATTCCTCGAACAGGATTTGCGCGGCGAGCTGCGCGGTGTTCGTCGTGGGATCATATTGGGGCGCCACCTCGACCACATCCCCGCCCACGATGTCGAGCCCTGCGAGTGCCCGCAGCAGGGCCAGACCTTCCCGCGCCGTGAGGCCACCCACCTCCGGTGTGCCGGTGCCAGGGGCAAACGCCGGGTCGAAGCCATCCACATCCACACTGAGGTAGACGGGTCCCGCGCCGACGACATCACGCGCAAGGGCCGCAACCGCGGCCCAGCCACTGTCAAGCCATTCCTCCATGTACACGACCCGCATTCCCGCGGCATGCGAGAACTCCCAGAACATGTTCGACGACCCTCGTATCCCGATCTGGATGGTACGCTCGGGGTCGAGCACCCCGTCGAGCACCGCCAGCCGGAACGGACCGCCGTGGTGAAACTTAGAGCCGTCGTAGGCTCCCATTGTGTCGCAGTGAGCATCGATGTGCACGAGGCCGACCGGGTGCTCTTTGCCGAGGGCCTTGAGAATCGGATAGGTGACGGAGTGATCGCCACCCACTGACAATGGCCGGACGCCGTGAGCGAGGAGCTGTGCGAAGTAGCCCTCGATGTCTTCCAACGACTGCTCGAGGCTGTAGCGGCTGCGGAACGGAACGTCCCCCACGTCCGCCGCCCGCACGTGCGCCTGTGGAACGTCGCGCAATGTCGGGTGATATGGGCCTATGCGTTCGACGGTGCGCACGGCACGCGGACCGAAGCGCGCACCGGGCCGGTTTGACACGCCAAGATCCATCGGTATACCCACGATGGCAAGATCCAGTCCTGTGACGCTCGATGCGGCCGGGAGTCCGAGAAACGTCGGAATTCCTGAGTACGGCAGCGTGCGCCGCCCGTCCGGCTGGCGCACCTGCCCAATCGCTGCGCGCAGCGCCGGATCGCACGCCTCGAACGCTTCCCGCTCGCTGTAGCGCGCGCGCAGCGCTTGTAACTTCGTCTGGTTCACGATGCACTCCTTCGGGCAATGACTGGATGCTTTGGGTCAGCGCGTGTGCGTGTCAGCGGCCCCGCAACCGCAAAGAGCCATGTACATGGCACGACCGACGTGAATCGCCGTCCGCCGGCGGGGAAGTTCTGCCGAGCGAGTTGAGCGCGGACCAACGATCGGGTCGATCATCGCGACTCGTTGATTGAATCCAAGGTTGCCTGCCCCAACGCGGTGTCACCCTGCGCCTTGAGCGCCTCACCCAGGCTGAGCCGATCACGGAGCTCCCGGTTCTGGCTTAGCTTGAATTTGCCCACCAGCCGAGTGATCGTGATTTCCAGGCCGACAATTGCCCGCAGCATGGACTCGAGATAATCCCTTGGCGCATCACTCATACGCCACGGGTTGGGCTGTGAGGCCTCGTGGACCTGAGTCAGGCGCCCAACTAGATCGCGCAGGAACGTCTCGTCGTCTCGGATGCTGAGTGTTCCGTGAGCGTGCACGACTCGATAATTCCAGGTGGGCACCTGCTTGTGGAATTCGTGCTTGCTTGGGTACCAGTTCGGGCTGATATAGGCGTGCTCGGCACGGAAGACGACTAGCACATCGGATCCGTCTGCCGCCTCCTTCCAGACCGGATTGGTGCGTGCTACGTGAGCGCGCAACACGCCGAAACTCCCGTCTTTCGAATTCAGCTCGAATGGTAAGTGGTTCGCATCGAGGCCGCTGTCGCTATGGGTGACGAGCATGCCGAGAGGATTCTCGCGAATGAGGCGAAACAGGGATTCGGTGTCTGTTACCGAAAAATGCGATGGTATATACATAGTTCACGCCACGGTCAGCTAATTCATGTGTAACCGAAAATAATTGATTTCCGCACTACGCCCCGTCTTCCGAGGTGCTCCGTTGCGTGCTGGTTAGCTGCTGCCTACGCAGCAGCAGATAGGCCCCGACGGCAATCGCCAACGCAACGAGGCTGGTATAAAGTTGGCTGGCCATATCCGGCGTCAATGCCATGGCGGCCAGAACCGCCAGCAGCCCGGCACACGTCGCATAACTCAGCCAAGGGAAGGCCCACATGCGGATAGCCGGTTCGGGCTGCCGTTCGCGCTGGCGCTTGAACCGCAACCGGATCTGCGAGGCTGCCGTCAGCAGATAGATGAAGACGATCAGCGCTCCCCCTGCATTCACCAGGAACGCGAACACACTCTTGGGCGCAGCGGAATTCATCAAGATACCGATGACACCGGCGACGGCTCCCACAGCCACCGAGCGTGCGGGCACGCGTCGCGCATTGACTTTGACCAGCCACTGCGGTGCATCGCCGTTACTGGCCAGGACAAATAGAACCCGGGAGCAGACGTAAAAGGCGGAATTGAGGCATGAGAGCACCGCGGTCAGTATGACCACGTTCATGGAGCGTGCGATCCAGGGGTGTCCGGTTGTCGACAGCGCTAGCGTGAAAGGGGAATATCCAGGTCTGACGAGCGACCAGGGAATTACGGTTACAATGAGGAAAATTGAGACGACGTAAAAGATCAGGATGCGAAACATGACCGAGCGCGTCATGGCGGCGACTGCTCGCGACGGCTCGGCAGATTCGGCTGCCGCGACGGTGGTGATCTCGGCGCCGGTCATCGCGAAGAAAACCGTGGCCAGAGCCGCCAGGACCGGAATGCTGCCGTGAGGCGCGAAGCCTCCGTGGCCGGTCAGATCCGTGAGCACGCGATTCGGTGGTGCGAAGCCGAGTGCATATGCGGCCGCCAGTGCGATGAACACGATGATGGCCGCGACCTTGATCGAAGCGAACCAGAACTCGAACTCGCCGTAAGAGCGCGCCGACATGAGGTTGACCGCGGTCATGGTGGTCATGAGCATCAGTCCCAGGATCCAGGCAGGCAAGGGCAGCCAACTATGTAGCAACACCGCGCCGGCGATGGCCTCAACCGGAATGACGACCACCCAGAAATACCAGTATAGCCATCCGGTGACAAAACCGGCGCCGTTACCCAGCGCAGCTCGGGTGTACTCACTGAAGGAGCGGACGTCGGGCAACGCCATGGCCATCTCGGCGAGCATCTGCATCAGGAGTACAAATATCAAGCCAGATCCGATGTAGCTCAATACTGACGCGGGGCCCGCTCCGGCGATCGCGACGCTGCTGCCGACGAATAGTCCGGCGCCAATGATCCCGCCAATGGTGATCATCGTGATATGACGATGGGAGAGTGTTCGGTTCAGGCCCGTCTGGCCCGCGGCAGGTGGATTCGAGTTCATGTGCGTCTCCGAAGGCTGATCTCATATTTACTGGCTGCGCACCACGGCCGCTGCGGAGGTCTCAAAGGCTGTCGATCTGTCGCCTTATTCTGCGTGGAGACCTCGTAGATGAGGAAGCTGGAGCCGGCAGCTATCAGTCCGAATGGCACGGACGCCTAGCGCAGCGTTGCCAATGCGGCATGCTTTACGAGCGCCACCGGCCAGCGGCGCACACGCAATGACAATCTCTTGACGACAGATTCCGCGGTGACTTCGTGGAGCACGCCGGTGGTGGTCCGTTCGAGCGAAGGCTTCCAGACGAGGCGGCCCGAGCGCGATGAACGAAGGCAGCCTGATTCCGACGGGAGTCATACGAGTTCCTCTGAGCGTGAGCGCCTCGGGTTGCACGTCGGCCATTGCAAGCGATGCGCAGAAATCATCTGCGTCGGTCGCGCAGGATCTCGCGGGCGGCGTTGCGCCCGACGACCGCTCCCACGCCGCCGCCGGGATGCGCCGAGGCTCCGCACTGATAGAGCCCAAGGATGGGTGTCCGATAGTCGGCCCAATGAGGCGCGGGACGCGCCCAGAAGAGTTGATCGAGCTGCAGTTCGCCGTGAAAGATATGACCGTGGGGAGTACCGATGGCTGCCTCGATGTCCGGGGGCGTCAAGACCTGCATGCCGATGATGCCGTCAGAGAATCCGGGCGCGGCCTCATCGAGGACGCCGAGCACGTTGCGCACGAGTTCGTTCTTGCGCGTGGTCCAATCCCCATCGCGAAGGTGATACGGGGCGTGGCCGCCAAACAGGTTGACGACGTGCTTGCCCGGCGGGGCGAGCGTATCGTCGACAAACGTCGGTGTGACCGGCGTCACGAACGGTTTGTGGGAGATGTCGCCGAATTTCGCGTCGTCATAGGCGCGCTCCAGGTACTCGATGGTTGGGCCGAGGTGCACATAAGTGGGGTAGGGAATTCCGCACTTCTGTGCGTCGAACGATCTGTATTGGGGCAGTCGTTCGCAGGCGATATTGATCTTGAACGCGCTCGAGAGCGTGCGGTAGGTCTCGATGTCCCGGACGAATTCCGGCGGTAACTCGTTCCGATCGAGAAGCTTAAGAAACGTGATCTTCGCGGATACGTTGCTGACGACGGTTTTTGCATAGTGTCGCGAACCGTCGGCGAGCGTGACGCCGGTCACGCGGCCGTTGGCAGTGTCGATGCCCGACACCTCGGCCTGTGTCTGAATGGTCACGCCTTTTTCCATGCCGGATCGGGCAATGGCGGTGCTGATCGCGCCCATGCCGCCGCGCACGAATCCCCATCCCCCGGCGCCGGCGTGCTCACCCATGACGTGATGCATGATGACATAGGCCGAACCTGGGCTCTTTGGGCCAGCGAATGTGCCGATGCTCGCATAGTACGCAAGCAGTGCTCTGATTTCCGTTCGCTCGAACCACTCGGACAGATAATCGTCCGCACTCATGGTTAGCAGATCCACGAACCGGAACAGCCGGCCGCAGACCCGGCGGTAGCGCCACAGGAATTTCGCGGTCTCCTTGAACGAGCGCCAGTCCCGGCACGTGGGGTCGGGTGGGGTCTCGAGCAGGAGCCGGCGCATGATCTTCACCGAGTCCATGAGGTAACGGTCGAATTCGGGATAGATCTCGGCGTCTTTGCGGGAGAAGCGGGCGAAGCTGCGCTGCGTTCGCGCGATGTCATCTGAAAAGGTGATGTAGTCGTTGTCGGGCAACGGACCGAACATGTCGGTGGCTGGCAGCACTTGGTAGCCGTAGCGCGCGAGTTCGAGCTCCTGGATGACCTTCGGGTGCAACAGGCTCATCAGATAGCTGAACACCGAGAACTTGAATCCGGGTACGACCTCCTCGGTGACGGCAGCACCGCCGATAACGTGCCTGCGCTCCAGGATTAAGACCTTGAGTCCGGCCCGGGCGAGATAAGCCCCGCAGGTCAGGCCGTTATGACCTGCACCAATGACGATCGCATCGTACTGTTGTGGCACGTTGACCCCGTCTTGATTTGTGCTTGATAAAACTTTTTTGCCACTTTACCATAACTCTAGTGAAATTTTTGGCGTCGAATTTCAATCACGCATCAATTTCCAACGGTGCGAGAGAACCGCGTACGGGCGAAATTCGAGTGCTGACATCGGGTTACGCCCATTTTGTGAGAGTTGTGGGTTTGGCGAGTCTGAGCGGACTTTGCGGAGTGCGGTCTGATGTTGCGGCAGACTGCGGTGGGACCCGGAGAGGCGCGCCTTATGAAACTGGGGGGCGCATCGTGTAGGCGCCACGCCTTGCCCGGGGCGCCAGGACACGGTCCGGCGGGAGGTTGGAATTTGGCCAGACGGCAATGGTCCACGACGACCGAAGAACATGAATAGCCGACAGAGTCGCGCCCTGATGCCTTCGGCACAGCCCGAAGCCACGGATGCGTCCGAGGTCATGACGAGCGATCTGGGCACTGAAATCCGCGGGCTGCGCAAGGCGCGCAACCTGACGTTGAGCGACCTCGCTGCCACCAGTGGTCTGTCGGTCGGATATCTGAGTATGGTGGAGCGGCAAAAGGCGATGCCCTCCATCAAGGCGTTGATGTCGATTGCGCAGGCACTGGGCGTCACCATCGGCTGGTTCTTCGAGGCGGACACGGTGCGTCCCCAGGAGCGAGGCCTGGTGGTTCGTCGTTCGCGGCGGCGGCGCATCGACTACTCCACAGGAATCGTGGATGAATTACTCAGTCCCTCCCTCAAAGGGAGTCTCGAGTTGGTGCTGTGCCGTCTGGCGCCCGGTGCTTCTTCAGGGGAGGAGCCGTATTCGCACTCGAGCGAGGAGGCCGGAGTGATCGTGCGTGGCCGCCTCGAGTTGTGGGTGGATGGCCAGAGTGTGCTACTCGAGACCGGCGACAGCTTCGGTTTCGAGAGTACCCGCCCGCATCGCTATCGAAATCCGGGTCCAGACGAAGCTGAGGTCGTGTGGGCCATCACTCCGCCCAGCTATTGAGGGGTGATTTGGCTCTCCGGCGTCAATCACACCGGCACGGAGGCAGACGATCGACGGGCTGAAAGCCGTCGTTTGAATTCGCGTAGCAATCAATTCACAGGTTCAATCAATCCTCGGCAGCACGTTCAGTTCCAATTCGCATGCGGTCAACGAATCGACTTGGCCTAGAAGAACTATTCGGGAGGATTTGCCATGAAGTCGAAGGTCTCATACGCTGTTGCAGCCATCCTGAGCGGAGTGTCCATCGGAACGCTTGCCGCGCAGCCCGTACCCGACCCGAACGTCGCGCGCGCAGCCTCTACGGTTCCGCAAACACCCGATACTCCCGCCGGACGTTTCGGGAAGGTCGATAAACCACGCGCCCACTCCGTGGGTCTGAAAGAAATCATCGTAACCGCCACCCGCCGCAGCGAGAACATTCAGAACGTACCGGTCACGATGCAGGCCCTCACCGGGCGGATGATGCAGCAACTGCATATTTCCTCATTCGAGGACTACGTCAGAATGCTGCCCAACGTCAGTTCCGCGGACAACGGTCCCGGCCAGAACGAGATATTCATCCGCGGCATCGGCGCCGGTTCGCAGGCGACCCAATTCAGCGGCTATACCGCGCCGTGGCCGAACGTGGCCGTTTACCTCGATAACCAGTCCGTTCAGATGCCGAATCAGAACATGGACATTTACGCGGTGGATATGAACCGCATCGAGGTGCTTGAGGGGCCGCAGGGAACACTATTCGGTTCCGGCGCGGAAGCCGGCGCAATCCGCTACATCACCAACAAGCCGAAACTCGATGTGGTAGAGGGAAACTTCAGCGCAGATTACGGCACCACTGCGCACGGTGACCCGAATACAGCGGTCACCGGAGTGCTCAACCTGCCGGTGGTCCCGCATCACATGGCTGTGCGCTTCGTGGCGTACAGTGATCGACGTGGCGGCTACATCAATAATGTGCAGGGAACATTCACGCGACATAACACTGATCTCGGCATCCATTATGCAAACTACCCGGCCGTCAATGGACAATGCCCAGACGGCGGTGTGAACAATGGTTATTGCGTGCCTCCAGGAAGTCCTGTCGCCAACAACGTCGATTTAGTCAGGAACCATATTAATCCAGTGACATACCAAGGTGGCCGAATCGAAGCGCTGTATCAAGTCAATGATGATTGGAGCTTCCTCGTTACCCAGATGTGGCAAAGCCTCGATGCCGAAGGAGTGTTCTTCCAGTACCCGAATGCTCCGGACGGCCAGCCGCTGAGCCCGCTCGAAGTCGTTCTGTTCACCCCGACGTACCATCAGGAACGGGACTCGAACACTGCGTGGACACTCAAAGGTAAAGCCGGTCCCCTGAGTCTGATCTACACCGGTGGTTTACTCACGCGCAATCTGGACACTCAGGCCGACTACACGAGCTATGCCCGTGGAGTCTATGGCGCCTATTACGAGTGTTACGGGCCGGGTACGGGTGGCGACACCAGCCTGAGGTCAACCTGCTTCTCGCCAGTAGCACCGGTACAGTCGCACCAGCAGGACCGGCACTGGCAGCACGAGGTGCGAGTGCAGACTCCGTCAAATTGGCGTCTGCGTGCGATCGTCGGTGCCTTTGAGGAAGACAATACCATTTACGATCAGACCCAGGACTTGTACCGCACGGTACCCGCTTGCACATCGAATGGCGCGCCGGGAACCCCGGGCAATACCGGTTGCTTCGCCGTGGAGGGCACTTTCCCCGGCTACGCCAAAAACCCCGGCCTGCAGACCAGCAGCACCGCGTTCGGTCTGGACGCCGTTCGCGAGGAGCGTCAGGTTGCCGAATTCGCGTCGGTCAGCTTCGACCTGACGCCGCACCTGACTCTGACAGGGGGGGCGCGTCACTTTCTATTCCTCAACAGTGCCGCCGGCAGCGCTCTGGTCGGCTTCGGGTGCTTCGAGGCCGGAATGCCGCCCGGCGGCTGCCACAATCCGGCCTTCTCGATCGACATGAACGCGCAGAATCTCAAGGACACCGAGGAGGGCTGGCGTTATCAGGCGAATCTTTCCTGGCACGTTGCGCCCACGCTCTTCGGCAACGAACAGCACATCTTGACTTACGCCACGTTCTCCCAGGGATTTCGTCCGGGTGGGTTCAACAACGCAGGGACCTTGCACGCTCCGGGCCCGGACGGCGTGCCGCAGTTGATAGTTCCCGAATCGTATCGACCCGATCAGCTCAATAATTACGAGGTGGGTTGGAAAACAAACTGGCGGCTATTCCACCGCTATTTTCAGTGGGATGGCTCCGTCTATCGGGAGGACTGGAATAATGTGCAGGTCGAGTTTTTCGACCCTGGTCTCACCGGCACGATCTTCTTCAACACCAATGGACAGAACTTTCTCATCAATGGCGTGGAAACGTCATTCATCGCCCAGATCTGGCGTGGTCTGAAGCTCGAGGGATCGGGCGCCTGGAACAGCAGCGAGCAGACCAATTCGCCGGCGCTCATCGACAATAATCCCACGAGCGTAAATTACGGCAAGCCGATTACCGAAGTATGTGCTGCGGGACCCACCAGTTGCAGCCCGACCGGCAACCCCTTCGGCCCGCGCGGCGCACCGACTGCCAATTCGCCGCCGATGCGACTTACGTTGCTGCTGCGCTACGATTTCCCGATTTCCGCCCCGTCCTACTTTGACTACCTGAACGGGGCCGTGGGGCATCTGCAAGTGGGTATGGTGCACACGGGGCACTCCTTCACTCAAGCCGGCTCGAATCCGCCTTTCGTTCCGGGCGTTACCGTGGGGACCGCGAGGATTAGGTTCGAGGACCCCGCGTACACGACCTATGCGGCTTCGATCGGGGTGTCGAAGGATCATTGGTCGCTGTCCGCCTACGGCGAAAATCTGAGCAATTCAAACGCGGTAGTGTTTACCAGCACAGATAATTTCATCGTGGCACAGACGCCCATCAGACCCAGGGTGCTCGGGGTGCGATACACGTACAGCTTCTGATGCGGCTCTGGTCTATTGAACGGCAGGGTTGGCTTGCGTACCGAGAGCATGGCTGGTTCATCGCCTGTAGAAGCCAAGCTCATGCGGTTGTGCCGATTGCTTCAGGAGCGGCGCTTCGTCGAGTCGCGCGCGGAGACGGCTGCGCGGCTCGTCACGCTTGCCGAGAATTGGAATGTCTCATATGTGTGCGGGCACGCGCAGCGCCGTCGCGGGGACATTCCTGCCGCTCACGACGTACGCGAGCGGCTGGAGCAGGTCCTCCGGTGCTTCAGCCGTTCGAACACACTGCGTGGCTTCCGCCACATCGCCGAGCGGCAGGTGCCCAAGGCGATTAGTCCAATTAGAGAGATTCAACATGGGAACGCAAGACACTAATGACATCAATGCCCGTCGGTCTGCTGCCGTGGCGCGCGGTGTGGCTAGCGCCACCCCGGAGTTCGCCGTGCGTGCCGAGAACGCCGAAGTCTGGGATTCGCTGGGCCGTCGGTACATCGACTTCGCAGGCGGCATCGGCGTATTGGCCACCGGACATCGCCATCCCAAAGTCATCGCCGCCGTGACGGAGCAGCTGCAACGCTTCACGCACACGTCCTTCCAGGTTATGGCCTATGAGTCCTATATCCGGCTGGCCGAACGCCTGGGCGACATTGCACCCTTCTCGGGCCCGGCCAAGAGCCTGCTGCTGACCACTGGTGTCGAAGCGGTGGAAGCGGCGGTGAAGATCGCGCGCGTCGCGACCGGACGCACGGCGATCATCGCCTTCAGCGGTGCATTCCATGGCCGCACGAGTCTCGGTGTGGCGCTGACCGGGCGTGCGGTGCCATACAAACATGGACTCGATGTGGCGCTGCCGGGAATATTCCGCATTCCTTTCCCGTCCGCGCATCGGGGGGTGAGCGTGCAGGATAGTCTACGCGCTCTGGAGCTGCTTCTGCGTAGTGACGTCGAGCCGTCTCGTGTCGCGGCCTTCATCATCGAGCCGGTTCAGGGCGAGGGGGGATTCAACGTCGCACCGCCGGAGCTGCTCATCGCTCTGAGAAAGCTCTGCGACACTCACGGCATCCTCCTGATCGCCGATGAGATCCAATCGGGCTTCGGGCGTACTGGGCGGATGTTCGCCATCGAGCATGCCGACGTCGAACCGGATCTGGTCACGCTCGCCAAGTCGCTCGCAGGGGGATTTCCGCTTTCCGCCGTGCTGGGGCGCGCCGCGGTCATGGACGCGGTCGAGCCCGGTGGACTCGGCGGCACGTACGGCGGTTCCCCGATCGGCTGTGCAGCTGCGCTTGCCGTACTGGACATCATGGAGGAGGAAAATCTGCTGGTGCGTGCGCAAGCCATCGGCGTGCACATCCGGCGGCGGCTCGAAACTCTGGCCACGCGCGGCAATGGCGTTGCGATCGGCAACATCCGCGGCCTCGGGGCAATGATCGGGTTTGATGTCCTAGACAGCGCCCCGGGGGGGGAACCCGACGGCCCCGGTGCCAAGCGTGCGACCCAGCGGGCGCTGACTGAGGGGCTGATCCTGCTGTCGTGCGGACTGCAGGGTGAGACCATCCGCATCCTGGTGCCGCTCACCATCTCGGATCATATGCTTGAAGAAGGTCTCGGAAAGTTGCAGAAGGCGCTCAGCCTATGAGATGGCACCGTGGTGGCCCTGGACCCACCGATCGAGGCCGCGAGGCGCAGGGGCTGCAGAGCGACCGGCTTCCGCACAAGCTGTACGGTCAATTGGGTGCTCTGAGACGAGCTCGAATGCTGTCGGATTCGCCTCAGTCGGTGCAGGACACACGGGTGTCTCAACACCGCAGTCGCCGGTACCCGGGCATCGACGGCGCGAGTATTCTACGACCGACGGGAGGAGCTGGCGCAACAGCGAGGTGGCGAACGATGAGAAGGGCGTTGGTGTCAGTGGCTGCCGCACTGGGGCTTCTCTCGAGCGCATGGGCCGCGAATGCGAAGTTCAATCCACCGGCGCTCGCCAAACTCGAGCCTTCGGTCGGCCGATGGGTGTTTCACGGGACATCGCGCGAGCACGGCAAGCGCGTGTCGTTTACCTGGAACGAAGATTGCCGATGGTCGCCGAATCGACTGTATCTGGAATGTACGTTCAGCAACGTCTGGGGCGGCAAGCCGGTCGAGTCCCTGGTCGTGGATACGTACAATAGCGAGGACCACAGCTTCTGGCACTACGAGCTGTTCGCGAGCGGCGCGCCGGCGAAGGACCTGCTGGTGTCGCGGATGACGATCGATGGGAACACCTGGATCGAGTACGGACAGCCGGCGCGACCGGGCAAGCCGATCACCGAGCGGATTGTTTACCGCTGGGATCCGCCGGCTCGCGTGCATGTCGAGATTCAAAGTTCCAAGGATGGCAAGACCTGGAAAGTCGAAGTGGCCGGAGACGGGGTGAGGGAGTGACCCGGTCTGCGGCTGGCCGCAGCGAGCTCCGGCCTTGAAGCCGCGGCGCGATGGCCTTCGGCGAGGCGCCTCGCCGCGTCTCGACGCCATGTTTCGTTCCTGATACCGCGCCCAGGGGCGGTACTTCGAGCCAGTCTTCTCAAACGCATCCGGCGCGTCGCCGGCGCCAGGACACTGCAGCAACCTCAGCAGCTCCTGCCAGCAGATGCCTGCTCCCAGGCGGTGCTGAGCACGATATCGGTTTGGCTGTGCTCGAGCGTCTGCTGCGTGGCGCTGTAGCTGCCCTGTGGCACCTGATCGGCGGTGAGGATCTGCGAGAGGATCACCAGTTGCGAGACGTCGACCTGGGAGACCGCCGGGATCCTCTGGACGACGGCGCCGTTCGAGCGAGTGAGGCTGAGGGAGTCGACCTAGACGATGTGGCCGACGACATCCCGCGGCGCATCCGCCAGCGATGCCACCGCGGTGCCGCAGCCGTTTCAGGGACTCTGCTTGCTCGAGGGCGAGGGGCCGCTCGCGAACATACCCGAGCCGGAGCCGGCTCAGCAGCCCGACAGCGCCAGCAGCGCCGACATGGTAAGTCCATACCACAGAACGCCGACTCCACCCCGCATCCGGTGGGACAGCTCACGTGTCTTGTCCATGGTTGAAACCTCCGCAAGGGCCAAGGGTCACGGCGCTCGCGGGGAGCGGGTGGACTCGGGCGCGAGGCGCAGATCCGCACGGCGCTCAGACCCCTCACGCGTTCTGCGGGCCGGGCACCCGGGCGGCGTGTCGCCCGCATACTGCGCTGCGGCGTGCGGGCTGCAAAGCTGTGGATGATCACGACAGGAACGCGGCCCGGCTGGGCTTGCCGCGAGGCCGGCGCTTGCCCCACGGACGGGCGCGTACGGTTGAAGTGCGAGTGAAGGTCGAAGCGGTCCGAACGGAAACGCGGACGCGGCGGGGCGAGCCGCCGGCGTCCGCCCCGGAGCGGGCGGACGCCGGCGCAGCGCTTGCGTTAGTTGTTGAGCATGACGGCCATGTGCGAGACCGTCAGCGTGCCATTGGCGTTGTAGGTCCCCTGGGCGGACACCTTGAGCACCGAGGCGGTGCTGAGGTCCG